>CAVKVK010000162.1:1113-2025 GCA_963659855.1 Parabacteroides distasonis | reverse complement strand
TTGCACGACATAAAACCAAATGCAAGCACAGCAAGCATTGCGCTACCAAAAAGGACCTTTGAAAGTTTCATATTTAAACTCCTTAAAGTTTTGCCTTTTAAAAGGCAAGTGATATAAACAAAATATAATCCAACAAAATTATAAAATCCATAAAACGTTACATTAGTAAGTCAGTTCTAACAACATTTTAACATTCTGAATGTTTTTTTCTAAAAGCACTTTAAAATTCAACTAAGAAAAAACAGTTCAATTTGATATTGCAAGTTTTATTTTTCATACTAAAGCTCTTTTATAAATCAACCTACAAAAACAGGAGAAACTTATGAATTATGGATATATCCGAGTGAGCACGGACAGGCAGACAGTTGAAAATCAACGTTTTGAAATTTCTAAATGGTGCAAGGCTCACAACACTCAGATTGACGGCTGGATTGAAGAAACTATCAGCGGAACAAAAAATTTTACAAAACGAAGGCTTGGCCTGCTTCTCGAAAAAATCTCGGACAAAGATTCTATAATCTGTGCAGAACTTTCGCGGTTGGGGCGTAATTTTTTTATGATTATGGAAATATTGAATATCTGTATGGCTAAAAAATGCAGGCTGCAAACTGTAAAAGAAAATTTTACTCTCGACAATGGAATTCAATCAAAGGTTTTGGCTTTTGCTTTTGGACTTTCTGCCGAAATTGAACGCAATCTTATAAGTCAGCGTACAAAAGAAGCTCTTGCTGCAAGAAAGGCTGCCGGAAAGCATCTTGGAAGAATTAAAGGAAAGCGAGGCCAATTGAATAAAAAATGTGTTTCTAAAATTAAAGAAATTGACACATTTTTAAAGGCAGGAAATGAGAAACAAAAAATTGCAAGTTTTGTCGGAGTTTCCGCCGGAACGCTCTACCGTTTTTTAGTTTACAC
>CAVKVK010000162.1:0-1103 GCA_963659855.1 Parabacteroides distasonis | reverse complement strand
TGGGCTCGAGGCATTTATCAGTAAAATCTGGAAAAACCTCCTTTTTGGTAGCGCACTAATCGCAACTCTTGTGTTTGGATTTACTGCCTGCAAAGACGAAGATGAAAACAACAATCTCGACGGTTATTCTATCAGTTTTACTAATGACGGCAGTCTTAAAGACTCTGACGGTAATGCTATTGAATATTCAAGACAGTGGAATGTTACTCATACAAACCACCTTTCTGCTGATGCAACTATTACAATTGATCGTACTACAAAAAGTACAAAAGTTGGTTCTACATCAAATTCTTCAAACGGCAATGTAACAACTACAGACGGTGGAAACAACGCTGCATATATATATTTGGTCTTACAGGTTCTGGAACAGCAGACAAACCTTACAGCTTCTATCTCGCAGGCTTCCGCCTTTACGGAACAACTCCACAGTATTTTATTTCTTACTACACAGGAGTTCAGTCAACATACTGTAACTCAAATGCAAACGACTTTGACGTAGACAACAGCTCAAACACAGCTTATGAATACGTAGCTGTAAATGCCTGGACTGCTTTACCAAGTGGCTCTTACACTTTAACAGATGACAAATTTACAGTTTACGTTGACATGGCTGCAATCTACGGAAGTTCTAACACAGAAGTAACATCGGACAACTATTCCGCTGCAACTAAAGCAGGAATTGATGGTTACAAATTAACATTTAAGGCTTCAGAATCTGCAACAGGTGGAACTGAAAAAACTTTGCATTATTCAGATTTTACTGCACAGTCTTACGACAATAAGACCGCACCAGCTTTGAGCGCATTTACAGTAGCTCAAGCTCGTCTTGGTTTTTATGCAATGGTAGCAAAAGATAAGACTCTCGTAGCAAACCTCGAATTTAACAACAACACAATCGTTAAGTCTGCAGCAGGATTTGCAACAGATGACTTTGGTAAAGCAATTGATCTTGAAGGCGAAACTCTCAAGAACTTCTAGTTTTACTAAAAAACAACAAAGACTGTCCTTTACAATAGTTAACAGGACAGTCTTTTTTTTTATCTTAACCGACCCTGTAAAATAAAGTGTGTAAATGGCTGAAAATATGATACTCTAGGAGGAGT
>CAVKVK010000161.1:0-2040 GCA_963659855.1 Parabacteroides distasonis | reverse complement strand
GTCTTTGATTGCACCGATTGTTTTCTGTAAATCGATGATGTGGATTCCATTGCGCTGTGCGAAGATATACTTCTTCATACGTGGATCCCAACGCTTAACCTGGTGACCAAAGTGTACACCTGATTCAAGCAAACTCTTCATGGTTACAACTGCCATAAAGTGTCTCCTTCACCGGAAAAAATCAACAGATTGAATTTTTTCCACCGAACTCTGTTTCTCGTGGCGCATAAAAATGCGTCCGGAATATTTACGAGCTTACGAATAAAAACCTACGGTCCTTCGTAAGTCCCGGCAGAACTAGTCAAAAATTGAATAATTCTGTTCTTTCAACATATCATAAAGTTCATAAATGGGCAAGCCGACAACGCCACTGTTTGTTCCTTTTATTTTTGAAATAAAGCAGCTCGCAAAACCTTGAATTCTGTATCCGCCAGCAACTCCATGCCATTCACCTGTGCTTATGTATTTTGAAATTTCCTGGTCACTCATCTTTGCAAATGTTACTTCTGTTACGGATGAACGGTTTGCAACGTAATGAAGTTCGCTGTTAAAAAGAGCCAATCCTGTAATAACCTTGTGAGTTGTTCCCTGTAGTTCCTTTAAATAATTAAAAGCTTCTTCTGTGTCTTTTGGTTTTCCGAATATCTTTTTTCCTTTGATTATGAGGGTGTCGGCTCCCAAAATCCATGGATATTCAATTCCTGCTGGTGCTGAACGAGCAACTGCATCTACTTTTCTTGTTGCAAGGTATTCTGGAATTTTTTCAACTTCAATATCTTCTGGATATTCTTCTTCATAATTAGGAATAACAACCTGAAAAGGAATGTTTAACAGTTTTAATATTTCTTGTCTTCGTGGCGAAGAGGAAGCTAGTATTATTGGCTGCATTTTTACCTCCGAAAAACTGAACGGTACAAAGGGTTAAATAAAAGCTTTAATTGTGTTCTATATATTCTGTTGACAATTGTTTTCTAAATCAATATCTTTTTTAGAAATATTTGAGGGATTAGCTCAACTGGATAGAGTGTCGGCCTCCGGAGCCGAAGGTTGCGTGTTCAAATCCCGTATCCCTCGAAGTTTTTAGATATAAAAAAAGGCATTTCTAAGTTATTAGAAGTGCCTTTTTTTTGTCTTATAAAAGTGTTTTATTTTGCATCACTGCTTTTTTTGCTGGAAGATGAATTTCCCTGAAGGGTTTTTAGCAAATCGTGTGCACGAGTGCGAACCGGGGTTACATAACGATAATTTGTTGCAATCTGTCCAACTGCCTGAATCATCGGACCTTTGTTTTCTACTTTGTCTGCAATTTTTTCATAAGCAATTAAAACTTCAAGTGCGAGAGAAGAAGTAGGATTAAGAACTGCATTTTTCTTCTGTGCCCAGGCAATTGTTTCTGAAACTTCATCATTGTCGTTCAGACCAATTTCTCCAAGGGAACGTACAGCAGCTGTAATTACCATTGGTTCATTGTCTGCAAGTGCAACTTTTACAAGTGTATTTTTAGATTCTTCTGTTTTTACGTTTGCAAGAATATCACAGGCTTTTGCACGAATGTCCGGGAAGTTATTCATGAGACGACCATTTGTTCTTGTCTGGCTGGAAATTCCTTCACCTGCAAGACCGTCAAGTGCCTTCATCATATCTGGAGTTACGCGACCTTCGTTTACTGCGTTTTCAAGATACTGTAAAGCTACAAGTTTATTGTCTCTTTCTTCCGATGTTGCAAGTTCTGTAATAACAACGTCTTCGATGCTGCTCAAGTATTCATTTTCTACATTTGATTCGTTGTCTGCACTTGTCTGAGCATTTAGAGAAAATGCAAATGTGGCAGCAAGAATTGTAACTGCAACATATTTAATAGATTTCATTGAATAATCCCCCTTGGTATATTCTAAATAGTCGGCACCTTTTTGTACAAATATCACTGATTATAAAAAAATAATTTATAAAAAGCAATTCTTTAATTTTTACAGTCTAGTTTTCAATTTCCGGTAAATGAAGCTGCCAGTGTCCGTTTATTTTATTGAAATAATAGTAAAC
>CAVKVK010000160.1:0-2086 GCA_963659855.1 Parabacteroides distasonis | reverse complement strand
CGGAACTCCTTCCTTAGTTTTCAGGATCTGCCCCGGAAATAATTCTGCACGAATCTGAGCTTCAATCTGTTTAGCATAATCAGGATTTTGAATTAAAAAGTTGATTGCATTTTCCTTGCCCTGACCAACTTTTTCTTCTCCACGAGTATACCAGGCTCCACGTTTGTCAATAATTCCGTGTTTTACGGCAGAATCAAGAAGGGAGGCGGTGGCAGAAATTCCTTTTCCAAAGTAAATATCAAGTTCAACCTTGCGGAATGGAGGCGCAACCTTGTTTTTTACAACTTTTACGCGGACACGGTTACCAACAGCATCTTCTTCGCCTTTTCCATCAATAGATTCAATACGGCGAATTTCAAGACGGACTGATGAATAAAATTTAAGAGCATTACCACCAGTCGTTGTTTCCGGGTTTCCAAACATTACACCAATTTTCATACGAATCTGGTTAATAAATACGATAATACACTTACTTTTATTAACAATCGCAGTCAGTTTTCTCAATGCCTGGCTCATAAGGCGAGCCTGCAAGCCCATTACAGAGTCTCCCATATCTCCTTCAATTTCTTTTTGAGGAGTAAGGGCCGCAACCGAGTCAACTACGATAATGTCAACAGCTCCAGAACGAACAAGATTTTCAGTAATTTCAAGAGCCTGCTCTCCTGTGTCTGGCTGAGAAACCCAAAGTTCATCAATGTTTACACCAAGATTTTTGGCATAAATCGGATCGAGGGCATGTTCAGCATCGACAAAGGCTGCAATTCCACCAAGTTTTTGAGCTTCTGCAATTGCATGCAAGGCAAGAGTCGTTTTTCCAGAACTTTCTGGTCCGTACATTTCAATAATTCTTCCGCGTGGATAACCGCCAACACCAAGTGCTTCATCAAGCAAAATTGAACCGGAAGGAACAACATCAATCCCCTGAGCATCAGGTTGAGTTCCAAGCTTCATTAAAGCACCGGCACCAAACTGTTTTTCAATCTGAATGCGCGCAGCTTCAAGAGCTTTTAATTTTTCCGACATATCTGCCGGCTGATTTGTTTCTGTCATTTTAGCCACCTTTTTTCCTCCCACTATTATATATGGCTCTGAAATTCACTTTTTACACATTTTTTTTGTGAATTTTTATATTTTTTTTAATTTTTTCGCAAAGGCTGATAAACCGAACGTCCTGAAAGTACAAGTTCTCCGTTTTCAACATGAATCTCTCCAAGAATTTTTACACTGCGTTCCCCTTCAATTTCAGGAACTGGAGGAGGAGAAAATTCAACCTTTACCATTCCGTCAACTCTTTTTTGATCTTCATAACCAACCAAAAGAAGACAAGTGTAGTTTTCTTCAGAAGTCTGAGCATTACTGATTCTTCCAGACCAGGCAACCCGGCAATTTTCATACAAAACCGGCTCCAGAGCAACCTGCGAATAAGGAAAATTTTCTTCAGTTTTTTCTGAAAGAGTGTCAAATCCCGGCTGTTCAAGATAAGTAAGAAGAATCTGAGCCTTTGTTTTTACTTCTTTAGAAGCATTTGAATTTAAAATTCTATTTATTTCTACGCGAGAAGAATTATCCCTATAATTCTGAAAATAATTTCTTGCTTTTTCGTAAGATTCTTTTATTTCTTTATCAGAAAGAATAAATTTATAAACCTGTCCAGATAAATCTTTTTCTTTCAGTTCATCATTTTTTAAGGAATTCAAAGAAAGCGAAGTTAAATCTGCACGCAAGTTTGTTTCTTTTGATTCATTCGTTTTTGCAAAAAAAAGAATGACAAAGGCAACTAAAATTCCTGCCAATGCGGAAAGAACAAACCGCGTTTTTTGTCCGTTTTTACCAGACAACGGCGGATAGAATTTTTCGATTTTTCCAGTATCGTTCCATCTTACGATTGTTTCCCAGTCACCTTTTGAACGCACAAAATCAAGAGCCTTTTTTGCAATCTTATTGTCTGGTTCCAGATCCTGAACATCAAGATAATACCTTATTGCTTCTCCTGTATCTCCACGTCTTAAAAAAAGAGCCGCCTGAGCAAGAAGAAGCTGAACGTCATTTACCTTAATGCGTCTTGCCTGGCTAAAATACCGGCTTG
>CAVKVK010000159.1:0-2173 GCA_963659855.1 Parabacteroides distasonis | reverse complement strand
GCCATTTTATTTTTTTACCAAAATAATCAGTTTTGCCAGAAAAAATATTTTATGTTCACAAAGCCAGAAAAATACTCTTGAAGAAAGCGGATTTAATTTACACTCAGAAAGTTTTTCTGAATTATAAAGTTCATAATCTTTCTTTAACGGATGCTTCTGACCTTTTAAAATCCATATTTTTGTTTTTGCTTTTTGAACCTTTAAAATTTCGCAATATTCATCAGGAAGAAATTTTTCTATTTCTTTAATTACCTGTTTTAATTGCCAGACTTTATTTTCATTTAAATCATAAGTAAGCGAATTTTGATTTGTGCAGTCATAATGATAAAGTGGCTCTGGTACATGAACTATTTTTTTTGCAACATAGAAAATCTTGCTCATAAGAAGAAGGTCTTCGCACATATTCAGCCCTTCAATCCATGAAATTTTATGCTTCATGAAAAGTGATCGGCGAATCAACTTTTCAGGAAGCCAGCCATGCAGGCTTCCTGAAAGCAGACCTTTTACATAATCTTGTTTTTGAGGAACTTCTTTTACTATCTGCGAACTATTTTCTCTTTCGATTATCAAATCACAGATAACTACGTCTGCATCATTTCTTACCGCACCATTATAAAGTTTTTCTAAATAATTCGGTTCCACCCAATCATCACTGTCCACGCAAATAACATATTTTCCGTGGGCTTGCAGCAGTGCAGTATTGCGCGCTGCTGCAAGCCCACGATTACAATAGTGGGAGCGCAGCGTCACGATTTTTTTCATATTGGAAAATTCATTTAAAACTTCTTCAATTACTTTTACAGAGTTGTCAGGCGAGCAGTCGTCTACAATGATAATTTCGCAATCATCAATAATTGTGTTTTTTAATAAAGACTCTAAACAACGGCGGATATATTTTTCAACATTGTAAACTGGTATTAAAACTGAAATTTTGGGGATTGAACTCATTTTTTCAAAACATCTCCATTATTTACTAAAAAAGATTTCCAATATGACACAAACTTTTTATTAAGCCCAAAATACTGTAAAGATTTTATGAACCTATAAAAGACAATTAAAAAAGTTGATTTTTTTGATTGTCCATATTTTGAAAGTGTTTTTTGAATATAGGCGTTCACTTTTAAGTCAACAGGGCTAAGCCAGCTGCCATCATACCAATGAATCGTATGCGTATTTCTTGTTATATTTATTTTTCCACTAACATAATCTTTCGGACAAAAATATTCCGTTGGATAAACTGTTACACCTGCCACAGTCTGAATCTCGTTTTTGTCTGTAAATCCATGCTTCTTAAAAATATCTGAAACTCGGGTTACAACGGTCGTCAAATCCATTGAGCCGTCATCTTTTATAAAAGAGCTGTTTTTGTATGAATCGAGAATTTCTTTGTAAACAGGACTCGCCGCCGGACTTGCAAGGCCAAGTCCGGCGGCGAGAGAGCCAGCTCTCTCAACGCCAGCAAACGCTCCGCGTTTTAAAATTTCATCGAGCGGCTTTATAACTTCAACATCTGTGTCAAAATACAATCCGCCCTGCTGATACAAAATATCAAAGCGCGCATAGTCGCTCACAAAAGCGTATTTTTTCGCGTCATAAGCCTGTGCTATATATGGAATTTTCCTGATGTCATAATTTTCTTCATTCCATTCTTTTATTTCATAGTCTGGAAGAAACTTTTTCCAGGAGGCAATGCACTTCTGAGCTAATTCAGGAAGCGGATTTCCTCCGAACCAGCAGCAATGGATTATTTTAGGAATGAAATTAGATTTTGCTCCAGCCATATAGTTTAGCTGAAAAGAAGAATTGATTATTAAGAATAAATCGCCTTAAAACAGCTCGTTGTGCGAACTTATTCTAAAAGCAGTGATTGTGGCGATTTTATAGACCATGTGCAACTTCGTATTCTTCCATAGAAGAATAAGTTTTTAAAGTTCCGTTTTTGTAACTTTCCAAAACTTCTTTTTGCTCTGCCTTTAATTCATCTGCAAGAGAATTCTGTTTTTTAATTGAAACTTTAACAGCCGGATACAACTTGCAAACGCTTTTTAAAGCCTGAACAAGAGCATTGTCTGCATTTTGAATTGTCATGTCCACAACCATAAGAATCCTTCTTGGAATAAAACTTTCACAATTTTACTCTAAAATCAATTTATCTTTTCAGCGCGTCCTCCTT
>CAVKVK010000158.1:0-2190 GCA_963659855.1 Parabacteroides distasonis | reverse complement strand
GCAGGGTCGTTTGCTGGTCCGATTGAAAGTGTCGCGTCTGAAAGGTAAGATTTCGCCCTTCCGTTTTCATTAAGAATTGATTCGGCTACGCGGCCGAGATGTTTAAAACTTTTGTGGCACTGAATATTCATTATTTCATTCCGTCCTTAATCAAGATAAATCAAAGCACCGTTATCTGCATCAACGCTTCTAACATCTGCGTTTGAAAGTTCAGCGTAGCCGTCCGGAACGGTCGCGCTTGAAGCAATAAATCCAATAACACCGCTCGTGGTGTTATAAACAACTTTGCAACCGATTGTCGGGGCGATTTCTGCCTCGTCTTCTGTGTCCCAGTCTGCAAGCCACATGAAGCCGTGATTCAAAACTGCACAAGGCATACCGCAGAGATATTTGTCTGGGTGTGCTGGTGCGTTCTGTGCGATTGCATCATCAAAAACGCAAACCCCGCGCACAATATTTGTGCTGGCTTTTCCTTTAGTAAAACTGTCAGGTGTGTCTGGGTCAGCTGAAACAACAAGACCAAAATTAAGCCCATTTGTTTCTGTTGCGTCTACAATACCTCCGAGTTTGAGGTAGCCTTCCTGCAAAGGTACAGCCTGCGCATTGAGCTTTAACTGTCCTTTAAACCCGATGTCGAGTGAAAGATTTTTGTCCATTTATCTGTCTCCCTTTGCCATTGCCAGCAAGATGTCGAGTGCGTTTTTGCTGCCGTGGTCTTTTGTCATTTTTACAGGAATAAAAGGCGCGTGGTCCGATACGATTTCATCTTCATCGCAGTCCTCATCTTCCGTTTCTTCTTCTTTGAGTGATTCTTCGACTTCCTCTCCGTCATCGTCTGTAGGCTCGTCTTCGTCAGTTTCTGCGTCTTCTGCAAGACGTTTTTTAATAAACTGATAGACTTCTTCAAGAGTGTACTTATCGGAAGTATCATCTTTATCAAGCGTCTGCTTTTCGTTGTCGTCCGGGACAGAAGTTTTTTCAAATTCTTCTTCTACTGTTTCGTCAGTTTCTTCTGGCGCATTGTCTCCAGTTTCTTCTGCGTCTGGAGTGTCCTGCATTGCCTGAAGGTCTAGCTTTTCAAAAAGATCAGAAATTTGTTTTGCAGCTTCCTTTGCCACATTTGCGTCCTGCTCCTTAACTTTATTAAAATCATCAAGGAAGCGACCGAGCTTTTCTTTGTCTTCGCTGTCTGGCAAATCTTCACAAAGCCCTTTTAGTTCTTCAACTTTTGACGCGATTTCGTCATCAGAGAGTTTGTCTTTCTGCGATACGAGCAGTTCGATTTTTTCTCTGAAAGCGCCCATGTCATTGTCATGGGTAAGGCTCAGCCGTTTTCGGATTGCCCTGAATAATCCTGTCTTCATCTGTTTTTCTCCTATGTCTTTATAGTCATTTGAAACGGTCAAAAATTGAACCGTTCACAATTTCAAAGATTGATTTTTCTTTTGCCGCGCAGTCCATTACTACGGCATCGCTTCCGCCTCTTCCGCACGGTAAAAGAGCCAGGTGGTTTACTTCGAGTATTCTTTTCATGACGATGTCGTATTCTTCACCTTTTGCAGTTTTGCCTTTGTTCCATTCAAACTCTGCGATGTACCCTGGCGACAATTGAATTTCTCCATTGTCGTATGCGTTTAGCGCTTCATCGTCGTAAATTAAAAGCGTGTTTCTGATCCCGACTTCACCTTTATCTTCCAGGTAATCAATAAACGGATTTTCTCCAGTGTAGCCGACTGCAAGTTCTCTAAAGTTTGAACCATCAACTGGTTGTTGCGGGTGGTGGTGCGTAAGTGGTAGTAATTTGAATTTATTACAGGCCTCCTGCAGAACTGTTGCAGGCCTGTAAACTTTATAAACTCTCTTTTTTTCTACCCAGTTTGGTGCCCCTTGCCCTGGTAGCGGTAATTGCAAAGACGGCAGTTCTTCCAGTGCGTAGTCGTATATTCCTGAAATTGCGATTCTGATGTTTTTTAATTCAGCCATATCCCTATAGTTATTTGAATAAAAAAAAGACCGTCTTTCGACGGCCCAGAGGGTTAAATGCTCCGTTATGAAAACACAAGAACAGCGCGGGGCGTGGAAGCATTCGCCCGTTGCCGGATGTTTTTTTTATGGACATCAGCCATTTTTTTTAATCTTTAATCTGGCTTGCAATGAATGCAATTAGCGCACTTGTGGCCGTTACAATTC
>CAVKVK010000157.1:1306-2231 GCA_963659855.1 Parabacteroides distasonis | reverse complement strand
ATAACGCACAGAATAAAAAGAGCCGTCGTTAACAAAAAAACTTAAAAGTTCTTTTTTAATAACAGGCGGTGAAATTGTAATTCCTGACGCAGCAGAATAATCAATAAGCGCAAAAGAAGAATTTTTGTCAACATTAGTTTTTAACATAAAATTCAAAAAAATCTGACCATTTACAACCGCAACAGGAATATAAACATAATCTTTTAAGGCAGGATATTTTATTTTTAATTCAAAGGCACCAGCAGTTTTTGAAGAATTTTCGTAAATTGTTTTAAATTCAATTAAAATATTTTCCGGTAAAACTGCAGTTGTATTATTTTTGTCCCTGGAAGAAATTTGAGCATACTGTTCACTTACTCCGGCTACATCATCATACCACTGATAAAAAACACGCAAAACGCAGGCAAATGCTCCATTGTTTCCACCAAAAAGCAAAAGCCGGTCTTTTCCCTGCCAGATTCCCTGTAAAATAGGCGGAACTTCAGCAGAATAATCCTGAGAATGACTGTAATCGCGAGAAGCAAGTTCGCGCGCAAAACAAAACTGCATGCAAAACAGGCAGAAAACAAAAAAAACAGAAAAAAACTTTTTCACAAAAAAATTATAGTTAATTTTTAACTTGAAATCTATAATTCTTTAACGAGCAGACTTTTCAAACATCTGCTCTAAAAGATATTTTCCGCCTGCAGTTTTAAACACATTTTCTTTCATTAAAGGAACTGCTTCCCTCTTGCAGTAGCCTTCCATTACATTCACGATAAAATCCGCTTCAACAAGAATCTGAAAATCCAAACCGTCAATTGCCTTGTATGTGTGGTGGTGGCCGATTATAAAGCAGATTCGCTCAACGTCTGTGTCAGAAAGAGAAAGCGGTTCAAGAAGTTTCCGCGCGATTGCTGGTCCTTCCGCCTCCTGGTGCTGTGGC
>CAVKVK010000157.1:0-1296 GCA_963659855.1 Parabacteroides distasonis | reverse complement strand
TTTCCTTGCTTATTTTTACACCAATGTCATGAAGATAAGCTGCAACTTCCGTTATAAAAAGCGTGTGTTCGTCCACGTTTTCCATTTGTGCGATAAGCCGGCTGTAGCCATGCACCGCCATCAAATGGTGAATATTCGGGCCGTCCGGGTCATAGTCAAAAATTGATTTTAAAAGTAGATTTAAGTTCATATTTTTTGCTCCTTTTATTCTTCATTTTCCAAACAAAATCTAAACCGCCCTGCTCTTGTGGCAGGCAAAATAAATAACCTGGTTCTCCTTTGAAATTTCTTCTACAAGATGCAGTGCGTTCGGAACTTTTTCATCATCAAGATTTACAAAAGGATCATCCAGAATTATCGGCGGTTTAACATTTTCAAAAAGCGAATCCACAAGCGCCATTCTTGAACAGAAATTTACCATGTCCTTGTAGCCGTCGCTAAGAAAATTGCTTTTGTGTGTTTTGCCGTTGTCGTCAACTAAAACTTCCAGATCTGTATTTATAATCAGGTTTACGGACGAGCCGAGCATTTTTACATATTTTTCAAATCCCTTTTTCATCGGATCACTGTAATTTGCATCAAGATTTTCCTTTGCATTCTGAAGCAACTCTAAAGTTTTTGAAAAAATCTGGTATTCGGCAGTTTTTTCACGTTTTGCAATCGAAAGGCTCTCAATTTCCGTTTCAATGTCATCTTTTTTTTCTGTGTCTGAAAGATTATCGCTGATTATTTTCTGGCAGTCGGCAAGATTTTTGTTTTTAGAAGAAATCTGTTCCGCAACAACCGACAATTCATTCTGTAAAACATCAACTGATTTTTCTGGCTTTGTAAGATTTTTTAAAGATTCAATGTCATTGGCAGTGTCTTTTTCAAAATCTTCAATTTTCTTTTTTTCAAAAAGAATCTGATTTTCAATATTCCTGATTTCCGTAAGTTTATTATGAATCTGTAGCGCCTGATCTGCAAAACTAGATGTTTTGTCAGTTTTGTACTGTGCAAAAATCGCCTCAAGCCTGCTTTTTTCTTCCTGCTGAATTTTTAAATTCTGAGAATCTGCATCAATCTTTTTTTTCAGCGCCTCAAGTTTAGCAAGCTTATCGTTTAAAATCTGAATATCCGCTGGCACAGAAGAAATATTTTCCGTCCTGCAGTAACGCTTTGTAAACGCTTTAAGCTTTGTTTCGTATTCTTCTGGTGTAAATTCCTGATTTTTCAGCCAGTTTTCAAACTCGTTTTGTTTTTGCAAAAGCCTGAGATAAACGCTGAATTCCGTACTGATTTTTGTAAGCGCGCCAA
>CAVKVK010000156.1:0-2235 GCA_963659855.1 Parabacteroides distasonis | reverse complement strand
GAACAATGCCGGTTAATCAAAGTCAAAGCTTTATCGTCTAAGGCTTGAATTCCCATGGAAATCCTGTCAATTCCGCAAGAATCTGCAGCTTTTAAAAGTTCAGCAGTTATGTCTTCCGGATTCATTTCAACAGTAAATTCGTCGATTTTTTTTTCTTTTACTGCCCCTTTTATTCCTTCAACAAGCAGAACAAGAAGTTTTGTTCCAAGCTGACTCGGAGTTCCTCCTCCGATATAAACAGTTTTCCATCTTGAAACAGAATATTTACGAACTAAAAAATTACATTCTGCAAGAACTGCATCAACATAATTTTTATCTGGCACCAGACAACCTTTAGAGGAAGGAACACTAAAAAAATCACAGTAATCACATTTTTGACGGCAAAACGGAATATGAATGTAAAGAGAAAAATCCATCGTGCTAGAAAAGTTTTATATTTGTAAAAGGAAAATAAATCAGCAAAGCTTTTCCGGCAAAGGATTCGGCTTTTACAGGTCCGCATAATCTGGAATCAAAACCTTCGAGCCGATTATCTGCAAGGACAAAATATTCATTATTGCCTAAAGTAATGCTTTCCATATTTCCAATTGCGCCGATTTTACTGTCAGTTCCTGCGGAATTTTCTGGCAGTGTAAGAGTGTATTTTATTTTTGTAAGTTCAAATTCTGTAAGGAATTGCGTTTTTCCAGCAGGTTTTATATAAACAAGATAATTTGAAATATAAATCGTATCACCAGGCAAACCTACAACTCTGCGGAATGCAGGTTTTATTTCTTTTCCTTTAAAAACAGAATACTGCTGAGCCGAAACAAAACGGCAGAAAAAATCCAGAGTTTTTTCTAAAAATGTATGATTTTCTCTACCGGAAGAATTAATCAGCATTACCTGACCTCTTTCAGTTTTTTTTAGTAAAGGAGAAACAAGGACAACGCTATTAGAAGAAATTGCGGGCGACATTGAATCAGATTTTGACAAAACAGGATAAAAAAGAAGGGCACGGACAAGATTTATCAATGAAACACAAAGTAAAACCGAAATGATTGCAGTAGAAACACGTCTGTAAAGCTGACGTCTCATCTTGTAAGAAACTGAATAAATATCTGTAAACATAGTTAAAAAATTACAACTTTTTTTGTCTGGTTGCAAGGTAAAGTCTTTAAGAATATAATCTAGTTTATGTCTGAAAGCGTAAAAATAATTGCCCAGAATAAAAAAGCACGTTTTGATTATTTTGTTGAAGAAAAATATGAATGTGGCATAGTTCTTGAAGGAACGGAAGTAAAATCAGTAAAAGAAGGAAGTGTTTCGTTCCAGGACTCATTTGCAGAAATTCAAAATGGTGAATTATGGATGCGGAATTTTCATATTTCAGAATACAAATATTCTTCAGTATTTAATCACAATCCAGACAGAATAAAAAAATTGCTTGTTCATAAAGAAGAATTAAAAAGAATTCAACGAAAAGTCGAAGAAAAAGGATTTACATTAATTCCGCTTGATTTTTACTTAAAAAACGGTCGTGTAAAACTTACACTGGGCGTCTGCAAAGGTAAAAAACAATTTGATAAACGCGCGGCAATAAAAGAACGTGACGTAAACAGAGATTTACAGCGGGAATTTAAAAATTCAAACCTATAAATAAAAAGTGGTAAATTGTTTGAAATCAAAATCAAAAATCTTAACAATAACACTTCTCGTTTTTATATTTTTTCTAAATGCCGTCTGTGCTTCTCCATTACAAATTGAATACTATGGAGTTGTGTCAACCTCTGACGATGTAAACATGATGAAGATGGCACAGGATTTTTTTTACACCCAGCTTACATCGATTGACGGAATTGCAGTTTCTGACAAAAGATCTGACATAAGCAGTGTTTCTGCAACAATCCCGGATACAAGCAATGCTTCTTTAACTAAATTTGCTTTTTATGCACAAATTACAGAAGATAAAAAAGGTGAAAATTCAGTTTTCTGGAACTGTGATTTTGTCTTAAAAAAAACGGAAACCGGCGTTATTTTTCAAAAAAACAGAACTTACGAAACTTATTACAAAATGCTTACAAACTCAAAGGAAGCAATTGAAGATTTTCTTACACCATTCATTTTAAAAAACGAAAATAATTCAAAAGAAGATTCAGAGCAAAGCGTACACAAAAACACAAACATAAATCTCGAAGATCTTTCCGGAACCTGGACAGGAGAACCTTACACAGACAAAATCTTAATTTTAAGAGG
>CAVKVK010000155.1:0-2236 GCA_963659855.1 Parabacteroides distasonis | reverse complement strand
TATTTTGCTGCCATGCAGGCTGCAGAAAGTAATGTCCAGATTGCTCAGCAACAGCTGGACGGCGTAAATACTTATATTGCAGAACTTTGCATTCGTTCTCCAGCTGACGGAATTGTCGGCGAAAAATATTTTGAAAACGGCGAATATGTTCAGGAGAATGAAAAAGTTGCAACGATTATCGGATTGAATTCAATTTTTGTGGTTGTAAATGTTCCTGAAAAAGATATGGTCAATTTAAAAAATAAAACTCCAGTTTTTGTTGAAATTCCTTCGCTTAATGAAAAATTTGAATCAGAGATAACCGAAGTGTCTCCGATTGCGGATTTTCAAAGCGGAAATTTTACCGTCAAAATTGAACTAAAGAACGAAAATTATGCGTTAAAGCCTGGAATGTTTGCGCGCTGTCGTATCGAAAAATTGAGCCCGGCTGAATATGTCTGCGTGCCAGAAAATGTTCTTTTGACCGACAGAAATGGAACTGAAAAACTTTTTTGTTTTGTAAACGGATTTGCAGTTCAAAAAGAAATTCAAATAAAGCAGAAAAAATCTGGCAATATCTGGATTGAAAATGGTCTTGCAGAAGGTGAGGAAGTAATTTGTAATCCGCCAGTGTTTTTTAGAGACGGTCAGAGTGTTGTTCGGGAAAAAGCTGTTCATGCTAATAATGCTGCTTTTTATGAACAGAGTCTGTAGAAATTAAACTTTCTGATTTTTTGTAAAAGTTATTTGAAATATTTTTATAGAACTTCTTTGTAAAAAGAATTCAACTTGCTTATTTTAACAGGAGATTTTTTTTGAATAAAGTGATTGTTTTTTCTGTAAAACATCCGGTTTCTGTTTTAATGATGCTCGTTTCGCTTTTACTGTGTGCTTTTATTGCATTAAAACTTATTCCTCTGTTTTTTTTACCACAACTTGAAGACAGATTTCTTCTTGTAAGTGCTGAATACGAAAATCTTTCCGCCGTTCAAATGAAAAAACTCGTGACACTGCCAGTTGAAGATTGTGTGGCTTCGGTAAAAGGAATAAAAAATGTTTCGTCAGTTACGCGGGATTCTCTTTCGCTTGTAAAAATTGAATTGCATTGGGGAAACAACATTGATCTTGCGTTAAGTGAATGTAAGCAGCTTCTTGATCAATGTTACGAATCTCTGCCTGCCGGCTGTTCAAAGCCTGAAGTCAGAATTTTTAATCCTTATGATTCTGAAAATATACGTATTGCACTTATTTCGAAACGT
Organism: Parabacteroides distasonis; assembly: GCA_963659855.1. Taxonomy (GTDB): domain Bacteria; phylum Spirochaetota; class Spirochaetia; order Treponematales; family Treponemataceae; genus Treponema_D. Next base: position 998 of record CAVKVK010000155.1, on the reverse strand, counting down.
CAAAATCTTGAAAATGCGCGCTATCTTGCAGTTAATGAGTTTAAACAGAAGTTTCAACGGTTAAAAGGAGTTGCGTCTGTTAATGTTTATGGAGGAGAAATTGCAGAAATTCAAATTATTGCTGATAAACAAAAACTTGAATCTTTTGGACTTAATCTTGAATCCATTTCGCAGATTGTTACTAATTCAAATTTTGAATATCCGGGCGGAACCATAACAGAAGGTTTTGATGTTTTTTCTTTTAAAACCGATGGAACTGTAAAAACAATAGAAGAATTTGCTCAAATTCCTTTGTTTGCGCTTAACGGAAATTCCTTAAAACTTGGAGATGTTGCAGAAGTAAAAAAAGGAATTGAAGAAAAAAAATCATTTTTTACGTATAACGGCCGTGAATGTATTTGCCTTGGAGTAAATAAAAAAAATGATTCAAGCCCGATTGCGCTGTCTCTCGAAGTAAAAAAACTTTTGTCTGAACTTAATTCTTTTTACGCAGCTGATTTTGAGTTTGTCATTATTTCTGATTTTTCGGAACAATTAAAGGAATCTTTTATTCAACTTTTGACTTCTCTTTTTGCCGGACTTTCCATAACGATTTTTATTTTGCTTGTGTTTTTTAAGCAATTAGAATTTGCATTGTTAACAGTTTCTGTAATGCCGCTTTCTGTTTTATTTTCGATTTTGTGTCTTAAAATTTGTGGAAAAAGTTTGAATTTAATTTCAATTTCAGGAATTGCCATTGGACTTGGAATGGTTGTTGATCCTGTGACAGTTTTAATTGAAAATTTTTTATTCAATTTAAAAAACTGTTCAATCGAAGATGAGCAAAATATTGAAAAAATTGTTTTAAAAAGTACGGAACAGGTTAGTCTTTCTTCAACTGGTTCGTCGCTTACTACAATTGTTGTTTTTATTCCGTTTTTCTTTTTGCCAGCCCTTACTGGAAAACTTTTTGTAGATCTTGCCATTGCAATAATTGCTTCGATTGGTTTTTCGTGTCT
>CAVKVK010000154.1:0-2237 GCA_963659855.1 Parabacteroides distasonis | reverse complement strand
CAACCGCAAGAAACGCAAGTTTCTTGTCGCGACAGGATGTCGCACAACCACCGTGTGCAAACAACCTGCGCAGAGCATAATCTCTACTTTACGTAAGACAGAACAAACCTGTTTACAGCGTTCTCGATTATCTCCGGGTAAAGCTGGATAAATTCTTCCCTGTCATAGTTCGCGCCGGAATAGCATTTTACAGTTTTAGAAGATTCTTCCATAAAATCATCATAGGCAACGAGCTTTCCGTTTTCGTTCATTATGTTGGCCCGTATTTTTACAACCGCGCTCACATATTTTCCGTCTGGCTTTTGGGCAAATTTCTTGTCAAATTCAAAATACAAGGAAACGAGCGACTTTGCCCCGATTTCCCTTATTATTTTTCTTGCAACCTGGCTTCCGAATGTAAGGGAATCTTTTTTGTATCCGCTTGCCACAACATTCGTGTTCGCATATGAGAAAGGATTCACATTCTGCTTGTAAGTCTTATTGCTCACGACAGTCTCTTTTGGAACAGTCGCAACGCCCGCAATGCTTTCCAAAGCGTCTCTAAGATACTGCTCGGCAATATCGACACGGTCCTGAGCTGAGTAGATTTCCGGATTGTCAGAATAAAGCAGCTTGTTCACAGTGTTTGTTATTACGCCGCCTGAATCTTCATCCGTTATGTAGTCGTCATCGACCAGAAAAACTGAAGGGCTTCCTTCAACACTAGAGATTGCGACCGGAGACATATCTGAAAAACTAAATCTGTTCGACGCGCAGCCTGAAAGACAGAAAATAACGCCTGCTGCCAAAAGTAAAAGGACTGATTTTTTATTCATAGCAATAAACCTCGCTGCAAAAAACAAAAAACGGGTGAATCTCAAAGAAGAAATTCACCCGATAAACATTCAATCAGATTTCAGCAATCAGATATTACATTTTTACACGGAAGATAACCGGTACAGCGAATGCAGAATCTGTCTGGTCTTTAGCACCTGCTGTTCCTTTATTATATGTAGCTGTGCTGTAAGACAATGCTGCCCAGAGGCTTGCATTCTTTGAAAGATAAAGCTGTGCGCCTGCTGTTCCGCGGAAGTTGATTCCGTAGTCAGCGTCAGACTCGTTTGCGAGAACTGAGATAAGTCCGAGGTTTACAGTTGCTGTTACACTTGGGTTAATAACGTAGCGAGCTGAAAGGTTGTTCCACATAACAGATGTGATGTCTGTGCCAGACAAGAGGCTTCCAGCTTTTCCGTCTGTTCCTACGATGCCTGAGTTAACAACTGCGCTTGCGCTGTTTGTCTTTGCAGTGCCGTCAGCAGCGTCCAATCCAGAAATCTTGTTGAAAGATGTGATAGAAAGCGCTTTTGTAGCCTGGTAGCGAACGCGGAGGTCAACATCCCATGCTCCGTCCCACTTTTCATTTGATCCAGAAGCCATTGTATAAGAACCACCGACTGTAGCGTCAAGACCTTTTACCATTTTTGGCTGAGCATAGAAAGCAAATACTGTCTCGTTGTGAACTGGCTTTTTAACGATAAGTTCTGTATTTACAACGTCCTTAACATTGAACTGAGCACGTCCAGCCCATCCAGCAGAATAAACGTCTGTTGTGTCGTCGTCTGTTACACTGTCGAAAGAAGCGTCAACAGCTGTCGCAGAAAGTTTCAAAGACATATTGTCGTTGATTGCGATTGGATACTCAGCATATCCAACGAGAGCGTTTGAGCCGCCAGCGAAGTTTCCAATATCGTCAACGAAGAGAGAAGGAGCGCCCTTGAATGCAGAACCGAGCTTGAATCTTTCAAAGTCGATTCCTTCTGCGTTTCCTGCATCAACATCTTTCTTTACGCGGTATGCGCCGTCAGCAAATCCGTCTTTCCAGGAACCAGCTCCGAGCTTGAGGTCTGTTCCGAAAACTGTAGACCAGATGCTGTACTCGTTGAGAGTGAAGAAGTTACCGAATTTGTTGTTTGATTCAACAAGCTTTGCAGATTTAGCAGATTTCGCATCGGATGTATATTTGTCGCTAGAAACTTCATTAGTTCCATTGGCATTCTTTACGTTTACAGAGAATGTGAGTCCTGCAGAGTTGTCATCGTTTGTAAACGCGAACTTGAGTGTATCCTCGAATGCAGCAAGACCGTCAAGATCCATCCAGGTGTTTGTCTTTGGTGTAGAGCCCTCGTCTTTTTCTACATGAGAATAGAGATAAGGGCGAAGACGGCCGTTCATTGTAATTTTTACATCAGCAGCAGCGA
>CAVKVK010000153.1:0-2309 GCA_963659855.1 Parabacteroides distasonis | reverse complement strand
TTGCTGGTGCAAAAAAGGGCGGATATTTAGTTCACTGTCTGCGTTATTGTGTTTCGTTTTCGCCATTGTTTACTTCCGCGTTGCTAGCCTGTAGTAGTGCGTCTGCGTTTGGCTGTGAAAACTGAATATTTAATGGCTCTCCGTTGTCAAGCCTGATTGTCGGTGTATCTTCGTATCCGCGGGCTTTGCCTTTTTTGGCCAGGTACCATTTTGTTGTCGCGATGTCTCCGTCATTGATTGCTTTAATTACTTTCCCTTCTGCAAGGTCCAGAATTGATTCAGTTTCTATTTTGAATGCATCTTTTGTTTCTGCCCACCGTTTTATCAATCTGTCAGCAGTGCCCCAATCGCACGAAAGTCTGGCTGCTACGGTTGATGTAATTCCGTAGCTTGCCTTAATTGCTTTGAGGACTGTCTCTTTTGGTATGTTTTTATAACTTGGCATTTTTTAAGAATTCCTACCCATTTTGTTTTTTTAGGATTTTTTTTCACGCACAAAGCTCTGGATTCCGTCAAAATAATCTTTATAAAATTGGAATAGTTCACGACTGATTGTTATGCAGCCATTTTCTGTACGTGGGTTTGTGTTTATGTTACACGAGGTTTGAATTCCAAAGTGGAATTTTTGACCGTAGCCTGCAAAGATTTTTGAATGATTCCTGAAAACTGCAATTCGTCCGCATCCTTCGTGTTTTTTGAATAATTCATTTAACATTTGCCATTCTATTTTGTATGTTCCTGGGAATATTTCACCCACGTACGCATCAAGTTTTTTTATCGTTCCGTTTGTAAACCATTCGTCAAATTTTAAGATGTCTTCGGCTCCCATGCACCACGTACTAAAAAGGCAATAGTCTAAACTTTGATAGCGTAGAATTAATTGCAGATAACTCAAAGCGTCAACGTCTCCAGCTGTTATAAAATTGTAGCTGGTGTTTTCTTTGAGTTCTTTTATTCCGCCCATTGCATCCCACAGTCTTTGTTCTGAAAATGCCCGACGCATTTCGTAATCAAGAGATAATTCCAGGCATTTTACAGTACGCCTGTGTGAGCGTTTTTGTTCATTATCTTTTATATTTTTTTTCTGTGCCATTTTCTGGAGTGTTGAATTGTCAGAGAGAATATCTGTAAAGTTTAAATCAAGTTTCAAATCTTCCATTTTGTTTGTTCACGCTCCCTTTGCCATTTTGAATAAATCATCAAGTGACTTGAATTTTAAGCCGTCGCGTATTATATTGTCGTTAAGGCTTCCTGTAGCTGGCGTTCCTTGAATGGTTCGCGTTTCGTCTTTTTGACCGGTTACCGCAGGGAAGCCTTTTTTTATGTTTCTATCGGTTGTTTCAAATCTTTTTGATGCGTGATTTATTTTGTCGAGTTCCAAAGAATAAAGCCTTTGGCCGTTTTTAATTGTTTCTTTTGCTGTTATTAAAGCATCGTATTTTGTGCCGTCTTTAAACTTATCTTGAGCGACATATCTGTTAATTTTTAAGCCTTCCACGCCGTGCTTTAAGTCCTTGTGGCTTTTTATAAGTTCTGCATTTTCAAAAAGTTTTATAATGTTTTTGACCGCTTCAAAGTGTTCTTGTGGTGTAAAACCGTTATCAATGCTTTTTTTGATTGCCACACCGCTTGTCATTTTGTTTAAGCCTTTTATTGAAAGCCTGGCGGTTGTTCCGCTTGCTTTATTTGAAAGTTTTTTGTTAAGGTTTTTTGAAAGTGTTTGTTTTATTTCGTTTCTGTATTCGTCATTAGTTTTTTTCGGTTTTTCTTTTTTTTCTCCGCTGTTTCCGCCCTTGCTTACAAACTGCCCATTATTGCCGTGTTCTGCTCCGTTTGCGTCGGTTTTGTTGTCGAGGATATAGCCGTGTTTGAGTTGAAAAAATAAAGCGTCGAGTATCATTTTTTATTTTGCCACCGCTGCCCAGTCTGTGCCGTATTTATCTATGATGATTTTGAAGTCTTCCAGGTCGTGCTTTTTTACAGAGTAAACTTCGCCACCGTCTGTGCCATAATCAATGCCAACGTGTAGTAGTTCGTGGAATAAAAGAATTTTAATCTGGTCTTCGCTCATTCCGATTACGTTGTTTGTGTATACCGTAATTGTAAAATCCGCATTGATTGCCCACTGGTTTTTGCTTGCGACTTTTTCGCATTCGCCAAGTACTAGCTTTTCTGGTCCATTCTTTTTTGAACTGTCGCTTTCAAGATATGTAATGCGCGCGTGGCTTTGTTTAATGTAGTCAAGCTCTGGTGTGTTTTCGATAAGTTCCTGCGCTATGCGTTCATAGTTTTTGTTGATTGCCCTGTGT
>CAVKVK010000152.1:0-2312 GCA_963659855.1 Parabacteroides distasonis | reverse complement strand
CTGCGATTTAATTAGTGGTCAGATAGAAGTTACTACAGAAGAATTAAGAAAACGACCTGAACTTCTTTGTTCTGCCGGAAAAATAAGATGGAATCTGCATTTTGAGAAAAATATCGAAAGTCCGGTTTTATGGAACAGCAAAAAAAACGTGCTTGTTCCTCTTGGGGTAAAAACAGTTTTTGCAGGCAGTGTTGAACTTGACGGAGTTGAATATACAGTTGTGCCGAGAAGTTCCTGCGGATATGTAGATAAATCCTGGGGAATTGAACCTGTAAATCCGTTTTTTCATTTGTCGTCGTCTAATCTTACAAGTTCAATTTCTGGAAGGACACTTTCAAAATCTGCTTTTTGTGTTGAAGGTGAATTTGACAAACGCCTGAGCGTTTTTGTAGAAATTGAAGGCAAAAGACTTGTTTTTGCTGGAAACAGCGTTTTTAATCGTTATACAGAAATCCACAGTTGTACGCAGATGCCAGCCGATGCAGATGGAGAAAAACTTCATTGGTCTGTTAGCATTCACAGAAAAAAGATTGTAATTGATATTGATATTTTTTCCAGAACTTCGCAAATGCTTGTACGCGACTACGAACTGCCACAGGGCGGAAAAAAACTCCTGAAAGTTTTAGGCGGTGGAAACGGTTACGGCGAAATAAAAATCTTTAAAAAAGTAAAAAAGAATCTTGAACTTTTAGAACACGCAAATATTCTTGATGCAGTCTGCGATTTTGGAAATATAGACAGCGCAGAATAACTGCGTATCAGTCTGACGACTGCTATGTTGCGCAAGGGATTTTTGCGTATCAGTCTGCGACTGCTACGCTGCGAGTTTGTTTGCACAAACTCGTTATTAACGTGTGCGCTAAAAGCGCACGACCTTGCTTGCGCAAGGGATTGTAGTGGCGCCGAAGGCGTCTTTTTACGCTGGTTGGAAACCTGCGTAAAAAGATGGAGCGCTCCGACGCGGAACCACGAAAAGCCCGGTCTGCCGCAAGGCAGATGCGCCCAGAAACTAAAGCTTAGTTAAAAGTTCCTTTGCTTTTTGATAAAAAGACTCTTCAATATTTTTGTTAAACTTTTTGTATAAATCGTCGAGATTTTGCTCTAGTTCCGGTTTTGTTTTTGCAGAAAGAATTACTTCGCAGTAGCCGCGTTCTCGCAGTTGCTGGGCTTTTTTATTTTCGATCTGGTAAATGTGCTTTATGCAGCTTAAGTTTGAAAGTTCACAAAGTTGTGGAGCTTCTAAAAGCGAAAATTTAATATTTAAGACAAAGTTTTGTGGCTCTTCGTTGTTTTTTGAAAGCCCTGAAAGTGAAAAAAGCCGTTCTCCCATAAAAATGTCTTTTAGTGCATTGCAGGAATGTGTAAGACCTGAAAGGCGCGGATTTATTTCGATAACAAACCATTTTGTGCCGTCAAAAACAAGATCAAACTGAGCAAGCCCCTGAAAATCTAATTTTTGTGCAATTTTTAAAAGCATTGAATTTAATTCCTGCAGTTTATAGCGTTCTGAAGTGACTGGACCTGCTTTTATGCTCTGTTTTGGAGAAGTGATTCCGTATTTGTTTACGCTAAAAATAAATGGCGGAAGAATTTTATAGTCGAATGTGCCTGTTTTGATGTTGTAAACGGCTTCGACTTCTGCGCCAAACTGTTCACCTTTTATAAATTCTTCTATTATTCTGTCTGATGTAAACTTTTTGGATTTTAGCCAGTCATTAACCTGTGCAAAGGATTCGAGAACGTCCATTCCGTAGCTGCTAAGACCTGTTGTGTCTTTTATTACAACTGGAAAATTTAATTCTTTTATTTGTTCTAGCAGGGCTGTTTTGTAAACATTGCTTTTAACAGTTTTTCTGTTGCCGGCATTTATAAAAAGTGAATGGTTTATGTAGAGCGCTTTTGGAACGTTTACACAAAGCTGTTGGAGTGTTGTGTGCGTGTGCCATTTGTCAAAACAGGCGAGGGCTGTGTTTAAATTATGGCAAAGTGTTTTTATTCCGTTTTGTCGTAAATGTTTTGCAACAATTGCGTCTTTTGCTGTGAGCCAGTCGAATGGAGTTACATAAAAGGTTGAAGCTATTGCAAGTTCTGGATTTAAAGATGTTAAAAAGTCTGCAATTTTTATTTCGTCGTCAAAAGGAATAAGTTCGTAGCGGATATTTTTTGCTTTTGGAAAAATGTCTTGCTCGCTTGAATCAACAAGAAACATTCCCGGAAGCTGGGTTGCAATTATAAAAGAATGCTCTGGATATTTTTGTGCAAGCTGCTCAAATTCAAATGCGCAGGAAGGAAAACTTTTAGTTATTGCTGTT
>CAVKVK010000151.1:0-2436 GCA_963659855.1 Parabacteroides distasonis | reverse complement strand
ATTCTTTATTAAAAGCCGGACAAATTGAAGAGCTTTGCAGTTTATTAGAAAAAGACGAAACTTTTGACAGTATTGAAACTGCCTGTGAAACTTTATTAAAAAGACATTTTTTATTATTGATTCAAAAAAAGGAAGAATTTAATGAAGCAAATTCTTTAGAACAGGAAGAGCATTACAAAAAAATAGAAAATTTTAGAAATTCAGTTGAACTTTTGATATCTGGAGAAAAGTGCGCGGAAGTTGAACTTGAAGAGCTTGCCCTTGACGCTTTTGGAACTCAGAAAAAAAGAATTGAAAACCAATATTCAATTCTTTTTGAGTATTATAAAAAATATTTTAAGGAAGGGCGGACTTTTACAACTGAAAATTTTAACAATTCAGAAAGTGAATATTTTATTTTGAATAATTCTTTAGAAACTTTGCCGCAAGAAAGTTCTTTTGAGCAGGATTTAAATTATAAGCAGGATTTTTTTTCAAGATTTATAGAATTTTACGAAAATCTGCAGACTATAAATTCTGATTTTGAACTTGCCCTAAAAAAAGTTCAGCTGGATTCTTCGCTGAATTCAATAAAAAAAGAAAACGAAGATCAAATAAATCGATTGCTTCAAATTGCCTTTATTGCAGACAATGAATGGTTAAAGGCGGAAGAAAAATTAAATTCAACTTATAACAGCTGGGCCCGCAATTTTTCTAAAAATTACACAAAAGCAAATGAAGAATGGAAGAATTCTTACGAAGAATTTTTAAGTGAAAAACAACTGTGGATTAGTCAAATGTATGCTAGTGCTTCCAGCGAAGCAGGAGTTGTTTTTAGTGCATCTCAAAAGGCAGACGAAGCGCTCAAAAAATCAATTCAAAAAGCAAAAACTGCGGAAATCAATTCTGTTGAAAAAGTTGAATTTGATTCAACTGCTTTTGTAAACGAAATCTTAAAAAACAGCGTTTTTTATTCATTAAAAGAACATTTTGGAGAACTTGAAGGACGAATCGGGCAGTCAGTTTTTTATTCACAGATAAATACAAAAAAATCAGCGGGAACAATCCTCGATTATTATAATGCACAAAAAACGGCTTGTGAAATTTCTCAGCTAATGCAGGAAACTTCTGCAAAACTTTATGCGCAAAAATATTCTCAAAATATTGAACAGAATATTGAAGATTCATTCAATTTAGTTGAACAGGCAAACCTTAGTTTTGAAGGCGAAATTAAAAATCTTGTGTACGCAGAAGGTTATGACTGGAAAAAAGAAAAAATTTCAAGAAAAGTTTTAGTTCATTCTTACTTTTTTAGCGATGAATACAAAAAACAGAATGTACATGTTTTTAACTGGTTTAAAACTGAACGACCTTTAATTTCTTTTTCAACAGCAATTTTAAATGGTTTTTCCAGCGAAACTTTGATTCAACTTGCACAAATTGCAACTCAGCAGCTTGAAGAATGGAAAAACAGGATTTTTGGAGTTCATACACAAGATAAAGACGAAGATGGAGAATTTGAAATTCACATAGGAAATGCTCCAGAAAATTCTGATTTAAAAAATGGAAGCGGAGAACTTGGTTTTATTTTTTCAGATATTTATAAAAACAATGAAGAAATGCTCGCTGGTTTAAGCGAAATGGAACTTGCTCCCTGGGACAAACAGCTTACGGCTTCTCCTGTGGACTGGATAGAAGTTCCAAGTTTGCGGACTGTGTGCACAGTTGCTACGGCAGTTGCGGCGGCTGTTGTGTCTGTAGCCCTGAGTGTTGCAAGTTTTGGAACTTTAGCGGCTCCGCTTGCAGCCTTGTGTGCAGCCGGTGTAAGTGCGGCTCTAAATGTTTCGACTGAAACTGCTTTTGCAATAATGGATCTGAACGGAAATTACAAAGATTGGGACGAGGTTGCAAAAAATCTTGGAACGAGCGTTGCGGTAAGTTCAATTTCTGCACTTGGCGGTGTGGCAGGTTCTGCGGTTAATCTTTCTTCTGCGGCAGGAACAGCAGTTGCAAAAAGTTCAATCAGTGTTGTTACAAGTGCGACAGGAACTCTTGCTTCTACTGCAATTCAAAATGCAGGCGACTGGAATGGTTTTGAAAAAAGTTTTAATTCATTTGGAACCTGGGCTTCTGTAATTTCGGGTGGAGCAGGCTCTTTAGTTTCAAATTATCTTAATACTGCAAATCTTGACGGTTTTAATTCTGCTCAGATTGGAGCTGTAAAACGTTTTAATTCTCTTGCCGGCGGATTAACGACAAATGCTTTTGATTTTGCTTTTACAGGCAATACAGGTTTTAATGTTTTAAATATTGCAGATTTTAAAGGACTTTCACTTAATGCAAATTCCGGGCTTGTAGAAATGCAGGCAGGAAAAAATGGAATTTCTTTTTCTCTTGGAACTGGCGGAACCGACATCAGCCTTTCAAACTTAAATCCTGGGTTAAATGGATTTAGTC
>CAVKVK010000150.1:0-2511 GCA_963659855.1 Parabacteroides distasonis | reverse complement strand
GTCTTTTGCAATTTTGCGCAGTCGTTCTTCGCTGCAGATAATATGGAGCTCTTTTTTAATCTGATTTTTAAGATTTTCTATATCTTTTTCGTCGCAGTCGGAATCTTCATCGTTTTGCGCCTTGTCTATGACTTCAAGAAGTTTTTCGTCGATTTCAGGATTTTCAATTTTTAGTTTGCTTCCACGATTTTCGTAATAAAGAGGAACTGTTGCACCATCCTTTACAGCTCTCTGAAAGTCATAGATAGAAACATAATCACCAAATGTGCGCTGAGTAATATTGTCATTTGTAAAAAGCGGAGTTCCTGTAAAACCAAGCCTGCTTGCCTCCGGAAGAAGAGCAACCATGTTCTCGGCAAAAAAACCGTTATTTGTTCTATGCGCTTCATCAGAAATCAAAAGAATATCATGGTCAACATGAATTGGAGACGGATTTGACTTATTGAACTTTTGAATAAGGGTAAAAATATACTTTGAATTGTCCTTGCTGAGTTTTTTGATTAAATCGTCACCACTTGAAGCAATATATCTATTTGCTTTTATGGCGCCAAGACAGCCTGCGGCTTCAAATGTTCCGCTTATCTGCTTATTCAATTCGCTGCGGTCGGTAATAATAACAATAGTCGTTTTTCCGCCAAGTTTACGGTGAATTTTTTCAGAAAGAAAAAGCATTGAATAGCTTTTTCCACTGCCCTGTGTATGCCAGAAAACACCGATTTTTCCTTCAAGCATTGCCCGCTGCTGATATTTTGCAAACGCCTGGTTAACACCAAGATACTGATGGTTTCTGGCAAGAATCTTTGCAATCTTTCCGGAAGAATTGTCATAAATTATAAAGTTTTCAACCAAATCAAGAAAAGTCTGTTTGTTGCAGACTGCATCGAGCATAATGTGCATTTTTGGCTCATCATCATCAACTTCATCATCTTCGGTCTTGCGGTTCCATTCGCCAAAGAATTTATACTTTGAACCGACAGTTCCAATCTTAGCTTCCATTCCGTTGGAAAGAATAACCATTGCATTGTAATAGAAAAGATGCGGATCACATTCCAAAGAACGCCTGTAATTATCGTTGTAGGCATTGCGCACATCAACATCTAGCCGCTTAAGTTCTGTAAATAAAAGCGGAAGCCCGTTTACAAATCCAATTATATCTGCACGCATCAAGGGCTTGCCAATCGGACTTTCCATCCAAAGTTCACGGACAGCCACAAAGTCATTTTTTTCATTTTCTGGGGAATCTGCCCTTTCGTTAAAATTGATGATTTTAAAAGTGCGGGTAACGTTATTTCCGTTTTCGTCTGTTGTTTCTACAGGAATTCCATCTTTTATGAACGGATAAAAAGCCTTGTTCTGTTGAACAATCATAGAAAGATCATTGTTCAGGGAATAATCCATTAAAACAGCAATCGCTTTTTGAATTTCAGTGTCTGTAATTCCTGCATTGAATCTTTTTAGCGCGTTTTGTACATAAGGAACAAGCAGAATCTGTTTTTGTGAACTGCGCCCAAGGTAGACTTTTCCGTTTCCCTGCAATCCAAGCGGCAAAGAAGTGTCGGCGCTTAAAAGTTCATTATCAAAGGCATAGTAACTTTCCCAGCCTAAAGACTCCAGTATTTCTGCGGCATTTTCCTGAACAAGTTTATCTTCCGAGTAGTCTGCGTTCATAAAACTCTCCTGCTTTTAATCGATTTGTTCGTAGTAATAAGAATAATCGATACCTTTCATAAACATTTCCCGATCGTTTATTTTATCGGTAAGTGCATTCTGTAAAAGGTTCTTTATCCATGAAGAATCTAAAACGCTCTGTTCCATTGCAGAAAGATAGTCTTTCTTATTTATTTTGCTCCAATCAACGCATTTTTTTAATGTGCGCTTAAGCATCAAATCAAGCCAGATTCTTGTAGTACGACCGTTCCCTTCTCTAAAAGGATGGGCAATGTTCATTTCTACATATTTATCTGCAATTTCATCAAAGCTATCTTCGCTCATATTTTCAATTTTACAAAGGGTTTCATTCAAGAACTCTGCGGCCGCAAACTTAAATCCGCCTTTTGAAATGTTTACAGTCCGTATTTTTCCGGCAAAGTCATAAAGGCCGCCAAAAAGATATGCCTGAATCTGCTTTAAGCCGTTCACTGTTCCAATCTCAATTGAATCTAAAAGAGAACTTTCAAAAAGTGAATAAGCCTTAGACTTGCTTTTTCCGTCTATTGTTTCATCGCTGTATGTAAACCATTGAATAAATCTATTTGCCTTATTGTTTGGAAAGTATTTTGAAAATTCAATTACCTGATTGTAATCCATTACATTCGTAAGACGTTTTTTGCCATCAGGAGCTGTAAGTTTGAAGTGGGTAGTAACACTACCCAGTTGATTGTTTTCTTTTTTTAGTTTTGCCTTTAAGTATTTCCAATAGTTACGGTTCTTTTCGTAGTTATCCTGAGAATTAAGAACACCCACAATATCAAGCACGCTGAACCACCATTTGGAGTTTTTTTCATCCCAGAC
>CAVKVK010000149.1:0-2541 GCA_963659855.1 Parabacteroides distasonis | reverse complement strand
GCTTAAAAGAAAAAATGCAGCAAGTTCTTCCATTATTAGAAACTTTGCTCAAGTAATTTTTCAAGAGCTAAAACTAAAACCACCAGCGTGCACCTGTTGAAAATACAAAACACAAGGGACGCACAAAAGGCTTTAAGCCGTCGTCATTTTTAAGCCCAAGATATGGATTCCAGGCGCCCTGCCAGTAAAGTTCCAGACTTTTGTTGTCGAGCAAAAACCAGTCAATTCCGCCACCTGCGCGCGCTCCAGTTCCAGCAGAAAAACCATTAAAACCAATGCCACCACTAATTCCCCAAAAGAAAAAGCAGTTTACAGATTTAGACAAAGGCTCATTTACAAACCAGTTGTCAGCAGTAACAACAAAGGAAGAATCAAAAAGCCAGACATTAGCCGCAAAACACCACGGACTTTCGTCAGTGCGTAAAGTTACATTAAGAGATTTTCTAAAGTAAGGATTGTAAAAAACTTCAGATTCAAAACAAATGTCAGTCCCAATCGAAAATCTGGAATCCGAAGAAAAAGCAAAGGAAGACAACAAAGAAAAAACAAAAAGAAAACAAAAAACAAAAAATCCGCGTTTCATAGGCAAAAGTGTAGCAGATTAAAGGAAGTTATAGAATTGGATTTTCCTAGTTTTTGTCTCAACCAACTCGTATGTACAGGCCGATTAACATTTTTTTAGAATAAAACAAAATTGCTCCACAACATATTTATTGCATATACAACAAATATGTTGTATATTCTCTTTATGGGACTGACAGCAAAACAAGTAATAAAGATTCTAAAAAAGCATGGTTGGAAATTAAACAGAATTCGAGGTTCTCATCATGTTTTTGTAAAAGACGGAATCAAACGACCTGTTGTTGTTCCTGTCCATGGAAATACCGATTTAGGAAAATTTGCAGAAGATATATTAAAAGAAGCGGGAATTACAGCAGGAGGCTCAAAATGAAATATTATTGTGATATAAAAAAACAGAATGAAAATATGTATATTGTACAGTTTCCAGATATGACAAATGTAACAACATTCGGAACTTCCGTAGATGATGCAAAAAAAATGGCAAAAGAGGCATTGGATGCAGTCCTTGAAACAGATATTGAAGAAAATTTTCCAATTCCTGAACCAAAATACAATGACGGATTTGAGATTGAAGTATCGCCCAAAATTGCCTTTGCTATAGAACTGCGAAAAGCCCGCGGACATAAAACACAAAAAGAAATTGCCTCAAAAGCCGGAATGTCATACCAACAATATCAGCGCTTAGAAAATCCCAAAAAGACAAATCCGACATTAGAAATGCTTTACAGACTTCAGAAAGTATTTAACAGACCATTTTTAGCATTGTAGGAATAAAGGTGTAAAAAATACAGTACAACAGTTTCTATTTTTCAAACAAATCAGAATGTGAGCCTGTTGCTGTCGCAGAAAGAATAAGTTCGTTTTCAAAAATCTGATACATTAAAAGCCAGTCAGGTTCTATATGGCACTCTCGAAAATCATTCAGATTTCCAGTCAGCTGATGGTCTTTATATTTTTGCGGCAACGGATTTCCAGAAGCAAGAAGTTCCAAAACTTCAACAAGTTTTTCTAAATTCTTGCCTCTTTTCTTCATCAGTTTGGCGTCATGTTTCATTCGATTTGTATAGACAATTTCGTACAAATCAATCCTCCAGCATAGAAGCCACAGCCTCTTGTGCAGTTTTAAAAGGTCCGTGCAGATTTGTATGATTCCGGCTGTCAGAAACCGCCGTTTCCAATGAAAGCGGATTAGCCTTGTGCCTTACAGCAAAAGGAAGTCCGTTGTTTTCTATTGAGGAAGCAAGAAAAATGCGGACTGCCGTTGAAGTATCCAGCCCCAGCGATGAAAAAAGAGCATCCGCCTTTGACTTTAATGAATCATCCACACGCAATTGAAGTGTTGCCATAACATACCTCTTAATTACAAATTAAGACTTTTCTATTGAGTTGTCAACACAAACATTACTCGCAGATGAAAGTATGTCCCTGAACTTTCTTTACAAATTCATAGTCAATCGTGCGACGCAATCCTTCCTCAAGCGAGACCGGAGCAGTGAATTCTGTCTTTGGAACTCTTGATGACTTGAAGTATGTGTTCTGGCAAACAAATTTTCCTACTTTATAAATTTTATAAATCCCTTCACCGCATAATGCATAAAATATTTTGCAGATTTTAAGAATGACAGGTTTAATTCATTTCGCAATATATTCCAGTGCCACTGCATTGTCTTGAGCTTGTTTGCGGAAACTGATTTTTTTTGAATTCTATAAAACGCCTCATATGTATTTGTATTTATAGCGTAAAAGCCTTGTTTTAGTATTGAAAGCCACATCTCATAATCTTCATGATGGATTTCCTTTTGTAAAACTTTGCCGCATTTTTCTGTGTCATACATTCCAGTCAAGTTGCCGATGCAGTCGCCTTTTAATAAATATTCAAAAGTTACAATGAAAGGAGACGAAATTAGTTTATTTAAGAAGTTTCCAGTGTCATTCATTTTTGCGTAATACGAAAACACA
>CAVKVK010000148.1:940-2602 GCA_963659855.1 Parabacteroides distasonis | reverse complement strand
CCGCACGGTTGAGACAAGCTCAATGTGCGTTTTGGTCAGAACCTCGGCTACGGCTATTTGACATTTTTTATTAAATAAATTTGGCATTTAATTAGTAAAAATATAAAAATATTTAGTCTAATTACAACGGAGGAAAAAATGGACGAAAACATTATTACAGAAGGTGCTGCAGAACTTGCGGCAGGAACCGCAAATGAAATTAAAAGCATGTTTCATTTGGACAGCCTTGCTCAATATTTAACCTGGGGAAATCTTGCAAAGGTTATAACGAGCGTTGTTGCAATTTTAATTTTTTGGGCAGTTTACCGTCTTATAAGGCATCTTGTAAAAAAGACTGCTTCTAAAACTTTGCAAAAGAAAACAGTTTCGATAATTGTAAAGGCAATCAGTTATTGTTTTTATGTTTTAATCGTAATGTATGTTCTTGGTTTATTTGGAATAAAATTGAGTGCAATCTGGGGCGCTGCAGGAATTGCCGGCGTTGCCATTGGTTTTGCTGCACAAACTTCTGTAAGTAATTTAATTTCCGGACTTTTTGTTGTTACAGACAAAGCAATGAAAATCGGCGATTTTATAGAAGTTGATGGAATTTCGGGAACAGTTGATTCAATCGGAATTATTTCTATCAAAATCCGTACTTTGGACAATCAGCTTGTGCGTGTGCCAAATTCTACGATAATTGATTCAAAACTTACAAATTATTCGGCACTTCCGTACAGACGTTATGTTTTTGAAACCTGGGTTGACTATGACTGCGACTATGACAAAGCAATGGAAGTTGCAAAATCTGTGCCAGCGCGTTGTCCGACTGTAATTCTTGACAATCCAAAATATGCGCCAAATGCAGTATGGACAACTCAGGGCGACAGTGGAATGAACCTTAATATTATTGTTTGGTGTAAGCGCGAAAATTTTTTGCAGACAAAGAGCGATGTTGCAATCAATACATTAAAAGCATTCAACGAAGCAAAAATAAATATTCCATACAACAGAATGGATATTACACTTTTGAGTGACGATACAGTTCCTCAAATTTGCCGCGAATTGTAAAAAATGTTCAGTAAAAATTATCTTTCTAAACTTATATGGCCTCTTGTTGCGGAACAGTTTTTGGCAATGACGATCGGGGCTTGCGACACTGTTATGGTTTCTTCAGTTGGAGAAGCTGGAGTTAGTGGTGTGAGCCTTGTAGATCAGCTTGGTCAGCTTGTAATTCAACTTTTTGCAGCCTTTGCTACTGGTGGCGCTGTTGTTGCAAGTCAATATCTTGGAAGCAAAGACACAGAAAATGCGCGTCATTCTGCAAAGCAACTGTTAAATTTGTGCGTTGCAGCCGGGCTTTTGTTTATTGCTGTGTGCCTGCCGTTAAGACGAGTAATTCTAAATGGAATTTTTGGTTCAATGGAAACACAAATTATGGACGCCGCCCTTACATATTTTGTATGGATTTTGTTCAGTTTCCCGCTTTTAGGAATTTACAACAGTTGTGCGGCTCTCTGCCGTTCTATGGGCAACAGTAAAATAAGTTTAAAAGTTAGTTTAATAATGAATTTTATGAATATTGCCGGCAATGCGGTTTTAATTTATGGGGCAAAACTTGGAGTTGCGGGGGCAGGAATTTCTACACTTTTTAGTCGTGCAGTTGCTGCCTTTGTAATGGTT
>CAVKVK010000148.1:0-930 GCA_963659855.1 Parabacteroides distasonis | reverse complement strand
CTTTACCTTGAAAAAATCTGGAAAATTCAAATTGACTTTAAATTGATTGCAAAAATATTAAAAATTGCTGTTCCAAGCGGAATTGAAAATTCTGTATTCCATATTGGAAAAACTCTCGTTTATTCTTTTATGTCTGGTTTTGGAGTTACGGCGATTGCGGCAAATGCAATTTCTAACACGGTTGCAAGTTTTTCTAATATTCCAGGAAATGCCATTGGTTTAGCAAGCGTTACGATTGTGGGGCAGTGCATTGGTGCCGGCGAAAAACAGCAGGCAAAGTATTATGGCCGCAAAATGATGATTTTGTCTTATGCTGGAATGTTTATAACTGCTGGTCTGGTTTTTGTTTTTGCTCCACTTGTTACGGGAATTTTCAATTTAACGGAACAGGCTCAGTCACTTGCAATTTTAGTAATAAGAAGTTGTATGATTGCAAACGTAATTTTCTGGCCAATGAGTTTTACAATGCCAAATATTCTGCGTGGGGCAGGAGATGCAAAATATACAATGATTGTTTCTAATATAAGCATGTGGACGTTCCGGGTTTTAGGAAGTTATCTTATTTCAAAATGGATTTTAAGCGTTTATCCAGGAAACACACATTTTGCATTGTTCGGCGTGTGGTTTGGAAT
Source organism: Parabacteroides distasonis (assembly GCA_963659855.1). GTDB lineage: Bacteria > Spirochaetota > Spirochaetia > Treponematales > Treponemataceae > Treponema_D. Next base: position 298 of record CAVKVK010000148.1, on the reverse strand, counting down.
GTACATAGACTGGATTTTCAGAGGCGCAATGTTTTTTGCAAGATTCTGTGGAAAAAAATGGCTGGAAAAACGAGTTATTTAGATTTATTGAATCCCGACTGTCATTTAAACAGATGAATGGCGTTTATTTTACGGTTGTTTGCACACGGTGGTTGAGCCCGTCGAAACCACCAGAAATAAAACGAGAGCGATAGTTTACGCAACTTCGGACAATAGATGTCGAATTTATTCTGTAAAATATAAAAATAGCCGTAGTCGGGGTTCTGACCAAAACGCACATTGAGCTTGACTCAACCGT
>CAVKVK010000147.1:0-2831 GCA_963659855.1 Parabacteroides distasonis | reverse complement strand
AAATAACACAAAAATTGCTATAAAATTGCTTATAAGTTTACGCGCGGTATTGACATAAGTAAATTTCAAAATTCTTAAAAATTTTAAATATTTTTTTCAGATTCCCAGGCAAGTTTCGCAACATTCTGTTCTGCACTTTTTTTGCTTTTTCCCTCGCATGGACCGTATTTCTTTTCATTCAGTTTTACGCTTACCCAAAAAACTCTGTCATGGTCTGGCCCAGTTTTCTTTACAAGTTCGTAAACAGGACAGGCTTTGTATTTTTTCTGAAAATATTCCTGAAGCAAAGTTTTATAATCTTTTTGTCCCTTATCCTGCTGCACTTTTCTTATCTCAGGAATCATAAAAGACAGAACAAGTTTTTCAGCTGCCTCAAAACCACTGTCAAGGTAATAAGCGCCAATAACGGCTTCAACACAATCCGCAAGAATTGCATCTTTGTTCCGACCGCCACTCATTTCTTCACCCTTTCCAAGAACCAGCATTTCATTTATTCCAATTCTTCTTGCAATAGGTGCGAGCGATTTTTCAGAAACAACAACGCTTTTTATTTTAGAAAGGTCTCCCTCTGGATTTTCGAACATGTCTTCGTACAAAAAAGTTGCAGTAGCCATTCCAAGCACAGAGTCTCCAAGAAATTCCAGGCGTTCATTATTAACGTGCTTTTCTCCTGCATTTTCATTTGCATACGATCTGTGATGAAAAGCAAGTTCAAGAAGTTCAAGATTATTGAATTTTATATCAAGTTTTTTAGAGAAATCCCTAAGCTGTTTGCATCTTTCTGCAGAAAGTTTTGAATTATGAAAAAATCTTTTTAACATAAATTCTCCCACAAAAAATCAATGTTGATAAACAAGTCTGCAACGCAAACCTAAAAATAAAAACTTTGACACTATTTTAATCAAAATTTTTATTATATTCCCCCATAAAAAAATAAACACAGGCAGCAATGCAAACCTGTGTTTACGTTTTATGAAAAAAACTATACTGAAAAATGTTATTTAGATTCTTTTTCAGCTTTGATGAAATTGTATGCATCGCGAACTGTTTCAAATTCGTTAGCTTTTTCATCAGGGATGCTTACGCCAAGTTCTTCTTCGATTGCATAAACAAGCTCGTAAGTATCAAGGCTGTCTGCACCGAGATCACCACGGAAAGAAGAATCCATTGTGATTTTACCTTCATCGATTTCCAGTTTCTCAGCGATAAGCTTCTGGATTTTGCTGAACAATTCGTCCATTTTTAATCTCCTATGATTAAATTAAGTTAAATCTCCGGAAAATCCCGAAAATTTTACCCTATAGTTAATTTCATCCAGACTACTTAACTTCTGGTTTAATTACCTGACGTCCACGGTAAAATCCGCATTTTGGACATACATGATGCTGCAAAACAAGATTGCCACAGTTTGCACATTCAACCATCTGTGGTGCAACAAGATGCATATTAACACCACGGCGTCTGCGTGTACGTGCTTTCGAAGTTTTCGCTCTAGGTACTGCCATTTATATAACCTCACTTAATGTTTTGTTACTTGTATAACAGATTGATGTTATAACAGTTTTTGTCTGAATGTCAATCAGCATTATACTAGTATTTGTTCATTTGTCAATCTTTTTTATGACAAAATTACACTTTTTGTCATTTTAACACAATTTTATTAAAATAATTTATCTTTCAATTCGCTTCATTTCCTAATAAAGGCAAATAAAAAGCCAGAAGTCTTCCTAAATTTAAAACTGCCAAAGAAAACAGATTTTATTTTTTGTATTTTTTCATAACAGCTTCGCATACGATCGGTGGAACCATTCCGCTAATATCTCCGCCAAACTGAGCAAGTTCCTTAATAGAACTTGATTTTACTATTACATAGCGGGTTTCTGTAGGAATAAACAGAGTTTCAATTCCAGGATTCAAATTATGATTTACAAGAGAAAGTTCAAATTCATACGAAAAATCATTTACATTGCGGATTCCGCGAATCAGAACTTTTGCATCATGTTTTTGAGCATATTCAACAATCAGTTTATCCCATTTATGAACTTCAACATTTGCATAAGGTTCAACCAAGGTTTTTAACATCAACACACGTTCATCAGCAGTAAAAAGATTATGTTTTTCAGGATTTTCAGAAACGACAACATCAATTTTATCAAAAATCTTACTTGCACGTTCAATAACATTTAAATGTCCATAACTTGGAGGATCAAAACTGCCTGGAAAAATCGCAATATTCATAACGAATCTAATTTTTATCACGTTTGACGCAAGCAAGCAAGTAAGGTATATTTTTTTGTATGAAAAATACGAATTTATTAATAAAAATTTCACCACTTATATTCAGTTTATTTCTCTACAGCTGCGCTTCAACCCAACAAACTCAGGCTGCATCAGCTCCAGAAGAACCACCTGTAGTTCAGGAAGAAGTAAAGATTACTCATGTAGAAAAAAATGAATACGAAAAATCTGTCGGAAACCTTACAGTATCGCAGGGTACATTCGAAGCTGACAAAGCAGAAATTTTAAAAAATATCGAAGAATTAAAAACAATCATGCGTGATTTTGACTATAAATCATGGATTTTGCACGTAGACGAAGAATCTAGAATTTACTGGTCAAAAACTTCAAACTTAAAAAAGGCACAAAACAAACTTCCAATAAAAGGTCTTCAATTAAAAAATCTTCAGGACTATTTTAAGTATGTTTTTGTTCCTTCAAGAGCAGGACGTGATGTAACAACCTTGAGATACGAATCTGAAAATTATGTAAAAGCCGTGCAAATTACTGATTCTGAAACTGAAAATTCAGCGGAAAAATACACAGTTTACTAT
>CAVKVK010000146.1:0-2837 GCA_963659855.1 Parabacteroides distasonis | reverse complement strand
AAAAACGACTGGTTTCACAAATTGGAAGTGAATCATCGTTTAAAAAAAAGCGGATTCTAAAGGTTAAAAGCGGAATTGTTAAAATAGAAATTCCTGAAATTGCATTAAAAAAAGGAATTAAACTGGTTGAACCGTTTTCTATCGAAAAAAATCTGTTTGCAATAAAAAACATAAATGCAGTATAAAAAACAGTAACCAGCGAACAGGCATAAAAAAGAGGATCTATAAAAAAAGAATAAAGTGAATGTTTATAAAGAGATTTGTTCATATTTTTTAACTTAAGAGTTTTGAATCAGAAGAAAAAAAGCTTCTTCCAGTTTTTTAGTTTTAGTTTTTAATAGAATTTCTTCTATTGTTCCATTTGCAAGAATTTTTCCTTTATTGAGAATAATTATTTTGTCGCAAAGGCTTTCTGCTTCCTGCATAAGATGGGTTGAAAGAATGATTGTGCGAGTTTTTGCTAAAAGTTTTACAGTTTCTCTCATATTTATTATCTGCTGAGGATCAAGCCCGCTGGCAGGTTCGTCCAGAACCAGGATTTCTGGTTTATAGACAAATGCCTGGGCAAAGTTCACTCTTTCTTTATATCCTTTAGAAAGTGAGCCGAGTTTTTTATATAAAACATCATTTAACGAAAAAAGTTTTACACATTCTTCAATATTCTGTCTTGAAGAATTATGAAGTTCACAAACTAATGTTAAAAATTCTTTTACCGTATATTCTGCAGGAAAATTTGCTGCTTCCTCGACAAAGCCTGTAAGGTTACGGAGTTTTTCGAGTTCTTCACCTGCGTCAATTTGTTTTTGTTCTTTTGTGCTTACAAGAATTTTTCCAGAAGTTGCGCAATGACGTCCGCAAATTGCTTTTAATAAGGTTGTCTTTCCTGCTCCATTTGGTCCTAAGATTCCTGTAATAAGGTTATCTTCGAACGTACAGTTAATCTTATCTAAAGCTGTAAAATTGTCGTAAACCTTTGTAAAATTTTCTAGCTTTATCATGGTAAATTAGTCTTCAAAAGGAATTTCAAAATGCATTCTGTCATGAGTGAGTTCTGCATCTGGATAAACCTGCTGTGCCTGTTCAAGTAAAACTGACAGATCTTTGTCTGTATAACGCGGACTATAGTGAATCATTGCCATTCGTTTTGAAGAAGAATCCCTGGCAATTGTTGCTGCCTGGCGGCTTGTCATGTGTTTTTTTTCTTTTGCCTGATCTTCGCAGTCGTCTGCAAACATTCCTTCACAGATTAAAAGATCGCTTCCCATAACTTCTTTTGAAATTGACGGAAGGTAGAGTGTATCTGTTACAAAAGAGAATTTTCTTCCGCTTCGTTTCTGCCCCATTACATCTTCTGGTTTTACTGTTCTTCCGTCTTCGAGAGTAACTTCCTGACCTTTTTGCAGCATTCCAAAAACCGGGCCTGGTTTTAAGCCGAGTGCAAGCGCTTTTTCTACGTTAAATTCTCCAGGTCTGTCGAGTTCTTCTAAGGTGTAGCCGACACATGTTTTTGTGTGCTGTAATGGAAAAGCCCTTACATAAAATCCGTCCCCAGAATGAACAACTGTCGGAGCCGTAATTTCTTTTACGATAATCGGATAGTTTATGTACATATCAAGAACGCTTCTGCTTGTTTCTACATATTCTTTGATTTTTGGAGGACCGTAAATGTAAAGAGGTTCTTTGCGTTCAACCTGAGAATTCAGCATTAAAATTCCAGGCAAGCCTGTAACGTGGTCAGCGTGAGTATGCGAAATAAAGATTGCGTCAATTTTTTTCCATTTTAAGTTCAATCTTTTTAAAGAAACCTGAGTTCCTTCTCCGCAGTCAAACAAGAATAAATCGCCTTTGCGTCTTAGTAAAACTGAAGTTAAGTGTCTGTAAGGAAGAGGCATCATGCCTCCGCAGCCTAAAACAAATGCTTCCATAAATTATTATCTTCCCCTGATTTTCTTCATTACCTTTTTATGCCAGAATGCGCGAATGTTTTCTGCAAAAACGTAAAGAGAGTAAAAACGGCTCATTGGAATATCAACACTTCCTGGTCTGTGAACTTCGCGCCCTCCAAATCCCATCTTAAAAAGATAAAGACCGTGCATTGGATGATTTTCACTTCCCGTTGGAGGAATTCCATAAAAATCGTAAATTTTTGAGCCGTAATTTTTTGCGTCTGTAATTGCCGTCCATTGAACAAGGTAATTAGGCATAAGGTTACGTTTTTTATTTGAAGAGCAGCCGTAAAGATAGATTGCTTCGTCTTTCTGGAACAATGTAATGATTGCTGCTAAATCATCTTCGTCGTGGCTGGCAATATACAGAGTAATTTTTGTTTCTTTGTCTGTGCCAGTTGAATTTTCTCCACGGACTAAAAGATCTTTATAGTAAGAAAGCGGATGAAGCCCTATTCCGTCGCGTTCGGCTGTTTCTTTGTAAAGAGAATAAAAAGAGTTCAAGTCTTTTTCAAAATCTGGAGAACTTGCAGTAACTGCCCGAACTTTTACATCATGTTTTATAGCGTAGCGGATATTGTATCTCCACTTGTTTTTCATATTTGCTAAAAGTTCGTCCTGGCTTAAAGAAAGATCAAGAAAAGTGCTGTCTGACGGTTGAATATCTGCTGAAGGCTTTTTTAATTCAACTTTTGCAGTTTTTGAAAGTTCCGGCAACCTGAAAAGATAATCGTTGCGTACTTCTACTGTAGGCATATCGAGTGGAATGTCAAACCGCACGCAAAGAGTATTTTTTGGAAGTTGATTTTTTATTTTTTGAGAAAATTCTTTAAGATTTTTTATATATTGAATTTCTTCTTCTGCCTGTTGTGCAAACCCAGGAACTAAAGA
>CAVKVK010000145.1:0-2909 GCA_963659855.1 Parabacteroides distasonis | reverse complement strand
GGAATCTTTGCATAAAGGAAAATTTGAACTTGCCGACGGTGGAACGATTTTTTTGGACGAAATTGGAGAAATAAATCAGAATGTTCAGGTAAAACTGCTGCGGGTTTTGCAGGAAAAAAAGTTTGAAAGAGTTGGTGGCGAAGACACAATCGAAGTTGATGTTCGTGTTATTTCTGCAACTAATAAAAAGCTGGAAGATGAAGTTACTGCAAAACGTTTCAGAGAAGATTTGTATTTCAGGTTAAAGGGAATTGAAATTACAGTTCCGCCACTTAGAGAGCGAAAAGACGATATTCCGCTTTTGCTGAACAATTTTCTTTTAAAATATAATAAAGAAAATAATAAAAATATTCGTGGTTTTTCTAATGCTGCTAAAAATGTTTTATTCAATTATGACTGGCCTGGAAATATTCGTGAATTACAGCATTGTGTGGAAAGCGCAGTTGTAATGGCAAGTTCAGATGAAATTCAACCAGAAGATTTAACAATTGAATTAAAAAATAAAAAAGATGAATCTGAAATTATCGTTCCTTATGGAATAAGTTTAGATGAAGCAGAAAAAATTATTATTCTTGAAAACCTCGAAGCTAACAATGGAAACAAAAGTAAAACTGCAGACATTCTAAAAATCGGCAGAAAAACTTTGCATCGAAAACTTAACGAATACGGTTTAATTTCTGCAGATGACGAAACCAACGATTAAAATTCAATCTTTGGCGTAAAAAAAGCAGGGCAGATTTTTTTATGATTTAAACCATTCTTCAATGAGCTTCCAGGAAGTTAATAATTCTTCTGTTTTCTGTTTTGTAATTTTATACATTACTTCGTTGTCTGCATTTTTGTCTGGATGAAATCTAAGTAATTTTTTTCGAAAGACTTTTTTTGCTTCTTCAAAAGTCATTCCGTCTTGTATGCCGACAATTGCACAGGCTTTTTGAACTTTTAAATTGACGTATTTTATTCGTTTTTGATTTTGTAATGTATTATTTTTATCAGGATTGCAGTAAAAACTAGAATCGCTTACATCTTTAGTATCTAAACTGTCTTTTTTGTTCGTTTTATTGTCGTTTAGGTTTTCTTTAAAATCTTTATTTTGGTTTTCTTGATTTTGAGTAAAAAAAATGCCGGATTCAAGAGCTTCGCTGAGTAATTCTCCCAGTTTATCGTACATAGAATCCGGCATCTTTTTTTAACTTTCTTATTTTGTTGTAAGTTTAGATTATTGTACCAGAAGGAATTACGCTTCCTTTTCTGATAACAATAATTCCGTCAGCAGCATAGAACAAACCGTGATCTCCGTCTTCATAGTGTTTTCCGCTAACGTTAATCTGGCAGTTGTCGCCGATTGCTGCGTTTTTATCGATAATTGTTCCTGCAATTTTGCAGTTTTTACCGATTCCAATATTTGGTTTTCCGTTCTGGGCATTGTTCTGTTTTTCTTCTTCCGTTTCGTAAAAGTCAGAACCCATCATTATTACACCGTCAAGTTCTGAACCATTTTCGATTGTAGAGCGTACACCAATTACTGAACGTTTAAGTTTTGCTTTTGAAATTACGCAGCCTTCAGAAGTAAGAGAATTTTCAATTTCTGCACCATTGATTTTTGACGGTGGAAGATTTCTCATGTGAGTGTAAATTGGTTCTTCTACATCGTAAAGATTGAATGCAGGAACATTTTCTGTTAAATCAAGAGTTGCGTTGTAGAAACTGCGGATCGTTCCAATGTCTTCCCAATAACCGTTAAAAATGTAGGAATTTACTTTTTTTGTTTTTATTGATTTTGGAATAATTTCTTTTCCAAAGTCTGTAAAGTTATTGTCGAGAGCTTCTTCCATTGTTTTTGCATTAAAAATGTAAATTCCCATGGAAGCAAGATATTCTTTTTCTGGTGGAAGGTCTCCGCGGGAATTTTGTGGAATTTTCCAGTCAGAAATGTCTAAATCTGGAGCCGGTTTTTCCTGGAATGCCGTAATTCTGTTTTTTGAATCAATCTTCATTATGCCAAAACCAGAAGCATCGTGGCGGTTTACTGCTGTTGTTGCAATTGTAATGTCCGCTCCACTTTGAATATGGCTCTGCATAAAGTCTTCAAGATTCATTCTGTAAAGCTGGTCCCCAGAAAGAATTATGTAATGTGTCGGATTTGCTGATTTAAAGTGAATCATATTCTTGCGTACAGCATCTGCAGTTCCTTCGAACCAGCCTGAATTTTCAAGCGTTTGTTCTGCTGCAAGAATTTCTACAAATCCTCCAGAAAAATTATCAAAATTGTAAGTATTTGTAATGTGATGATGCAATGACGCACTGTTAAACTGAGTAAGAAGGTAGATTTTTCTGTAACCTGAGTTTATACAGTTGGAAATAGGAATATCTACGATTCTGTATTTACCACCAAATGGTACTGCTGGCTTTGAGCGTTCTTTTGTAAGCGGATAGAGACGAGTTCCTTTTCCACCGCCAAGAATAATAGAAATTACCCTTGTTTTTTCTGATTTTTTCTTTGTGCTCATAACGTTCTCCCATAAAATTTGCTTATTTAATTATAAACCCGCAATTTTTAGTTTTCAAATGAATTTACTGATAGTATCTGGTTTTAATTTCTGTAAAAAAGCACGATTTTTAAATTCAAAAACTAAACAATTTTATTATTTTAGTGAATTATTCAATTTTTCTTTAAAATCATTTTCTGTCATTGGTTTTGCATAAAAGTATCCCTGAACAATGTCGCAGCCCATATTTTTTAATAAATCAGACTGCTTTTTGTCTTCGACACCTTCCGCAACTGTTTCCATATTCAGATTTTTTGCCATATTTATTACAGAATTTATGATTATGTGTTCTTTTTTTGTGTCCTGGGAATTTAAAAATTCTTTGTCTAGTTTTATAACCGTTGCCGGAATGTCTTTTAA
>CAVKVK010000144.1:0-2963 GCA_963659855.1 Parabacteroides distasonis | reverse complement strand
GTAATTATCGAAACGCTTATTCTTTTTTGACAAATCCATTAAAACACCCGTTTATTGCAAAAAAAACTTAAACTTTTTTACTTTTTTAAATTTCGGCAAGGCAATAAAAGTGTTTTAGTGTTATTTAAAAATTTTGTTCAGTGTTTTGTCAAAATCTTCTTTTTCCTGAGGAAAGTTATCATCAAGATATTCAAAACATTCAACTGCGGCTTTTTGAACATGCTCATACCAAATTTTATAAAGTTCTGGTTCAAAACTATCGCTTGGATACGGCGCTCCCTGAATATCAGAAACCAGCTGACGCATCATTTTTATACATGTTTCAAACTTTTTATTCATTTTATAATCCTCCCCAGAATCAAATTTTTACAAAAATTGTATTCACCTTTTTTTTACTAAAAGCAAAGTAACACTTGTTTATTATAAAGGCAAAATTGTTTTTTCTCCATTTAAAGCTTCGTTATCGAAACCTATTATAACACGATATTTTTCTGTCTGCGAAAATTCATAGAGCTTTTTAAAGCACTCTTTCAGCTGTTCCCTCGTGCATTGCAAAAGTTCAAGAAGTTTATTTTCTCTGTCGCGATCGTCAATTGCGTAAAGTGTGCGGATAAGTGCAATATTTCCGCGTGAACGAGGTGTTTTTGGCGTTACAAAATGTGAATATGTTCCCATTACAGCCTTTTCAACTTCTTCCTGACTAAAATCTTTTTCGCTGGCTTCTTTTAAACATTCTTCAAAAACTGAATTTGTTTTTTGAGGCGAAGGATCTCTGTAAGAAGCAAAAATCAAGTTTCCGGTTGTAGAATCCAGGTCGCAGAAAGCTCCGTACGCGCCTCCGATTGTGCGCACTTTTTCCCACAAAAGAATATTAGAAAGCCAGTGACAGCAGATTTCCATAATGGCATTTCCTTTTTGTGCATAAGGAATTGTTTTAAAGGATTCGCAGGCAAAACCAATCTGTCCCGGAATTATTATATTTTCCTCTTTAGCAAATGGATTTTTTTGCGGAAGTGCTGTTTTTTCAATAAAATCGTTTTTGTCTATTAAAGTTGCAGGTTTTAAGGCTTTTAATCCGATATTTTTTGCAAAGCTGCTAAAAAGTGACATTTTTTTATTCAATACTTCTTCTTCTGCAATAATATGAATAAATCCACCGCCATTTTTTATCTGGTTAAAAATACGGTTAAAAACTCGAGCATTTTCTTTTTGAGATTTTTCTGAAAGTTCGTGGAGAATATAAAGTTGACTTATTCCATTTAAAAGTTCATCAACTGCACCAACTTTTGAAGTCTGCCTTAAAGAACGCAGCATTGCATACTGATGCCCAGCCGGCAAAATACTTGAATCAAAATCGTTGCGGCTTTCTACAGCAATGTCTTTTAAGCGTTTTAAATCATCAAACTTAACAAGATTGATATTATCCTGTAAAAGTTTTAAGCCCTTTTCTAAAAGTTCGTCCAAAACCTTTAAGCGGAATATAATCCAGTCCCTGCCGGTAAAATTATTTTCTGCAATAAAATTTTCATTGTTTTTTGTGCGTGGCATTTCATTTGTAAGAACTGAGCATGTAATTCCACCGGTAAAAAGTGCACACTCACTTGCCGCTTCGCTCCAATTTAATTTTCCCCAGCCACAATCGCAGACTGTATCTGCAAATAACGAAAGATATTTATAATCTTCTGCGGATAAAACATCTGCCGGAAAACCAACAGAAAAATAAGTGATTCCATTTGTGTTTTCGTTGCTTAAAAAACAGTCAACTAAACTATTGTCTGCGCCTTCAATTTTTGTTTTTTGCAAAGAATAATTATCCGAAACCCGCTTTCCTTCTATTATAAAATCTTTTGGATGCAAATGTGGCAGACACGAAGCGTCATCTTTTACAGACTGAAAAGCATGCAGTTTTTGAGTCTGTTCAATTAAAGCTTCTTTTGTAGTCTGTGCCATAAGTTCTTTTATAAGTTTTTTTTCTGCACGATTTCGTTCAAGAGTGAACTTTTTTGAAGGCTGAATTTCTGCAACGACATAGTTTTTGTTTTTTAAAAAGAATTTTTCAATCAGTTTTTCAAGATAATGCGGATCGTTTTCGATTTTTTGTCTTACCTGTTCAAGAACACTTCTTAAGTTAAAAGATTCTTCTATTTTGTTGCCATAAAGCCAGGCATTTATTGGCTGCAGCATAAGTTTTTTTGCATAAGGTCCCTGGCTTCGCTTTATTTCTCTGTGCAAAAACTCAAGGCTCATTAAAGTTGAATCAATATCACTTTTTTCAATTCCTTCTTCGACAATTCTTTTTAACACAGAAAAAACTAATTCTTCTATTTTTTTTGAATTTCCTTTTTTTACTCCACGCAGTCCAACCGTAAAAATTGTATTAAAAAGTCCTTCAAGCCCAATTCCGGGAGCCGTGTCTTCTCCAAGATCTGTTTCTGTAAGAGCTTTTTGCAAAGGAGAGCCGTCGTGATTCAACAAAACATTTGTTAAAAAGATTTTTTCTGTGCGGTCAAAAGCATTTGTATCCTGCCCCAAATTCCAGGTTAAATAAACTACAGGCTTTTTTTCGTTTGTGTCGCCACAAGGGCCGTTCGCGTTTATAAAAAGTGGCTGTGTTAAATCATCACTTTTTACGTATTCAAGATGAGTTTTTAAAATATTTTCTTTTACGTCTTGAGACCAGTTAAAATCAGGATTGCGTTCTTCTAAACGGTTCAAAAAATTTTCCTGCAAAAAATCAAGCTGTTTTGAAGTTTCTATATTTCCGTACAAAAAAACAAAGCAGTTTTCTGGTCTGTACCATTTTTTATGAAATTCCAGATATTCTTTATAAGTAATCGAAGGAATTTCTAATGGATCTCCGCCAGAATCTTTTTCGTAAATTGAATTTTTTAAAAGTGCGCGGAGCGGAATATCCATTGCAACGCTTTCAAAAGAAGAATAAACGCCTTTCATTTCGTTGTAGA
>CAVKVK010000143.1:0-3028 GCA_963659855.1 Parabacteroides distasonis | reverse complement strand
GTAAAATACGGCATAAAAGGAATCGTAAACTACACAAACGTAGTTTTGACAGTTCCAGAAAATTTTAAGCTGGAAAACGCATCGCCGGAAAAATGTCTGTCAAACCTTCTGTAAAATTATGACTTACTGTGAAATATTTCACGGTAAAACAGACAAATTCTGCTGTTTTTCTTGAATGTTACAAAAAAAAGTCTTAAACTCTTTTCTGTTGTTTCTGTGAAGAATTTCACAAACAAAAGCGTCAGGGATAGCAGGGGCGCCGGCAGGCGTTGCGAAGCAATAAAGGCGAAAGCCGGACCCCCGTATAGCCCGACCTGCCACACGGCAGGGGACGCCCAGAAACGCAAAAATTGACAAAAAAAGTGAGGAAACAAATGTCAAGAGTTTACAATTTTAGTGCTGGTCCTTCCTGCCTTCCGGAAGATGTTTTAAAAGAATGTGCAGCAGAAATGCTCGACTACAACGGAAGCGGTCAGTCTGTAATGGAAATGAGCCACCGTTCAAAGGATTATGAGCCGATTATCGAAGATGCTGAAGCTATGGTTCGAAAGCTCATGAACGTTCCGGAAAACTACAAGGTTCTTTTTATTCAGGGCGGAGGTTCGACACAGTTTGCAATGGTTGCAGAAAACCTTGGCATTCACCACAAAAAGGCAGCTTACATTGAAACCGGCGTCTGGGCAAAAAAAGCCGCTGCAGAAGCTAAAAAGCTCGGCGTTGATGTTGACATTATTGCTTCTTCAAAAGACAAAAATTATTCTTACATTCCGCGCGTAGAAAAAATCGAAGGCGACTACGACTACGCTTACATCTGCTTTAACAACACAATCATGGGAACTCACTACGAGTACATTCCAGAAACCGGCGATATTCCGCTCGTTGCAGATATTTCTTCTTGCGTTTTGTCTGAGCCACTCGATGTTTCAAAATTCGGACTTTTGTTTGCAGGCGCTCAGAAAAACCTGGCTCCAGCCGGCGTTACTCTCGTAATTATCCGCGAAGACCTGATTACAGACACTCCGCTTCCGGGCACACCGACAATGCTTACTTACAAAACTCACGCAGAAAACGGTTCAATGTACAACACACCTCCATGCTACACAATCTACGTTCTCGACAAGGTTCTTCATTGGATTGAAAAGAACGGCGGGGCAGAAGGAATGTTAAAGCGCAACAAAGAAAAGGCAGACTATCTTTACAGCTTCCTCGACAATTCTGACTTTTACCACGCAACAACAGAAAAAGGCAGCCGCTCGCTCATGAATGTTCCGTTCCTTACAAAATATTCAACTGGAGCAACAGACGAAGCAAGCCTTGCAAAAGAAAAGGAAATCAACGACAGGTTTGTAAAAGAAGCAAAAGCTGCAGGCCTTGTAAACCTTAAAGGTCACCGCCTGGTCGGCGGAATGAGAGCTTCAATTTACAACGCAATGACAATTGAAGGCGTAAAAGCCCTCGTTGAATTTATGAAAAAATTCGCAGAGGAAAATAAATAAGGAATTTGCGGGCGTTCCCTGCCGTCCGGCAGGTCGGGCTATCCGCGGTTCCGCGCAGGAGCGCTGCATTGCTTCGCAACGCCTGCGGCGCCGCTACTATCCCTAACGCGAAGCTCAACCACCGTGAGGACAGAAGTTAACCGCTGTGTTGACTAAACAATTTCAGGAGAAAAAAAATGTTCAAAATTCAGACGTTAAATAAAATCAGTGCTGTCGGCCTCGACAATTTTCCACGCGACAGCTACGAAGTTGCTTCGGAACTCAACAATCCGGATGCAATTCTTGTCCGCTCAGCAGACATGTACGAAATGGCTTTGTCAGCAAACACAAAGGCAGTTGCCCGCGCTGGAGCAGGCACAAACAATATTCCATGCAAAGAACTTGCAGAAAAAGGCGTTGTTGTTTTTAACACACCAGGCGCAAACGCAAATGCCGTAAAAGAACTTGTAATTCTCGCATTGCTGATTTCCAGCCGTCCTGTAGTTGCCGCAAACAAATGGGTCAACACAGAACTTACAGGCAAAGGCGACGAAATTGCAGCTCTTGCAGAAAAAGGCAAATCAAAGTTTGTCGGCCCTGAACTCAAAGGAAAAACTCTCGGCGTAATCGGACTTGGAGCAATCGGCGCTCAGGTTGCAAACACAGCAATCGCTCTCGGAATGAATGTAATCGGTTACGATCCTTTCCTTTCCGTAAAAGCAGCTCTTTCCCTCGACCACAACGTAAAAGTTTCTGAAACACTTGAAGGAATCTACACAAAGTCAGACTACATTACAATTCACGTTCCGCAGACAGACGAAACAAAGGGAATGATTAACGCTTCTTCTATCAAAACAATGAAAGACGGAGTAAGAATCATCAATCTTGCGCGCGGCGGACTTGTAAACAATGCAGACATTCTTGCAGCCCTTGAATCTGGAAAAGTTGCATTCCACGTTACAGACTTTGCAGACGAAGCCTTAATGAACAACGACAAGGTAATCTGCCTGCCACACCTTGGAGCTTCAACTCCAGAAGCAGAAGACAACTGCGCAGTAATGGCAGTAAAAGAACTCCGCGACTTCCTTGAAACAGGCGCAATCGTAAATTCAGTAAACTTCCCGAGAGCAGCAATCGACAGCGCAATTCCAGTAAACGGAACTCGCCTCTGCATTCCTCACAAAAACGTTCCGGGAATGATTGCAAAATTCACGACAATCTTAGGAGACGCAAAACTCAACATTGCAGGAATCGTTGACCAGAGCCGTGGCGACATTGCCTACGCCCTTATCGACGTTGACGGCAAAGTTGACGAAAATTCTCTAAAACTCCTTTCAGACTGCGAAGCCGTAATCAGCGTGCGTCCGATTTACGCGTAAGCGCATTTAACTGTCTTTTTGCGCCATTCGTGGCGCAATTTTTGTTTATTCAAAAATAAAGGTGAATCAAAGCCCGAATTTTTGAATAAACGACATTCAATATCATTTATTCAAACTTCTTTCTTAACTTCTGTTTTTTATTTTTTTAACTTTGCTTTTATCTTTTTTTTGATT
>CAVKVK010000142.1:0-3100 GCA_963659855.1 Parabacteroides distasonis | reverse complement strand
CTCTACTACCGAAGAAAAGTAGACTAACTAGTGGATTTTATAGACATGGAAACACTGGGAAACTGTGAAATGCCAGAAGAAGGCTCGGTATGGCAAACAACAGAAAAACTAAAATTCAAGAGGGAAAAATGACCAATTCACTTACAGTAGAAGAAGCATGTGAGCTTTACGGGTTTAGCAGAGATTGTATAAACCAAAACATCAAAAAACATGACCTGCACCCAAAAGGGAAAATAGGAAGAAGCAATCTGTACGACATGACAGAAATAGAAAAAATGCTAGAAGGAGTTCATAGTCGCAAAAAGAGAGTTCCACACAAAAAGCAATTATGGAAAGTTTCAATATGGAGCGGTCTCTTCTGGGCGGTTCAACATTGCTCATTAAGCAGAATCGAAGCGCAGTTAATGGCAGAAGAATACGAAAGAAACGGTAAGGCTGCGAAAATTTCAAAAAACATCGAAAAACGATAATCGCAATCGTTCTTACTGTCAGCAGGAATGTCCATTTTATACATATTTTTAATTGGATAATGTAGGTACAAAGATACAAAACGATTTGCTTTTATGACTATAAAAGCATAAGGAGGAAACAAAAATGACATTAGACGGATTAATGAATTTAATAAAACCAGAGACACAGGATAAAATCTATCAAATCGGCCAGATTTCTGAAAAGACAGGCTTACAGAAAACCGCAAACGGCTGGCGCAGACCAAAAACCGGAAACAGTGCAGGCGGAAAGAAGAATTCTATTGAAAATGCCAAGAAAATGGCAGAATCTTACAGAAAAACAAGCAACAAGCCAATTTATATAACAGAAAAAGACGGAGATTATGTTGTAGCTAAAGGCAGAGATGAACTCGAATATGCGAAGGAAAACGGATATAAATTAGTTCAGGAACATTCAAAGGGTTCTTCTGGCAAAAAAAGAAAACATACGAAAACACCTTCTTGAACTTGAAAAACAAAGAAGAAATTACAAAGACGATACTGCGAAAAATTACGCTGGACATAAAATCAGACTGAAACAGGCGGCATTGCTTGAACAAGCCGGTTTTAACAGTCGTGCTGATTTTGATAAATATCTTAAAGGAAACATCCCTGAAGATTCCGCCCCTCGACAGCTTACAGGCGACTGCAAGATAACAATTAAGGGCTAGTCCTTCTCTAGCCTTTTTCTGCGCTCCCATAATGTCTCGTTTGGAAAATCCGACGAAGGATAAAAGAACCGCTCAAAGCCATTAACTGAGCGGTTCTCTAGCTTGCAGGCAATAGCAGAAAGCGTCGTAGCGCTTCCGTTGTACAAAACCTTATTATCAGAATTAAAGACAGTGCATTTTATTTCTGGGTTCAGCTTATAGACAAGTTCTGAGCCGACAGGAATATTCAGGAAAGCAAATGTAGTTCTAGAAGAATGCTGCGTTTTTTCTTGGGGTGGCTGATTACAGATTACGAGTTTCATAGAGGGATTTATGCCGATGCTATAACGAAAAACTTCAACAACCGACTCCGGGGAGGTTTTGAAAAATTCCTTATTTTTTGTACATTGTCCTGCAAGAATGGAATGCAGGCTATGCTCCACGTTTGAAGAAGTCTCTCCCCGCTCCCCGGAAATACATAAATAAGCATAACATTCGAAAGGAAGCGGGACTGACGTATCCTTAGAAAGGTCTTTAATTCTACGCTCGATATTGTTTGTGCGCCCTACCTTTACATATTCAGGCATTGCAGGATTTGTAAGCACATAGACGTATTCAACTTTATTATCTTTTTTATTTTCCATAGCAAAAAAAAACAACGGTCTACAAAAACACCGTTCACCAGCAATCATACATCATATCCGCAACAAAGACTATATCTGTATAGAAAAACAGACAAATCAACAAGAGCCACAGGCTTATAAAGGGCGGCAAGGAAAGTAAAATGATTGAGATAAAGTGCAGCACAAAAGACATCTTAAATCTTTCAGAAATAACAGAATTTCAGGGAAATCTAAAAGAGCGCAACAATACAGACTACGAGAAAATAGAGCGTTCAATCAAAAAACACGGTTTTAGTTTTCCATTTTTTATATGGAAACACGATGGTATAAATCATTGTCTTGACGGACATGGCAGGATTGGAGCATTAAAGCGAATGGTAGCCCAGGGCGAACACTTACCACCGCTACCAGTTGTTTACGTAAACGCAAAAGATGAAGCTGACGCAAAAGAATTATTACTTAAATTAAACAGCCACTACGGACAGATGACAGCAGAAAGCGTACGTGAATTTTTAGGAGATTTGCAAATCAACTTTGACGACTTATCTCTGCCGGAAGGAATCCTTGACCTGTCAAAAGAATTAAAAGAAAAAGACACTATCGACGATGACGAACTGCCAGAAATTGATGAAATGGAAAGCAACAGCAAGCAGGGAGAAATATACGAACTCGGACCACATCGGTTAATGTGCGGAGACTCAACTAACACAGAAGATATAGAAAAACTAATGAACGGGGCAAAAGCAGATCTGATTGTAACCGACCCGCCGTACAATGTTAATTATGAAGGTACAGACGGAAAGAAAATTCAAAATGACCACATGGAAAACAATTCTTTTTTAGCATTTTTAACAGCAGCCTTTTCTGCAATGTTTACGGCACTAAAAGCTGGAGGCGTTTATTATATCTGGCACGCAGACAGCGAAGGTTTTAATTTTAGACAGGCAGTAAAAAACTGCAATGGAATCGTGCGTCAATGTTTAATCTGGGTAAAAAACAGTCTTGTTCTTGGCCGCCAGGATTACCAATGGAGACACGAGCCGTGTCTTTATGGCTGGAAAGAAGGTGGCGGACATTACTGGGAAGGCAGGCGTGACCTTTCAACGGTTATCGACGAACGCCCGAATTATAAAAAAATGGACAAAGAAGCTCTCTTAAAAGAGATTGAAAAACTGCGCGGAGAAAACATACCGTCAACGATTATCTACGAAGACAAACCAGCACGAAATGACGAGCATCCGACAATGAAGCCTGTAAAACTTTTTGAACGCTTAATCAAAAACTCAAGCAAACAAGAAGACGTAATCCTTGACCCGTTCGGAGGCTCGGGCACAACAGT
>CAVKVK010000141.1:2820-3195 GCA_963659855.1 Parabacteroides distasonis | reverse complement strand
ATATTATAGAGAATTATTTTATCACAATTTCAGACAACTGACGATAGCTGGAAAAGTTAATGTCAGCAAGTTTTAAAGGACAGTGAAAAATCCGCCGCCACAACGGAAGAATATAAGCACTCTTCATTCCGGCATTTTTAGCACCGCAAACGTCGTATTTTATTGAATTTCCAACGTATAAAATTTCTTCTCGTTTTACAGAAAGTTTTTGAGCAAGTACTCCAAACGGAAAAACTGAAGGTTTTAAGGCTCCAATCTGTTCACTTCCAAGAACGACATCGCACAAAGGCAAAAGTCCCCACATATCGCCTTTTTGCTCTGGAGGAAAATCCGAAAGAAGTGCAATCTTATAGCCGGCTTTTTTTATTGCAATAA
>CAVKVK010000141.1:0-2810 GCA_963659855.1 Parabacteroides distasonis | reverse complement strand
TTACGCCTGCAAATGTCTTTGTTTTTTCAAAATAAGGCTTAAATCCGTCATAAACGACATCCTGAATTTTCTGTTTTGCTTTTTGAACGTCCCAGCCTGTTGATTCAGCCAAAAGCCGCGCCTGATATTCATAAAAATCTGGAAGCGGCGCTGTTTTATGAAGGATTTTCCGGACTTTATTGAATTTTATATAAAAAGAAAAGTTTTTTATTAAATATGGAATAATCCGCAAATAAAAACGCGGTGAAGAATAAAGTGTACCGTCAATATCAAAAGCAATCGCAGAAATTCCGTCTAACATTTTTTAATTATAAACAAAAGCAAAATATTGAACAATCGTATTAAATATGAATGTCGAACTTCATTTTGAATAAAAAACCCGACATTCATTTTGTAAAAGTTCAAAAACTAACGATAAATTTTCTAGCGTTTTTCAATCTTATACGGAAAAACTGCTGTTGCACTTACCGAATCCTGATTAAATCTCCAGGACGAAATCTGTCCTGCAATTTCAGCCTGAACAAGTGGCGTAATAATTGCGCCCGGAGTAATTTTTATACTGTTTAAGTCAACATGTCCGTCTGGCAAAACTGTAAAACGCACAGTTAAATTTTTTGTAGTATCAATTGTTGCCGCAGCTTTTTCTGACAAAGCAATAACCGGGCGAGACGGTTCAAGCAAAGTTCTGGCACTTCCGTCATTCATAACCAGGGCGATTTTTCCGTTTGGGGCGCCTGCACTTTTTATGCTTGAACTGCCTGTAACTCCATTCGACGAAGAAGAACTATAAACAGTTGCACTGATATTGCCCAATGCACTCATTGTCGAAGAAGATGCAGCTTCGTCTACAGTATTACGGCTCGTTGCAGAAACAGAAGTGTTACTTTCGCTACCAGAAGAAATTCCTGCCGTGCCTTCAAAAACATCAACAGAAGAAACAGACTGTTCGTTTACAGTTTTTACATCTGAAGAAGAAACTGTTTCAGAAGTCTGTTCATCAAAAGAACTCCAGTCAAATTCCTTTTTTTGAATTTTAGGTTTTGCGCGCTGCTCTGCAATCAGTTCATCAACGCTTTTCTGTAAAGTCTGTTGTGCAGGTTTTGCAGCAGGAATATTTTTTGACTGTGGTTTTTCAGTTGTTTTTTTAGTTGCAGAAGTTTGCTTTGTTTCAACGCTCTGCTGTTTTTTTTGTGGAACTTCAGTTTTTTTTGCACTCTGAGTTTCATTTTTTTTAACTGGAGCAGGAGCTGGAGCTGGAGGCGCAGAATCAATTCGTTTTTCTGTAATTTTTGGAACAGACGGAGAATCCAAAGTAATTCTCACAGTTTTATAAACTGTTTTTTTTGGAGCAAGTGTTAAAAGAGAAAATAAAAGTGCCAGCAAAAACCAGATAACAATTGTTGCAATAAGCGCAGTCAAGTTCTGTTTTTTCTGTAATTTTGTCATTGTTAGTCTGTAGTCCTTAAGTTTACGGCAACAAATCCGTTTTTACGCAGAACATCAAAAATCTTTACGATTGTTCCATTTGTAACTTTTTCGTCTGCTTCGAGAGTTACAGGATATTCTTCACGTTTTTTTCCTTCTGTATCAAAAGAATTCAACTTTTGGTTCAACGACTGCAAGGTAACCTGTTCATCATTAAAAAAAAGTTTACCGTTTGCGCTCACCGTAACTGTAATTTCTCCGATAGATTCACTTTGCGCAGTTTCGCTGGAAGGAAGATTTACATTGATTGCAGGAAGAACCGCAAAAGTCGTTGACACAAGAAAAAACAAAATTAACTGAAATACAACGTCAATCATTGGTGTTAAATCTGCACCAACAGAAATTCTTCTTCTTTGTCGTAGCTTCATTATTTTAAATGTCCTGTAAGTTTTAAAACAACTTCTGTAACTGAAGATTCAAGTTGAACGATTTCTTTATTTACACGGCGTGTAAAATAGTTTGAAAAAATCATTGAAGGAATTGCAACAAAAAGTCCTGCCGCAGTTGTTACAAGAGCTTCTGCAATTGCACCAGCAAGAACGGCTGGATTTCCCATGCTGGCTCCAGAGCCCAAAACTCCGAAAGCCTTAATGTTTCCAGTTACGGTTCCAAACAAACCGAGCAAGGTTGAAATATTTGCAATTGTTCCAAGAATCGTTAAAAAATGTTCGTACTGAGGAATAACTGCTTCCATTTCTGTTTCGACAACGTCTTTCAGATTGTTTTCGTCAAGTTCACGCATAGAAATTGCTTTTTGAACAACCTGAGAAAAAGGAGTTTCTGCAGCCACACACAAGGCATCGGCAGCTTCAAAATCTTTTTTCGACAAAATTGAATTCAACTGACTTTTTAAAACAAAATCATTTTTTCTGATATTTTTAAAATAAAGAATTCTTTCAATAATGATATAAGTTGCAGCAATTCCACAGATTATAATCGGAATCATTAAAATTCCGCCTGACTTAATCAAATTCCACATATTTTCCCCCATTATTTTTTATTCTGAATATTGAATTAGAACTGAAATTTTGCAGACGCAATTATGTGTCCGCTGTTTTGTTTATATTGACTGTGGGCAAAATCACGGGTTTTGCCAGTCAGCAATTTTATAATATCTGTCGCTTCAAGAGCAAGACGAATTGATCTGCTTGCCTTAAATGAAATTTCTGCTCCAACAGCAGGAACTTTGTCTGCTTCATCGCCTAAAAATTCAACTAAAGAAGCCCGGGCATTCCATTCTGAATTTTTTCCTTCAAACAAAACAGAACTGTTTATGCTGTATTTTTCTTTATTTGAAGGAGTGTCCAGCCAGTAAGATTTCCAGC
>CAVKVK010000140.1:0-3348 GCA_963659855.1 Parabacteroides distasonis | reverse complement strand
CGCAGCTCCTTTGATTGACTGTGTAGACTTTATAAAAACAATATCGAGAATGACATTTAATATTGAAGAAAAAATCAAAAAAAGAAGTGGCATAAACGAATTTCCGATTGCCCTCAGCATTCCTGCAAAAAGGTTATAAGCAAAAAGAACTCCGCAAAATTGTGTAATTACAGAAATATAAGAAAAAGCTTCTTCCATGCGGTCTGCCGGTGTTTTTAAAAGAACCATGATTGGTTTTAGCCACAGCGCAGTAATAATCATTATAAAAAGCGTAACAAAAACCGTAATCACAAGAGAAGCTGCCGTAATTTTTTTTAATCTTTCGTTGTCGCCTGCCCCGTAAGCATTTGCTGCAACAATACTCAATCCATTGCCAAAACCAACGCCAAAGCCTACAAGAAGTTCATAAAGAGCCGTACATGCCCCAATACTTACAAGGGCACCGTCTTCTAAAAGTCTGCCGATAATAACGGTGTCGGCTGCATTATAAAACTGCTGAAAAACATAAGAAATAAAAAGCGGAATCGTAAAAAGAATAATCGCTCTTGTAATGCTTCCATTTAAAAGATCAGGATTTACAAAGCGTTTAAGAGAAAAAGAATTCATAAGTAATATTTTATATTGAATTAAAAAAAATGTAAGCAAATTGCAGATTTTAGTGTCGTCCGTTGCGCCAAAGCTGTAAAAAAAATGTTTTGCTGTCTGTAAATTGAATTCTGGTTTTAAAGCAAATTTTTAAAATATGTTAAAAACGTGGTAGAATCAAAACTGATTTTTATTTTAATGAACGCACTTAAAGACTTTTCTGAAAAGTTGTTCATTCATTATTAAAAATGGAGGAAATTCATGTTAAAAAAATTATCTGCAGTAATTCTTGCTGCAAGTACAGTTTTTGCTGCCAGCGCTTCTCCTAAAGTAACGCTTTCTGGACCAGACGCAGCAAATGTTTCGTTCGACACGATTCAATCAGCTATCGACAGCGTAAAAGGCAATGGCGAATACACAATCAGCCTTCCAAAAGGAGAATACAAAGAAGTTCTCTATTATAACGGCCCTGCAACAATAAAACTTTCGGGACAAAGCACTCAAAAATACGGTTCAGACGTTGTAATTTACGAAGCAAATTCCGGCGACATCTGCTTAAACAAACGTGCAGACGGTGCACAGAAAAAGCGTTGCGTAATTGAATTTGAAGGCACAGGAAACTTAATTCTCGAAAATCTTACCGTAAAAAACACATTTGAACGCGGTTCTGTAAAAGGTTCAAACACACAGGCCGAAGCACTTGGCTACGACGGAAGTGGCTTTGTTGCTGCATACAACTGTTCATTCCTTTCGCACCAGGATACATTGCGCACAACAGGCAAAACATGGTTCTATAAATGTTATGTTGAAGGCGATACAGACTTTATCTGGATGGAAGTTTCCGGAAAAGTTGCACTTTTTGAAGAATGTGAAATAAATGCCGTTTACGACGACAAACATTCAACAAAAGTTTCTTACATTGGTGCTCCACGCATGGCAATTGCTCCAACAGCAGGCAAGGGACTTGTTATTTTTAATTCAACAGTTATTTCAGATGAACGCCAGCAGACATATTTTGGCCGCACACCATGGAGAACAGGCTATTACAACCAGATTGCTTACGTAAACACAAAGGCTTCTGGAATTGAAAAATCAATATGGCTCGAAACACCACTTACAGCGCCAGGAGTTCCACAGAATGTAATCGGCTGGAAGATGGACAAAAAAACTGCAAAAGCATTAAAAGTTGACACGGCTGACCGCAAGGATATTATCAGCGATGCCGACGTAAAAGCAGAATTTTCTGGACGCGACGCAATCGTAAACCGCTACTTTGATCTTTTGAGCAACAAATACCGCAAAGACACAGATTTTGCCTGGAACCTTAACGCACTTGCAGAAAAATCAGGCTGGAAAGTTTCTAAAGACAAATCTTCTTCAGCACTCAAAGGAGAACAGGTTTCTAAAGTTGTTTATTCGTTCGACGGTTCAACAGACGTTTCTGCACTAAAACTAGAAGGCTTTGCCCCAGAAGCAGACAAACCACACTTGCAGGGCGCAGAAGGCAGCACAATTACAGTTCCACTTACTTCAAAAGCACTCGTAAAAGTTACAGGCTATTTTGCAGGAAAAGGAACAATCAAAGCCGGCAACCAGGGAGAAGTTTCTTTCGATTTTAACAACGGAATAACAAATGCAACAATTTCAAAATACTATGTTGTTTACGAAAAAGGCTGCAATCTTACAATTACAGCAGACGCAAAAACATATATTACAAAAATCGAAGTTCTTGCAGACGATTCACTTGAATTCAGACCAGTTACAGAAATCAAAGTAAACACATACAAAAACCGCAAACAGGTTCAGGGCAAAAAAACAATGCAGATGAGCGCAAACCTTACTCCTGCAAACCCGACAAATAACGAATATGTCTGGTCAATTTCTGATCCACAGGCAGCAGAAATCGACACAAACGGCTTCTTAACTGCAAAATCTGTAAAAGAAGACACTGTAATTAAAGTAATTGCTACGGCAAAAGACCAGAACGCAGTGAGCGGTTCGGCAGACCTTAAAATCTTAAAACCAGAAGAAGGCGCATTCTCTGCAACCTGGCTCAACAGCGAAGCAAACTCTAACAGTCTCGAAGGAACAAGCGATGACACTTCTGTTGCAACAGTTTCTAAGGCACTTCCTTCAAAAGGCAGCTGGTCTTACAACCCTGGCAAAATCAATTCAGACATTGCAAAGGGCGCACTCACATTTGGCGGTTACAGCACAGAAATCATCGGCCGCGACAAGGTTTATGTAGACTTCCCTATTACAGCAAACAAAAAAATTGAACTTACAAGCATTGAACTTTCTTACGGAAACCACGGAACAAGCAACATGGCATGCCAGATTATGTGGCTCAAAAACGGCGAAAAAGGCAACATTGCAGACGACACAGACCGTCAGGTTCGCAACGTTAAAAAGAGCTACCGTGTTTACCCGGCCGTAACAGCAGAAAAAGGCGAAACCGTAACAGTCCGCGTAATTCTCTACGGATTAAACGGAACAGGTGACATTCCAATTCCAACAGGAAAATCTCCGACAATTGGAACAATCACCGTAAACGGCAAAGCAGTAAAATAAGTTTTTTTATTTTGCGGGCGCATGTTACTGTCTAAAAATACCCACGGTGATTGAGTCTGTCGAAATCACCAGCAGATGTACTTAAACGCAATGCACACACTATTTAGACAGTAACACCGGGCTATTCGTGGCTACGGCGTCTTACGCGCCTCCGGTGCTGCGCACCGCGCTACGCGCGCCACTACTATCCCT
>CAVKVK010000139.1:0-3370 GCA_963659855.1 Parabacteroides distasonis | reverse complement strand
CATTTAACGACTCGCCATAAGTTTCCTGCAAAACAGCAGCAAGAACTTCTTCGGCATTTTGACCTTCGCAAAGTTCCGAAGCCATTTTTGAATAAAGTTCATCAACCTTTTTTAATGCAGGAACAAAATCAGTTTTTGCTTCGATAGAATTTTCAGCGTCTTTAAATTCTTCTTCAACTGGCAGAGCAACCACTTCGTCGCTTTCAAACTGTTTTTCTTTTACAGTTTCAACATTTGTTTTTTCTTTTAAGCCGAGTTTTATTTTTAATTCATCTAAAATGCGGCTTCTTTTTACTTCAAGAACTTTTTCAACAGAAGGAACCTGTTCTTCCTTCATTTCGCCTTTTGCAGCAGCACGGATTCGTTTTTTTAAAAATTCAAGTTTGCGTCTTTCTTCCGGACGAACAAAAGTTACGGCAATACCAGAAGTTCCTGCGCGGCCAGTACGACCAATTCTGTGAACATAGGTTGCAGCATCAAAAGGAAGAGAATAATTTACAACGTGGCTTAAACCGGAAATATCAATTCCACGGGCAGCAACATCGGTTGCAACAAGAATTCTGGTTTTTCTGCTTCTAAAGCGTGCAAGAATTTTTTCGCGCTGCCCCTGAGGAACATCTCCGTGCAAGGCAGCAGCTTCGTAACCGCGTTCATCCAAAAGACGAGAAACCATATCTGCGTCATTTTTTGTCATTGTAAACACGAGACCATAAAAATCTGGCGAAATATCAATAAGGCGGACAAGGGCTTCAATTTTATCGCGTTCGCTTACAACCCAATATTTCTGGTCAATTAAAAGAGGTTCTTCAACAAAACCTTCTTCCTGGACAATGTCATATTCTCCCATAAATTCTTCTGCAATCTGCAAAATTGGTTTTGGCATTGTTGCACTAAAAAGCAAGATTCGGCTGTCTGGATTTGCCTGGGCAAAAATGGATTTTATGTCGTCAACAAAACCCATATCAAGCATTTCGTCGCCTTCATCAAGAATAAAATAGTCAATTTTATCGAGTTTTAAGGTTCCACGTTCAAGATGATCTTTAATACGGCCAGGAGTTCCAACAACAATTTCTGTTCCGCGTTTTAAATCTTTAATCTGGCCAGAATAAGAAGCTCCCCCATACAAAACCGTAACGCGCGGAAATTTTCCAGTCGTAAAAGACTGCATTTCTGTACAAGTCTGGATTGCAAGTTCTCGGGTTGGTTCAAGAACAAGGGCGCGAACATGATCGCTTTCTTCGTGAATTGTCTGTACGATTGGCAAACCAAAAGCCGCAGTTTTTCCGGTTCCGGTGCGAGCCTTTGCAATAAGATTTGTGTCACCGTTTAAAAGGCGCGGAATTGCCAGTACCTGAATTGGAGAAGGAGTTTTAAAACCTTTTTTTTCTATAGCAACAAGAATAGTTTCGTCGAGACCAAGATCTGCAAACGAAATTTCTGAATCATTCTCGTCAGTTTCTGTCACAGACGAGCTGGCAGTCTGATCAACTGCCTCAATTTTTGAGTCTTCCATTGTGTATCCCAAAGGCGCAAAAAGCCTCTAAAATACAAGCAAGGCCTTAAAGCGCAAATAAAATAACGATGCCCTCTGCATCGTGAGCAGTCAATATATAGGAAAAATTTAGAAAATTCAAGAACACAATTGAATATTTCGCAAACAAGGAGGGGGAAGTCTCCCCCTGCGCTCCAACCACGCAAAGCGTGTTTTCCGCTACCCTCTCTGCGGGCTCAAACGCCGCCCGCAACGCCTGCTACAATTCAACAAAGGTTTAAAAATTGAATTTTTTGTAATTTTATGATATTATATCCGTTATATGAGTACACAATTTTCACTTAATGAAAAAATAGTTTACCCTTCACAGGGTGTTGGTGAAATCAGAGAAATTTTTGAAAGAAAAAATGGCGAAACCACCGTTGAGTATTACAGAATTTATCTTGAAGTTTCGGATATGGTTGTTATGGTTCCAGTTGCAAATGCAGAAAAACTTGGAATCCGTAAGATTGTTTCAGCAGACGATGCCCAGAAATCACTTGAACTTTTGGGTCAGCCAGTAGAATCAGTAACATCTGACTGGAAGCAGCGTTATCAGGACAACTTAAATCTTCTAAAAAAAGGCAGCATCGAAGACATTACAAATATCGTGCGTACATTGTATCACCGTTCAAAGGTAAAGGAACTTCCAATCCAGGAACGCAAACTTTACGATACAGCGCGCAAACTTCTGGCAGACGAAATTGCCATTGCACTTGGTATTACTTCTAAAGAAGTTGAATCAATGCTCCACGCTAAGCTTGAACCTTTAAACGCAGTACACGAAAAGAAAACAATTCAGCTTGACGACGACGATGACGACGACGAATTTGGAGACGACTTAGGCGGTTCTTCAGATTCTATGAATGACGATGATGATTCTGACGATTCAGATTCAGACGACTCTGACAGCTCAGACAATTCTGATTCGGACGACGAGGACGATGAAGACGACGAATAGTCAACAAAAAGAAGAACTGGCTCTGCTCATTGTTGCTGCCGGTTCTTCCAGCAGAATGGGTGGCATAAAAAAAGAATATCTTCCGTTAAACGAAGGAACAGTTCTTTCTACTGCCACCCAGACTTTTTTAAAAACACTCAATTTTTCTTTAGTTGCAGTAACATTTCCTTTTAAAGAAGACGCTGAACTTTTAAAACTCGAAGAAGAAAAATCAAAAAAAGCACTTTTTGCAGCCCCACAGTTAAAAACAAAAGCAGACAATGGAACCCGCTTTTTATTTGTACCCGGTGGAAAAAGCCGTCAGGAAAGCGTTTTTAAAGCTTTAAGTGAATTAAAAACATATTTTAAAAATTCAAATCCGATTGTTTTTATTCACGACGGAGCCCGCCCATTTGTTACAGAAAAAATTATAAATTCAACATACAAAGCGGCCTTAGAATTTGGAGCAGCAACTCCAGGAATTCAACCGGTAGACACTCAAGACGAAATTGACGAAAACGGCTTTATAAAAAGACACCTTTTACGTTCCCGCCTTACGGCAGTTCAAACTCCGCAGGTTTTCAGATTGAATGAACTTTTATCTGCACACGAAAAAGCAGTTCTTTCTGGTAAAGAATACACCGACGACACAGAAATCTGGGATCTTTTTGTTCCAAATGGAAAAGTAAAGATTACAGAAGGCGATGTCATAAATAAAAAAATAACTTATAAACAGGACATTTCTCAAACCAAAAACAACGAAGAAAATTCAACTGGAGAAAAAAAGATGCTCAGAACAGGATTAGGCTACGACAAACACGCACTTGTTCAAGGACGGCCACTAATGCTTGGTGGCATAGAAATAGAAAGTGATTTGGGCGAAGACGGTCACTCTGACG
>CAVKVK010000138.1:0-3495 GCA_963659855.1 Parabacteroides distasonis | reverse complement strand
TTCCCGGTTTTAATTAATCCCTGCCATTTACACAAATTTTATGACAGGGTCGAATTAACAGTTATTCCATCTGATTCTTTTATGCTATTCTTTACATTTTTTAGAATTTATTATTGCTTTTTCAGTCTTATTCATAAAAACACATCTTTTTAGATTAGATTAAAAAGATTCTATAATTGACTTTATCAATTTTTTGTTTTTTAAATCTTCAATCCATTTTTTAGGAATATTTTCATATCCGTAAAGAATTCCTGCAATTGCGCCTGTAACAGCGCCTGTTGTATCTGTATCATCACCAAGATTTACAGCCTTTAATACAGCATCTTTGTATGAATTTGTATTCAGTACACACCACAAACTTGAAATCAATGTATCAATAACGTATCCACCTGATTTTATGTTATTCTCTGCTACGTTTTTTAATTCTTCATTAAGCATAGAAAATTTATCAACGGTATTTTTTTTAATTCCAAAATTTAAAAGACTGTTTTTTGTCTGTATTGCAGTTAAAAATGCTTCTTTCAAACTTTTCGATAAAATAAGAGTTCTAAGAAATTCAAGATAAATAAAGCAGGCTGAAATAGAAATATCGTGTCTATGCGTAATCGAAGAAACCTCTTTACATAAATCAAATCGTGATTTTTCAGGCATATTTATTGTATGTAAGACAAGCGGTGCAATTCTCATAAGAGAACCATTGCCGTTAGACCATTCATCAGTACCACCAGCAAGAGTGCATTTTATTCCTTCTTCTATTTTTTTTAATGCTACGAATGTTGCATTTCCAATATCAAAAACATTCCCATTCGCAGTAAAATCCGCATTATTCTTCCAGCGCAAAAAATTATCCGCAACCTTTTCTACAGAAAAATCTTTTGCAATACAATCAGCAAGACATAAAGTCATAGAAGTATCATCACTCCAGGTTCCTTTTGCCTGAAAATGCGTTCCATATTCACTCATATCAGTACAATTAAAAGTATTTCGTGATAAAAATTCATACGGAACACCAAGTGCATCTCCAACTGCACAACCAAATAAAATATCTTTGATAATAATTTTATTTTCTTTTTTCATTATTTTTCTTCTGCACTTTTTTCTGATACTCTTTAAGCGACATTCCGTATTTTTTTTAAACAATTCTCCTAATGTTGGACCTGTTCCTTCGCTAACAACAGAAAATCCTTCATTGGCTATTCTGTTTTTGTAATTTTGATAATCTTTTTTATTCATAAATAGAACTTAATAACTGAACAATTTCGGGACTCAATAATTTTCTATGTCATTATATATTAAAATGACATAGAGATTATGTAATCTTTACGTAATTTTGAATTTCTGCGAAACACTCTTTTTTCCTGATTTTTTCTTCAAGAAAATCGAATCAGATACTGTTTTTTTATGCCACTTTGGGCAATAAAACTTGATATAGTATCTCCCTAAGTGTACAAAATAACATAGTTAGGGGAGACACAATCTAAAAAAATGCTACGGATTTTGTGGAAAGTTAATTAAGGCATTAAAATTCTTTATCTGCTTTCACAATAAACGCAAATTTGTAAAATTAAAATCAACTTTTATAAAAAAGTTAAAATGAGTGTTGATTATTATTTAAAAATTATTTGACAAAGAATAAATATTTATTAAAACCTTGCTTTATGAAACTAATTACGCATTGTTATACATCGTGTTACTCAAAGATGTTGAAAAGACATAAAATTGAAAATCGTGATTTTTGGAAGATTGCCGTTTGTCTTGATTATTATCTTTTATGTTTTGAAGATTTAGACACAAAATATACTGTAAAAGATGAACAAAAATATCCTGATTGTAAAGCAGGAACTTATAAAAAGTGCCACAGAACCGTGCTTGCTAAAGTGTTAAACAAAAAGTATGGATTAAACATAAAAGAGTGGAAAAAATAAAACAAATAGATTTTGTTTTAACCGAAAATCAAATCAACGCTTTAACTTTAAAATAAAAAAAAGTTCTGACCGTAAAGGCTAGAACTTTATAGCGGGGGCAGGACTCGAACCTGCGGCCTCCGGGTTATGAGCCCGACGAGCTGCCAACTGCTCTACCCCGCGTCGTAGTGTTCGACTATATTATAATTAATGACGTTTTATGTCAACACCTGTATCACTTAAAGAATTATATTTGTACCAGATTCTACATTCAAGAATCGTAAAAAGAATTGCAATTATGGCAAACCAATAAAATCCATTCTTAAAACCGGCAAAAAAATTATAAATTCCGTGCAACAGAACGGCCCAGACAAACGGCATAATGTGCGTCTGCTTTTTCTTAAACATCCAAAGATAAAGTCCAGTTAAACCGGCACAAAATGTATGAATTAAAACACTTGTTCCCGCTCTTGCAAGAAGCAGATTAACCAAAGCTTCTGAACTTAATGGAGCAATTGTTCCGCTAAGTTTAGTTAAAACATAAATCAGAGATTCAAAACTTCCGAGAGTAAGACCCGCAAGGAGGGCGCACGAAAAATATGCATTCAAAGACAACTTTTTAGACGGCAAAAATGACATAAAAAGCATCTTAAAAGATTCTTCTATAAGACCATTAAAAATAATTGCCGTAACTAACAGATTTACAACTGTATTTGCCATAAAAATCGGCAACCGAAGTATAAAATACTGAACTCCACTTGCAGGAACAACAGTTACAAGCCCAACTATACACGCAAGTATTGCAAAACGAAGTTTAAGCCCTTTTACAAGAATTACCATAAGCAGAAAAACAGTCAAAAGAGGAACAATACCAAGTGCAAAAAGAGCAAAAACGTTCATAAAAAAAGAATAATATTTTTAATACGATATTTCAATTAAAATTTATTTATGACGGATTCAGGTTTTTTCTAGCGATAAACGATACGGAATTTTTTACAACATTTTTTAGAATTGTTTTTAAACAAAAAAAACCGGCATAAAAATGCCGGCCTTTTACGGTAATTAAATTACCATGTTTTTTCGATTTCTGGTTCGCAGATGTTTACTTCTGTTGTAGAATCAAAGAACTTACATTTTTCCATTCTTGGAACAAAGTTTACTGTGTCGCCAAGTTTTGGGTTTACAGAAGGATGACATTTTGCAACAACCTTTGAATTCTGAATCTGTACAAAAACGTGTGTTTCTGCACCAAGTGGTTCTTTGTTTGTAACTTTCAAAGAAATGTTGTTTTCTGCAGCTGGTGCGTCCTGGTAAATAAGATCTTCTGGACGAACGCCAAACCAGACTTCTTTACCAACATAAGCTTTAAGATGTTTCTGCTGATCTGCAGTTGGAACAAGTTTAAAGCTTCCTTCGTTTGCAACAACACCGTCGCCGTTAGCTTCGATCTTTACTTTAAAGAAGTTCATTGGAGGAGTTCCAATAAATCCAGCAACAAATTTGTTGATTGGATGGTTGTAAAGATAAAGTGGAGCACCAATCTGCTGAATGCGTTTTTCTGACATTACAACGATTTTTGTACCCATTGTCA
>CAVKVK010000137.1:0-3592 GCA_963659855.1 Parabacteroides distasonis | reverse complement strand
TTAAAAGACAACTCATTCAACTTTATCCGCCTTGTCTGCTGTTTAATCGTAATTTATGAGCATTGCGTTGTTTTAAGCGGAGTAAAACTTCCTTGCTTTGATTTGCGCGGAATTGCCGTGAATGTTTTTTTTATTTTGAGCGGATTTTGGGTCGCCCGGTCATTTTTTAAAAGCAATTCAATTAAAGAATATGCACTAAAGCGATGCAAAAAGATTTTGCCTCAATACTGGCTTGTAGTTTTTGTTGTGGCGGTGGCACTTTCTTTTTTTTCTGTTTTGCCCCTGCGGGAATATTTTTTTAATGCTGGTTTTTATAAGTATCTTGCAGCAAATTTTTTAACTTTGAATTTTATTCAGCCTTGTCTTCCTGGAGTTTTTGAAGGCTTGGCTTTAACTGGAAGTGTCAACGGTTCTTTGTGGACTATTAAAGTTGAACTTGGTTTTTATGTTTTTCTCCCTTTTATTGTTTTTGCAGTGAATAAACTGCGCGAAAAAATTAACGGGGGGGGGTACGGTTGTATGGTGCTTATCGCGTTGTATCTGCTTTCCGTTTTGTACGAGGTGCTTATGCCGTTTGTAACTGAAAAAACTGCGCTTCCGTCTGCATTGAATAATCAGCTTCCGTCATTTATCTCGTATTTTGTAAGCGGAATGATTTTTGCTTTTTATGGCGAAAAACTTTTTTTAAAGTTGAAACCCGCTTTTTTGCCATGTCTTACGCTTCTTGTTTTGCTGAATATTTTTAAGATTTCTTTTGTTTCCGCTTTTGTTACACCAGTTTGCCTTTCTGTCTGCGTAATGTTTTTGGGCTTGAATCTAAAGATTTTTGCAAACATCGGGAGAAAAACTGATTATTCGTACAGTTTGTATTTGGTTCATTATCCGCTTGCAATGTGCTTTGTTTCGCTCGGCGTTTTTGAAAAAATGAGCGGATTTGCAATTTTTGCTGTTTTGGGAACTTCTTTTTTATGCGCATATTTGCTTGAAAGTTTTCAGCATAAGTTTTTTGGAAACAGACGTAATGCGGAGGCAGCAAAATGATCGCGAAAAAACTTAGTGCAAGCATTGTTCTATATAATACTCCACGTTTGCAGATTGAAAATGTCTTAAAATCTGTTTTTGACTCTGGCTGTGTGGAAACGCTTTATATTATTGATAATTCCCCGAACGACAAATGGAGGATTTTAGAAAAACGTTCACAAGAAAACGGCATTACAAAAATCCGCTACATTCACAACGAAAACTTAGGCTATGGCGCAAGCCACAATCTTGCAATGCACGAGGCAATTGAAAACGAAAGCGGGTATCACGTTGTGTTGAATCCGGATATCCGTTTTGGTTCGGAAGTTTTGCCGGCTCTTATAGATTTTATGGACAAAAATCCTGACGCCTCTTATGTGCTTCCAAAGGTTGTGTACCCGAACGGTGAAATCCAATATCTGTGCAAACTGCTTCCGGCTCCTGGCGATTTGATTTTCCGTCGCTTTCTGCCAAAAACAAAGTGGAGCGAAAAGAAAAACGACCGCTACTGCCTGAAAAATTTTGGCTACGACAAGGTGATAAATCCGCCGTGCCTTTCAGGCTGCTTTATGTTCATGCGTCTTAACATTCTTGCAAAAAACAATATTTTCTTTGACGACAGATTTTTTATGTACTTTGAAGATTTTGACCTGATTCGACGCCTGCACCGTATTTCAAAAACGCTGTATTTTCCAGGCGTTCAGATAATCCACGACCACCAGAAAGAATCGTACAAAAACCGCAAAATGCTTCTAGCGCACATAAAAAGCGCATTCAGATATTTTGGAAAATACGGCTGGTGGTTCGACAAGGAAAGGCGGAAGATGAATAGAAAAGTTCTGAGGGAGATTGAAAGTTTGAGAAATGCGTGAGGGATTATAGCACCTGCGAAGCAGTTCTGGAGCGTAGCATTGGCAAAGCCAATCGAAGCGGACGAATGAGCGAAAAGCGAAGTGCGGAAAGCCCGACAGCAACTTGTTGAAGCAACAAGTTGCTGACACGCCCAAATACAAAAAAGAAACATGAAGCAGGTTTTGTGGAGTGTTTTTTAATTTTGAGGAGTTTTTGTTTTTAGATGGAAACGGAGAAAAAAGGCAAACGTTATCTTGCAAAAAATATAGCTTTTCTCACTATTGGTCAGTTCGGAACCAAGCTTCTGGCGTTTTTTCTTGTGCCGCTGTATACAAGCGTGCTTACTTCCAGCGAGTACGGAACTTACGACCTTTACTCTGCGACGGTTGCACTATTTGTTCCGATTCTTACTCTGAATATCTCGGACGCGACGACGGTTTTTCTTCTGGACAAAAATCTTTCCAAGGACGGAATTGTCTCTATCAGCTTAAAATATTACTTTTATTCACTTCTTGTTTTTGCGGGATTTATCGCCTTTAATCTTTTCTTTGGCTTTTTGCCGCTTTTCAACGAGTATCCGCTTTTTCTTTTTCTGATGTTCGCGGTGAATGCTCTTTGCCAGCTTTTATTGAACTATGCGCGTGGTCTTGACCGTGTAAAAGACGTCTCGGTTTCTGGCGTGCTCTGCTCGGCGGTGATGATTGCGCTCAACATAATCTTCCTGCTTCCGCTTCATCTCGGGCTAAAAGGCTATTATCTTGCCACAATCTCAGGAACTCTTTTTCAGATTCTTTACCTTTGCGTCTCTCTTAAGATTTTCCGATTCATAAAAATCAGGCGGCAGGACAGGGCTCTCAAAAAACAGATGCTCTCGTATTCATGCCCGATGACGCTGAACAGCGTGTCGTGGTGGGTGAACAATGTCTCAGACCGCTATATTGTCACGGCGATGTGCGGAATTGTCGAGAACGGAATCTATTCTGTGGCGTACAAAATTCCTTCAATTCTTTCGATGTTCCAGCTGATTTTCAGCCAGGCGTGGACTCTTTCCGCAGTCCAGGATTTTGACAGGGAAGACAAAAACGGATTCTTTTCAAAGATGTACGGATTTTACAATGTCGCGATGTGCATTGTCTGCTCTGTTCTGATTGTTCTTTCAAAGCCGCTTGCCCATATTTTATACGCGAAAGACTTTTTTGCAGCGTGGAAATATGTTCCTTTTCTGCTTGTCTCCGTGGTTTTCGGCTCGCTTTCAGGCTACCTTGGCGGAATATTCGCAGCTGTGAAGGACTCTAAAAGCTTTGCGACCTCGACACT
This sequence comes from Parabacteroides distasonis, assembly GCA_963659855.1. Taxonomy (GTDB): domain Bacteria; phylum Spirochaetota; class Spirochaetia; order Treponematales; family Treponemataceae; genus Treponema_D. The sequence continues at coordinate 403 of CAVKVK010000137.1, read as the reverse complement.
GGCCGGAGCTGTCTTGAACATAGTTTTGAATATTGTCCTGATTCATTTTATCGGGACTCTCGGAGCGGCAGTCTCGACGGCGGCTTCGTATCTGGTCGTGTGGATTATGCGGATGCGCAGGGCAAAAAAAATAATGAGCCTGAAAGTTGCGGTTTTAAGGGACTATGCGCTTTACATTTTGCTTTCGCTGCAGTGCATCGTGGTTCTTTTTGGTGACAGATTAGGCGGCTGGAACTACGCGGTGAACGCCGTGCTGCTGGCGGGCGCCTGTGTGCTTTGCAGAAAGGAATTTTCGCAGATTGCGGAATTCGGGAAGAGAAAATTGATTGCTATGAAGAGGGGATAAACAAATGAATATAGCTTTAATAACTGCTGGCGGAGTTGGAAATCGCATGGGACAGGA
>CAVKVK010000136.1:0-3611 GCA_963659855.1 Parabacteroides distasonis | reverse complement strand
GATATTCAGTTTTGTCTTTTTTATAGAGTTTTTCAAAGAATTCAGCCAGCAAACTTGCAATCGTTGTTAAAGCAATAATAATCAGGTTTGACCAGCTTTTTGTTAAAAAAAGCATAAAAACCTGTGGAAGTAAAAAAAACAGAATAAAAAGAGAATTTGTTTTTGAGGAAGAAAATAAAAAAGTAAAAGGTTTTAATGTTATTGATATTTTATTTTTCATCAAAGTTTCCTTTTTTTAGTTTTGCAATTGTCTGACTCAGCGGAAGTCTTGCCGGACAAACTGAATTACAAAGAGAACATTCCGTGCAGAGCACGGCAGTTTTTTGAATAAGTTCAAGTGAAGGATCGTTAAAATCTTTGTTTTTATAGCAGCGAAGAAGACTTTCCGGATAAAGATTTAATGGACAGATTTTTATGCAGTTTCCGCAGCGAATACATTTTTGTTCTTCCTGATCTGGAAGCTGGTTAAAAGGAATAAAAGCAACTGACTTTACACCTTTAGAAACCGGAATATCCATCGCAGCAACAGAATTTCCCGTGAGTTTTCCGTTGATTATTATTTTTCCAACAGGTCTTTTAAATCCGCCGGATTGTTTTGCAAGTTCTTCAAGAGTTGTTCCGATTTTTACTTCAATTACGCAGGCTGCGTTAAGACAGTCTCCGCTTACATGAACGTTTGCTGTAATCTGGCTTTTATTTAATACAACTGCATTATAAACATTTAAGGCAGTTACGCTGTCAATGTATAAATCTCTGATTCCTGCTGTTGCAAATTCTGTGTTTTTTAATAAAGTTTTTGCTTTTGCTGAAATTTCGTTTATAAAACCATTCGGGTAACCTTTTGAATCAACTGCAATGTCGCTAACTGGAATCTGGCAACCATCAATGGAAAAATCAAGATTTTTTTGATTTACATCTCTTGCAAAAAGAATTCCTTTGGCATTTATTGCCTTTGCAACAATCGCGCTACCAGTTTTGATTTTTTCAAAATAATGTTCAGTTACAAAGCCGTCTGTAATTCTACTTGGATCTTCTGAATAAAGTCTTACAGCTAAAAGTCTTTGCTTTGTTTTATCCAGGTTTTGAATCTGGCGGTTCAACGGTTCTCGTTTTAAAAATGTATTTACAACGCCGTTTTCTTTTAATAAAAAACAGATTGTAGAACTGTCTTTGTCTTTCCAGTCAAGTTCAAGTTGTTTTTTTCCTGTAAACGAAAAAGTTCCGCCTAAATTTATTTTTGCAGCATAACCTTCACTTCCGTCGGCAAATTCACAATGAATGATATTTTCTACAGTTCCCGGAATTGACGAATGAACGCAGTAATCTGAAGAACGTGCAATAACCTGCCCTTCTTTTACTGAGTCTCCGCATTTTACTAGAATTTCAACTTCGTCCTGCCCGATTTTTTTTAGAGGAATTAAGGCTGTTGAAGGAATAAAACCGCTTACAGTTTTTGTAATCAGTCCTGCATCTTCAGAAAGAAAACTATATATAGGTCTCATCTTTTATATTACTCGCAATAAAATACAGACTCAAAATCAAAGGAATTGCGGCTAAAAATATTAAAACAAAAGAAACCGCTTTTTCTGAACTTGTTCCTGTATTTTTTGTATATCCGTAAGTTGTATTTTTACCTTGAGAAAGCATAAGCTTTTCTAATGAAGGATAATCATTTTCTTCAAGTTTATCATAAATTGAACGCACAAAGGAAGAATCATAACTCAAAACTTTTGTCTGCTTTTTATAAATAAATCCATCTGCACTTTCTGCGTAATCTGGAATAGAAACAGTTTCGCCAAATCTGTCTTTTTTTTCGTCGTTGTTAGAATTCAATTTTCTAAAAGGAAAAGAAACTGTCTGCCAGCTCCAGTTCATAAAATCAGTTAAATCCGGCAACAAATTTTCTGAAGATTTTGATTTTTGTGTTAAAGGTCCCGGAAGTGCCGGGCGCACGGAAGAAGTTGAATCTGCAGAAATTCCCCGAAAAATCGAAGAAAAAACAAAAAGAATTAACGTACATGCAAAAAGTGCGAGTAATAAAATTATGCTTTTTTTGTTTACGGTTTTTACAGCAGAAGAATTTTTTATATACACAAAATTGAATTTTGTGTCAGAGGAATTCAAAAAAATGAGTGAATAAATTTCTTCATAAACGGTCAATAAAGCCCAGCCGCCGCAAAAACTAAGGGCAAACAAAAATGCACTCAATGCAGAAGAAAAAAACAAAACCATTAACGGCAAAACAACGAGCGGAAGAATAAAAATTCCGTTTGTTAAATCGTTAAAAAGACCTTTGCGTTTATAAATCTTTATTAAAAGAAAATCTGCAAAAAGCACGGGACAAATTGCAGCGCAGACTGTGTACCAGGGCCTGCAAAGACTTAAAAGAACAAGCGGAATGCAGACAAGCAAAAAGTTTAATTTTTTCTTTGTCAGATAAAGCAGAATTCCTGCAAAAATAAAAGTTATAACCGGACAAATCCACGGAAAAACACTTCCACTGTCGGTAGAAACTGTCGTTTGCGGGTATCCTTTTATTTCTAAAACTGCATCTGCCAGATTCTGTGTATTTTTATCTGGAACATAAAAGACAAAAAATTCTTTTGATTTATCAGTAAAAAAATTGTCTCGTGTAAAAAGATAAGAATTTTTTTCCTGCACTTGAATCGGTGCCATTTTTGAAGAAATCGGAATTTTCTGATTTACACGGCTTACAACGTCTGTGCATTTATTTTTTTGCAAAATTGAATAAATATTTGATTCTGAAAGTTTTTCTGATTTTACATAAAGAATTTTATAACCTTTCCATAACTGGCTTTCTGGAACTGTATGAAAACAAAAAGACGCAAAAACAGAAACAAGAAAAATAAGGGCGGAAAAAACGAGTTTTTTTGAATACTTCATTTTAGTCTACAAAACAAGAAAACCAATGCCGACAAAGAAACCAAGAATTGAACCAATGATTACTTCCATCGGGCTGTGCCCCTGAACTTCCTTAAGGTTTTTATATTCCTGAACCAGCCCCTGATCTTTTAACAGGTTACCGATTCTGTTAATCATATTTGCCTGAATTCCATTTGCTCTTCTTACTCCGACAGCATCGCGGACTGTAACCATAAAAAAGCAGAATGCTAAAACAAAGACATCAGAATTTATTCCTGATTTTATGCCGACGCAGGTGCAAAGACAGGCAACCAAAGCGCTGTGGCTCGAAGGCATTCCGCCGGTGCGCCAGATTAAAAGTTCAATAAGTTCTTTTACACTGTGAATTTTTCCACCAAAGAGTTTTATGAGAGTTTTTAAGAATTGAGCCAAAAACCAGCTGAAAACGCAGGCCAAAAAAGTTGGTGAAGAAATAAGAGAAGAAATCTGTTCCCATAAAACTTTAAACATACGCAATATTTTATTCGTATACGTTTTTTTGTCTAGGTGGTATAATAAGCGTTTATGGAATTTATACATTTTTCTGCAGGTAAAGATGACGAAGGCAGAAGATTAGACAAAATTGTACGAACCCTTCTTTCTCAGGAAAATCTTTCGGGGCTTTATAAGGCGATCCGAAACGGTTTAATAAAAGTTAATGGTAAAAAACAAAAAGGCGAATACAGAAT
>CAVKVK010000135.1:0-3628 GCA_963659855.1 Parabacteroides distasonis | reverse complement strand
CAAAAGTTTTTCTTTGCGCTGATCTAACAAAGCAAGGTAGTTATTGAGATTGTAGAGTTCATAGGCGTCTTTTATGCTGTCTGCAGTTTTTACTGTCTGCACGCGCTGCTCGCCAACTAAATCTAAAGTTGACTGAATCTGAGCTTCTTTTGTAACGGCTTTTCCAAGCTCCGCCTGTGCCTGCTTTTGTTCAAACTCGCGGAGATTGAGGATTTTTTGCATTGAAAAAACAAATTTTTTCATTCAAAACTGCCTGTTTTTTATTTACTGGGAAACTGAAGTTGAATTAATTGCATTTGCCGTCTTTGCAAGAATATTGTCAACCGCGTTTAATGGCTGATTTTCGACTGAAAGTTCATTTGAAGAAGCAACGTCATCAATTTTGCGTTCCTGAACAAGCTGAGCAGTTGATTTTTTGCCCTGGCCTGCAAGTTCGTCAGTTTCGTCTTCTGGAATTTCGATTCCAGAAACTGCGCTTAAAATCTGCAAAGTATTTTCGATTGAACAATGATCCGTTTTTGATTGTGTTAAAAGTTCTTCGATTGCGGCGTGTTTGTCGATTGCTTCGTCAATTTCCGGGCTGTTGCCTTTTGCATAAACTCCGGCATTTATCATATCTTTGTTTTCTTCGTAGATTGAAATCAAACGACTTACTTTGTTTACAGCTTTTTGAGTCTGCGGGCCTGTAACGTCGTCCCAAAGACGGCTGATTGAAGTTGTAATATCGATTGCAGGAAAATGCCTTTCCTTAAAAAGTTTTTTGCTTAAAACAATGTGTCCGTCAAGAGTTCCGCGGACTTTATCGCTTACAGGTTCGTTTAAGTCGTCACCGTCAACAAGAACTGTATAAAAAGCAGTAATGGAGCCTTTGTCATTTGTTCCTGTCCGTTCAAGCAATTTTGGAAGCATATCCCAAACGCTTGCAGGATAGCCGCTTTGTGTCGGAGGTTCGCCGTTTGCAGTTCCAATTTCCCGCTGAGCGTGACAAAATCTTGTTACGCTGTCCATCATAAGCATAACGTCTTTTCCCTGATCACGAAAATATTCTGCAATCGCAGTTGTAGTATACGCTGCACGGAGTCGAGAAATTGAACTTTGATCTCCTGTTGCAACGACAACGACAGAACGCTTCATTCCTTCAGGCCCTAAATCGTGTTCAATAAAGTCCATAACTTCGCGTCCACGTTCTCCAATAAGGCCAATAACATTTATGTCTGCGTTTGTATTGCGGGCAATCATAGAAAGCAGGGTTGACTTTCCAACACCAGAACCGGCAAAAATACCAATGCGCTGCCCTTTTCCGCACGTTAAAAGAGAATCTATTGCGCGCACACCAGTAACAATGCGTCTGTTAATATCTTTTCTTGTGTATGGATTTGGAGCCGGAGCAATTGCCGGATAAAAATCATCATTCTGCAAAGAACCTTTGCCGTCATAAGGGCGGCCAAGAGCATCTATTACTCTTCCAAGAAGCTTGTTTCCAACAGGAACACGAAGTTCCCTGCCACTTGCAACAACTTCGCTACCCGCAACAATTCCTTTTGTGTCGCCATAAGCCATTAAATTGACAACGTTTTCTTCTGTATCAAAACCAACAACTTCTGCCGTTAACTGTGAACCATCTGCATTTTTTATTGTGCACAGTTCTCCAATTTTTGCATACGGACCTGAACTTCGAATCATAAGTCCCTTGATTGCAGTTACGCGCCCGGTATACAAAATAGTTTCTGTATCTATGACAGTTTTTAAATATTTACTAAAGAATTGTTCCATGCTTTTCCACCCTAAAGCGTTTGTGCCAAAAACTCTAGCTACGGTTATTTTTGAGATTCTTTCTTTTGAACAGTTTTGAGTGGTGAAATTTCAAGAATTTTACCTTCAAGTTCGGTCAACTGGCTTGAAATTCTTGCATCAATTGCACCAAAATCCGTTTCTACAATACAGCCACCCTTGTCTACAGAACTGTCTTCAACAAGAGTTATTCCAGAAACATTTTCTACCTGAGCTGTAAAATCTTTTATATGCTCTGTTAAAAGTTTTACGTCTTCAAGATTTACACGGATTGTAACATTTCCACGGGTTTTTACTTTTTTAAGAGCCGAAAGAACATTTGCCATTACAACCTGTTTTTGATTTTCCGACATAATTTTTACAACTTTTTTAGCAATCAGCAAAACAAGCTGAACGACCTGATCTTCAGTTTCGTTTAAAATTTCTTCACGGCGATTTAAAACCGTTTCCAGGATTTTGTGAGAACGTTCAATCAGTCTGTTAACTTCAGCCTTGCCACTTTCAAAACCTGCTTCCTGACCAGATTTAAAACCTTCGTCATAAGCTGAACGTTTTAAATCATCGCGTTCAATCTGAGCTTTTGCTGCAATATCATCAGCCTGAACCTTTGCATCGCTTACAATTTTCTGGGCTTCGTTTTCTGCACTAGCCTTTATTGACTGAGCCTCATCGCTTTGTCTTTTTACTTCTGCAAATGCGGCATCTTTTGCTTCTTCAATAATTTTGTCAGCCTGAGCGTGAGCCTCGTCGAGCATCTGCTGCTTTTCTGCTTCCCACTGAGTTTTAAACTGTTCTGCTTCGCGTTTTAAATCGTCAGCCGTAGGCCCTGTATACTGAGGAACTTCTTCAACTTCAACTTCTTCAACCGGCTCTTCAAAAGTATGCACAAGGCCGAGTTTGAATTCTCCGGTTTTTGTTTTTACTTCGCCTGGCTGAAACAAGTTTTTATTCATTTCTTTTCCTTTCTTTTTTGTATTTGGGTGGCTTTTTGCTCCGCAAAAACCAGGCTTTCCGGGATTCCGCTTTCGCTACATTGGCACTTTCGTGCCAACGGCTTCGCCGTCCCTCCAATCCTTGCCACGTTTAAAATCTAAACAACAAGTTCGTCTTCTCCGGAACGAGCAATAACGATTTCTCCACCATCTTCGAGACGTCTGATTGTAGATACGATCTTCTGTTGAGCTTCTTCTACGTCCTTTAAGCGTACAGGTCCCATAAATTCCATATCTTCTTTTAACATGCTTGCAGCACGTTTTGACATATTACGGAAAATCTTGTCCTGAACTTCAGTATCGACAGACTTGAGCGCTTTTGCAAGTTCCTGTGTATCGACTTCGCGCAGAACTTTCTGGATTGCACGGTCGTCGAGCATAACAATATCTTCGAATACGAACATTCTCTTTTTGATTTCTTCTGCCAGATCCGGATCATCTTCTTCGAGAGATTCAATAATCTGTTTTTCAGAAGAACGGTCAACAAGGTTAAGAATTTCAACGATTGATTCAACACCACCGGCAGCAGTGTAGTCTTCGCTGGACAATGTAGAAAGTTTCTTTTCAAGAACGCGTTCAACTTCGCGCAAAACATCAGGAGAAGTTCGGTCCATTGTTGCAAGACGACGAGAAACTTCCGGCTGGATTTCTGCAGGAAGATTCTGCAGAATAATTGCAGCCTTGCTTGGCTCAAGATAAGCCAGAATCAATGCAATTGTCTGCGGATATTCAGTCTGAATAAAGTTTAAAAGATGAGAAGGATCTGTCCGCCGGATAAAATCAAACGGACGAACCTGCAAACTAGAAGTTAAACGGTTAATAATATCGATTGCTTTTTGTGAACC
>CAVKVK010000134.1:0-3631 GCA_963659855.1 Parabacteroides distasonis | reverse complement strand
TTTAACGGCAGAAAAACTCTCCTTTCAAGTGGTTCAAAAAACGGGGGTAGGACCAATGGCTTTGCCTGTCCAGCTTTTTTTATCAGGCCCTCTTGCAAGAAAAATCTTCAGAAGTATTTTTAGAAGAAATGTCCGTTAAAAAAAGCGTTAAGAATAACAGAATAGCTAAAGCAGAATTTCGAATATTCTAAGGAACATAAGCGTAGCGACATATAAAAAAATGCACCCGAAAAATTGAACTTTATTTGTCCAAAGTTTTGGGTGCATTTTTATTTTTAGATGTCTTTTTGTGTTACTGTCTTTTTTCTAGATCCTTCTTCTCAAAATATTTACCGAAAAAATAACCAATGTTATAAACAACAAACATTCCGGCACAAATAATTAAAAGATTCCTCATACTTTCTCCCTCCTTATTTTTTTATCTTCCGTGGCACTGTTTGTATTTTTTTCCACTTCCGCACGGGCAAGGATCGTTGCGTCCAACTTTTGGAATTGTTCTTCTTACGGTTACGCTCTGACCTTGTCTTCCGTTTGCCATAACACGGCTTGCTTCCTGCTGGCTTTTGTATGCGTTTATATTTGAATTTGCCTGATCGCTCATGCTCTGTGCCTGCTGATGCTGTGCATTCATCTGAATGTTGCGTTCTGCTGGCTGTGGGGCAGGGTTAATCTGGATTCTGACTTTAAATACGCGTCCTGCGATTGTAAGGCGGATATTTTCAATCATTTCTTCAAATGCGTTAAAACCGTCAATCTTGTATTCTGTCAGCGGATTTTTTGAAGAATATGAACGCAGGTGAACTGCTTCTCTTAATCCGTCAAGGAATTCAAGCTGGTCGAGCCACTTTCTGTCGATTAACTGCAAATACTGATAGCGGATAAACATATTGAACTGTTCGTGTCCAACTAAACTTTCTTTTTCTGTAATGTCGTTCTGTAGCAAAGCAAGCACGCTGTCAACTGTTGTGTCCTGAGCCGGCAGTTGAACTCCAAAGTTTTCGCGGATTTGTGCTAAAAGCGTTGTAAGTCCGTCTCTGCGGTTATGTGAATAATCTGAGAACCACTGTTCAAGATAGTCGCGGGCTGTTGACATGATTCTTTCTGAAAGTTTGTCATCTGAAAGAATACCGTCGCGCTGTTCATAGATAAATTCACGCTGATCATTTAATACATCGTCGTAGTCAATAAGATTTTTACGGATTTCAAAGTTGCGCTCTTCTACTTTTTTCTGAGCGTTTTCGATTCCTTTTGTAAGCCATGGATGATAAATCGGTTCACCTGGTTCCATTCCGATTTTTGACATTATGTGCTTCATTCGCTCTCCGCCGAACAGTCTCATAAGGTCGTCGTCCATAGAAATAAAGAACTTTGAACGTCCCGGGTCGCCCTGACGTCCTGAACGTCCGCGCAGCTGGTTGTCGATACGGCGCGATTCATGGCGTTCTGAACCAATAACGTAAAGTCCACCGAGTGATTTTACTTCTTCGTAGTCTTTAAGCCATTTTTCTTTTTCGATTGCAATGGCTTCTTTTAACTGTTCTGGAGTTGCGTTTGTTCCGGCGCGTTTTACGGCTCTCGTTTCGTAACTTCCGCCGAGCTTAATATCTGTACCACGGCCTGCCATGTTTGTTGCAACTGTTACAGCGCCCTTTGCACCGGCTTCTGCAATAATCAAAGCTTCGCGGGCATGGTTTTTTGCATTTAAAACTTCGTGTCTTATTCCTGCCTGAGTAAGAAGGGCTGAAAGATGTTCTGATTTTTCAACAGAAACTGTACCAACGAGAATCGGCTGACCTTTTTCGTGTGCAGCTTTTATTTCTTTTACGATTGCGTGCCACTTGTCTTCTTCGTTTAAGTAAACTTCGTCCTGCTCATCTACGCGGGCAACCGGAAGATTTGTTGGAATTGCAACAACGTCGAGTTTGTAGATTTTTGCAAATTCAACTGCTTCTGTCTGCGCTGTACCTGTCATACCAGAAAGTTTGTCGTACATTCTGAAAAAGTTCTGGAATGTTACGGTTGCCATTGTGCGGTTGCGCTGTGCAATTTTTACGTGTTCCTTTGCTTCAATTGCCTGGTGCAGACCGTCTGAATAGCGTCTTCCTTCGAGAATACGTCCTGTAAACTCGTCTACAATCTGAACCTGTCCTTCTTTTACAACGTAGTCAACATCGTTCTGATAGAGAAGGTGAGCACGGAGTGCCTGTGTAAAGTAATGAAGGAATTCAAAGTTCTGTTCGTCCTGGAGTTTTGTTCCAGATTGAATCAAATTGTGCTGATGAAGGATTCTTTCAATATGATCCATTCCTTTGTCTGTAAATGAAATGCGCTTTGCCTTTTCGTCAATTTTATAGTCGCCTTTCATTGCAGCTCTTTCTTCCGGCGTCATCTGAACTTCGTCCGGATAGTCGTCTGTTGCAGGATCTTTTTTTACTTCTGTAAATTCGCCGACGTATTTGTCAACTTCGTAATATTTGTATGTGTCGTCTTCTCCGGCACCAGAAATAATCAATGGTGTGCGGGCTTCATCAATAAGAATTGAGTCGATTTCATCGACGATACAATAGTTAAATCCTCTCTGAACTTTGCGGCTTAATTCAACCTGCATGTTGTCGCGCAGATAGTCAAAACCAAATTCATTGTTTGTACCGTAAGTAATGTCGCAGGCATAGGCCTGGCGTCGTGCTTCGTTGTCCATATTGGAAAGAATTGCACCAACTGTACAGCCAAGATATGCAAAGACTGGACGCATTGTGTTTGCATCGCGTTCTGCAAGGTAGTCGTTTACAGTTACAACGTGAACGCCTTTTCCTGTAAGCGAGTTAAGGTAAGAAGGAGCAACTGCAACGAGTGTTTTTCCTTCACCAGTTTTCATTTCTGTAATGCGTCCCATATGAAGGTTTATAGAACCCATTATCTGAACGTCGTAGGCTCTTTCGCCACGAACACGGTAAGCAGCTTCGCGGCAGAGAGCAAACGCTTCTGGTAAAATGTCGTCGAGCGATTCTCCTTTAGAAAGTCGTTCCTTAAAAATCTGGGTTTGCTTAGGAAAGTCTTCTGGGACTAAAGATTTTGCCCATTCTTCTTTTGCATTAACAAGTTCAACAATCGGTTTTAATTTTTTTACATCACGGTCATTTTGCGAACCGAAAATCGCAGTAAAAATTTTGTCTAACATAATGTTTATAATATACAAAAAAATTATCTTAACGAATAGGAAAAAAACTGTAAAAAATTGACTAGTTTTGATTTTTTTTGTTTTTTTTAAGATGACTTTCTTTTAACTGTCTTTCTTTTTTTATTCAAAGTTGACGCTCTTAATTCAATTTAATATCTTTTATTTGTTATGCATAAATGTTTTAAAACTGCCTGCTTTTTTAGTCTGGCTTTTTCTTTTTTTCTCTTGAATTCCTGCAGTAGAACAAACGGAGTTGCTTCAATTTCCGAAAAAGAACTTTTTACAATAAACTATGGAAGTTTCGAAGATGAATTAAATCTTTTTAATCTAAGTTCTTTTGGCAGCATAAATACTTATATGACCATGATTGACGGTTTTTTTTATATTGCAAACGGCGAATCCAAAAAAATCATGGAATTAAACTCTTACGGTGACCTTTTAACACTTTACTAC
>CAVKVK010000133.1:0-3795 GCA_963659855.1 Parabacteroides distasonis | reverse complement strand
TGTAACAGGTTATCGTTGGGAAAGCTGGCATTTCCGCTACATTGGAACTGAAGCCTGCAAGTTTCAGAAAAAATGGTTTAGCGATGTGCAGCAGTTTATGATTGAATTTATCGATGCCTGGAAGAATACGCGCTAGGGATACGGAAGGCGCGTAAGCGTTGGCACGTAGTGCCAATGGAGCGTAAGCGGAACCTGGAGCAGCCCGACCTGCCGGACGGCAGGGAGCGCCCATAAAAAAATCCCCTGAAAACTAATGTTCAGGGGATTTTTAGTTTTAAAGTGTTGATTTGCGTCATTTTTTTAATGACGTTTTTTTTATTTTACAACTACGTTAACGAGTTTGCCTGGAACAACGATGATTTTTGCTACCGTTTTTCCGTCGGTGAACTTTTTGTAGCCGTCGGTTTCTTTTGCCAATGCTTCGAGAGTTGCGCTGTCGGTGTCGGCTGCGGCTTCAAACTTGGCGCGGAGTTTTCCGTTAATCATAACTGGGAACTCTTTTGTGTCGTCTTTGCAGTAGCTTTCATCGAATGTCGGCCATGGCTCGTAAGCGTTTGTTTTTGTGTGTCCGAGTTTTGACCACAATTCTTCGCCAAGGTGCGGAGCGTATGGAGAGAGCATTAAGACAAATCCTTCCCACATTGCTTTTGGAATTGAATCAAACTTTGAAGCTTCGTTTACGAAAATCATCATCTGGCTGATTGCAACGTTAAAGTCGAGGTTGTTTGTGTCTTCCGTAACTTTTTTTACGGTTTTAGCGTAAGTTTTGCGCAAGGCAGCAAGGTCCTTGTCGAGTTTTCCTGTAATGTCAACGTCGCTCATCGGCTTTTCTGACAGATTCCAGATTTTGTCGAGGAAGCGGTTAACGCCGATCAAGCCCTGTGTGTTCCATGGCTTAGAAACTGTGAGCGGTCCCATGAACATTTCGTACATGCGCACACTGTCAGCTCCGTAAGTTTTTATCATTTCGTCTGGATTTACAACGTTTTTGAGCGATTTTGACATTTTTGCTACAACGCGCTCAAGCTCTTCGCCGTCGTCTTTTGCGTAGTATTTGCCGTCTTTTTCTTCAACTGCGTCAACTGCAACGAGAGATTTTGATTTTCTCTGGAATGCGAACGATGTAATCATTCCCTGGTTGATAAGGCGCTGGAACGGCTCTTTTGTAGAAACTACACCGCAGTCGTACAAAACTTTGTGCCAGAAACGCGCATACAAAAGGTGAAGAACTGCGTGCTCTGCTCCACCAACATAAAGGTCAACTGGCATCCAGTATTTTTCTTTGTCACTGGCGCAGAAACTTGCATTGTCTTTCGGGTCAATGTAGCGAAGATAATACCAGCAGCTTCCTGCCCACTGTGGCATTGTGTTTGTTTCGCGTTTTGCGTCTCCGCCGCATTCTGGACATTTGCAGTTTACCCAGCTTTCGATTCCTGCAAGAGGGCTTTCGCCGGTTCCTGTAGGCTGGTAAGTTTTTACTGCAGGGAGTTCAAGCGGAAGCTCATCTTCTGGAACAGGAACAGTTCCGCAGCAAGGACAGTGAACGAGAGGAATTGGTTCTCCCCAGTATCTCTGGCGGCTAAAAACCCAATCGCGCAATTTGTAGTTTACAGCCTTGTGTCCGATTTTCTTTTCTTCCAGGAATTCGAGCATTTTTTCGATTGCGTCTTTTTTGTTCAAGCCGTTTAAGAATTCAGAATTAACGTGGATTCCGTCCTGAGTCCATGCTTCGTTTTGAACGTCAACTTCGCTCTTTAAAACTTCGATAATCGGAAGATTGAATTTTTTTGCAAATTCCCAGTCGCGTGTGTCGTGAGCAGGAACAGCCATAATTGCGCCGGTTCCGTAAGAAATAAGAACGTAGTCTGCAACCCAGATTGGAATGAGTTTTCCGTTTACCGGGGTAATTGCGTAGCTTCCTGAAAAAACGCCGGTCTTTGTTTTTGCAAGGTCGGTGCGTTCAAGGTCAGATTTTTTTGCAGCTTCTTCGCGGTATTTTTCTACGGCTTCTTTTTGTTCAGCTGTGGTAAGTTTTTCGATTAAAGGATGCTCAGGCGAAACAACCATGTAAGTAGCGCCAAAGAGAGTGTCGCATCTTGTTGTGTAGACTGTAAGCTTTTGCTCTGTAGCCTTTCCGTCTTTGTCTGCAACTGTAAAGTCAACTTCCGCACCTACAGAACGCCCAATCCAGTTGCGCTGCATTGCCTTTACGCTTTCCGGCCAGTCGAGAGTGTCGAGATCCTGCAAAAGGCGGTCAGCGTAGGCTGTAATCTTTAAAATCCACTGTCGAATAACCTTGTGTGTAACCTGAGCGCCGCAGCGGTCGCAGTGACCTTCTTTTACTTCCTCGTTTGCAAGGCCTGTAAGGCAGGAAGGACACCAGTTGATTGGAGTCTGAGCTTCGTAAGCCAGGCCTTTTTTGTAAAGCTGAAGGAAAATCCACTGAGTCCATTTGTAATAGTCTGGAGTGCAGGTTTTTATTTCGCGGTCCCAGTCATAAGAAAAACCGAGAGCCTTAATCTGCTGTGTAAAATGTTCAATATTCTTAAAAGTAGTTTCAGCAGGGTGAGTTCCTGTCTTGATTGCATAGTTTTCTGCCGGCAAACCAAAAGCGTCGTAACCCATCGGATGCAAAACGTTGTAGCCGTTCATGCGCAAAAAGCGTGAATAAATGTCTGTTGCCGTGTATCCTTCCGGATGTCCAACGTGCAATCCCGCTCCGCTCGGGTAAGGAAACATATCAAGAATATAGCGTCGTTTTTCTTTAGGAACCGACTCGTCCTCAACAGCCTTAAAAGTTTTATTTTCGTCCCAGTATTTCTGCCATTTTGGCTCAATGTTCTCAAATGGATACATAGTAAAAGTCACCTCGTTAAAAGTGATTGTATCATTTTGCACTTTTTATTGAAATACTAGGCATTTTTTTAGATTTTATGGGCAACCCGGCACTTTGTGCCGGCCGGGCTATTCATGGCTACGGCGTCTTACGCGCCTTTGGTGCTGCGCACCCGCTTCGCGGCCATTCCTATCCCTGTTGCGTTTACAGTTTTGTTAATTTACCGTAATTGCAGAAACAATTTTTCCGTCGGTTGTGTAGGCTTTGTTTGGATTTGTTTTGTCTATAAAGCTTTTTAAACCGGTAAAATATGCGTAGTAGTAGGTTCCTGCAGGGAGCGGAAGAGAGAGTTCATACTTTCCAGGAGAAACTTCTTTCATTTCGTAAATCCAGCTGTCCCAGTTTGTAAAAGTTCCTGCAATGCGGATTTTTTGTCCTGGTTCACCTGTGCACACAAATTTTGTAAAACCGTTGTCAGTTTTTTCGGTTGCAACAGACTTTGTCTGAGGAATATCAACATACGAAAGCGTCAGAGAATTCTCTTCGTCATAAAATGTGTTTGGATTTGTCGGATCCGTTGTCCAAAGTCCGTCAATTATAAGTTTGTAAGAAATTCTTTTTGACTTTGCTGGAATCTTAAAAGCATAAAAATACCAGGCATTAGTCTGTTCACCTTCGGAATCATAAGTTCTTCTTAACGAAAAAGCATGAATTTTACTGAAATTTTCAAAATCAAAAACAATTCCCACACTGCGAGAATTTTTTTCCGCCGTAAAAAGAATGTAATCATCAGAAATGATCGGAGAATGAACTCCACGTACCGAAGTTACAAGATTATCGTAATCATAAGTGTCCGAGCTCAAAACTTCCTTTGCAAAAAGCGGGCAAAACAAAAAAACAGTAAAAAAAGTAAAAATAAAAGACTTTTTCATGCTCAAATTTTCGGAAAAAAAAAGAGC
>CAVKVK010000132.1:1038-4106 GCA_963659855.1 Parabacteroides distasonis | reverse complement strand
CTGTTATATTTAAGACTTCTGAAGTGTTGTATCTGGAGGGAGGACAGGCTCTTTTTCCTGTAAAGGCGGTTTCCTTTAAGGAGCGGCATGGAATCGCAAAAAATGCTTTATATTATCTACGTAAAAAATATATTGATTTGGACAGCAATTTTAATGCTACATACACTTTGTTTTTTAACACAGACCACCCCCTTTTCAAAAAAATAAATTCAGATTTAGAAAATGACATTGCCGCAAAATATCTTTTAAAGATGATTATGTTTGATGTTTACAGAACTGTTATTCTTGATGCGCTTGACAAGAAAAATGGCCTCGACGAACTTTCTGAATCTTTTGATGAAAATGCTTTTACCTTGCGCGCTGTTTATTCGAAGATTCTGAATGAAGTAAAAGAAAAGTACTTTGCTGAGAAAGACTTGTCTTCGTTAAAGGAAATGGTAAATCAAGGCGAGGAACAACGAAATGCCTTGTATACGGCAATTCAAGAATATGTTTTTGGAGATGAGTAAGATGAATAATGAGGATATAATTCGTGTTTATCCAGTAATTGATGATGAACCAGAAAAAATATATAAAAAACTGGAAGGCAGACAATTTGCCTTTGAACCGTTAACTGAAAACAAACTTGTTCCCCCAGGCGTTGGAGATATGGTTTTATATGAAGAGCTCGATTCGTTGCGACTGGAAGTGATTAATCTTGCTAAAAAATACGGTTTTGGTGATATTGATAACAATGTTGGTAATTCCTTAAAACTGAAATTTGATAAAGAGCTTGGAAGTTTTATTTATAAAAAAATGAATATTACACCTTCTGTTGCCGCAACACTTCCCATGTGGCAATTTTTAAATTTGCAATTATTACCAGATGTTGTGTATTGGCGTTGGAGAAATTCAAAAGACCATTTTTATTCAGAAAGAAGAAATTATCTTGGGACACAATGGTGGAGATATTATCTTTTTTCTGATTCAGAAGAATCTTTAAAAATCTACTCTATACTCAATGATGCAGAAATTGCTGAATTATATGAACGTTCTGGAAGCAGAGGATTACCAAAGCATATTGTTGAGCTTTCAAATTTTTTTATGCAACTTTCAAAAAATATGATTATAAAGAATGAACGAGAAATGTTTCGCAATGTAATAAAAAGATATAATGCAGAACTTGGTTTTAGGAATTATTTTTCACTTAATGATAATGACAGGTTTTTAATCTTTAAAAATTGCTTTAATGATATTATTGGCTTGGATTAAAACCATTGCCGAAAAAATTGAAAATTCGTAATCAAAAATCGTAATAATTTACAATTTTTATAAAACTTATTTTGTGCATAAAAAAATCCCCGCGCGTTTTGCACGGGGAACCTTTTTATAAGTTCTGGCTTTTATTTTTTAACTTTTTAGCCCCAGACTTCTTCTGCAATTTCTTTTACAAGTGCAATTTTTGCCCACTGCTGCTCTTCTGTCAGTTTGTTACCGATTTCGCAGGAAGCAAATCCACACTGTGGACTTAAGGCAAGGCGTTCAAGAGGAATATATTTTGAAGCTTCCTTAATTCTTTTAATTACTGCCTCTTTATCTTCAAGTTCTGGCGATTTTGTTGTAATCAAACCTAAAACTACTTTTTTGTCTTCGCTGACGTTTGCAAGTGGGGTAAAACCGCCTGAACGTTCGTCGTCGTATTCAAGATAAAGCGTATTTACATTTTCTTTTGCAAAAACATAAGAAGCAACGCTGTCGTAAGGACCGCTTGTAAAGAATGTTGAATGGTAGTTTCCGCGGCAGATGTGTGTGTTTATTGTAAGGTCAGCTGGTTTTCCTTCAATAGCAAGATTGTTTACTTTTAAGAAATCTTCTTTTACCTGCTTTAAATCTCCGAACTTTTTATAACGCTGTTCGCTTGCGGTTCCTACTAAAGCTCCCCAGGTGCAGTCATCAAACTGAATTGTGCGGCAGCCTGCATCGTAAAGTTGTTTTATTACAGCCTGGTAAGCCTTTGCAATGTCGTTTATAAGTTCGTCGTTTGTCGGATAGAATTTTCTTGTTGAATCATAATTCTGTGGAACTGTAAGCTGCTGCAAAAGCTGGGCAGGAGCAGGAATTGTCTGCTTTGCTTCGTGACCTTCTGTTTCCAGACTTTTTACAAATTTATAATCTTCTACAAACGGATGAGCCTTTGCAGAAATCTTTCCTGTAAGATATGTTGCGTCAAGGTCAGCAACTTCTCCATTAAAAGCAACTCCGCCACCTTCTCTTTTGTGTTCAACTCCGTTGAATCCCCAGAAAAAGTCTAAATGCCAGAATTTGCGGTTGTATTCACCGTCAGTAATATAGTAGAGACCTGCTTTTTTCTGTTTTTCTACGAGTTTTTTAATTTCTTCATTCTTTATTGAATCAAATTCTTCTTTTGAGATTGCTCCGCTTTCAAAGTCAGCACGTGCTTTTTTTAGGTTTTGTGGTCTTAAAAAACTTCCAACTACATCAAATTTTACTTCTTTCATATTGTTCTCCTGAATTTGCTTTTTTTTAATTTTTATTTTTGTGTTTTGCGCATTACACTTTGTGCCTAGAATATAACTAAATTAAAAAATTGTGAAAAATACTATATTTTGTCGGTTTGTTATAGTTTTTATCTATATTAAAAAATGAATAAAGCGTAAAATAATTTTATGACATTACAACAGTTAAAATATGCAGTTGCCGTAAGCGAATGTGGAACCGTTTCCGGGGCAGCTCAAAAGGTTTTTATTTCTCAGCCAAGTTTAACGGCGGCAATAAAAACTCTTGAAGACGAAATGAACGTAAAAATATTTTCGCGCACAAACAAAGGAATTGAAGTTACAAAAGAAGGCAAGGTTTTTTTGTCGTACGCAAGGCAGGTTTTAGAACAGGCCGACCTGCTCGAAGAACGTTTTACAGGGCGCAAAAGTCAAAAGGCAGTTTTCAGCGTTTCCTGCCAGCATTATTCATTTGCGGTGAATGCCTTTGTTGACGTTATAAAAGAATTTGGTGGCGACAAATACAATTTTACCCTGCGCGAAACCCAGACAGACAAAATTATCGAAGATGTT
>CAVKVK010000132.1:0-1028 GCA_963659855.1 Parabacteroides distasonis | reverse complement strand
GGATTCAAAAAACGAAGAAATTATTCTAAAACTTTTAAAAAGAAACGAACTTGAATGGAAAGAACTTTTTACGGCTCAGCCACACGTTTTTATAAGCGACAAAAATCCGTTGTGCAAAAAAGAAAAAGTCACAATAAAAGACCTTCAGCCATATCCGTATCTTGCTTTTGAACAGGGCGAAAACTCTTCATTGTATTTTTCAGAAGAGCCTTATTCCTACCTTGACCACGAAAAAGTAATAATGGTTCGCGACAGAGCAACAATCTTTAATTTTTTAATCGGTCTAAACGGTTTTACGGTAAGTTCAGGCGTAATCGACAAAGAACTCAACGGTGAGCACATAGTTTCCCGCCCGCTTAATTTAAAAGAATACATGAAAATAATCATCATTACCAAAAAAAATATGAATCTTTCCCGCTATGCTTCAAAATTCATTGAATCATTAAAAAAGTATTGTTAAAAGTTTTGGGCAACCCGGCACTTCGTGCCGGCCGGGCTATCCATGGCTACGGCGTCTTACGCGCCTTTGGTGCTTCGCACCCGCGCCAAGCGCGGCCATTCCTATCCCTGTTGCTCTAGAAAAAATGGCGAAAACAAAAAAAACTATAATTGTAATTTTAAAAATTCATCGTGGATTGTCTTTGTTACCGAAAGTTTTAAGATTTGTTCAAAATTTGCAAGGTTTTGTGTGTTCTGATGAGCAGGAAGCTGTTCCATAAAAAGCTGCTGGTAAGAAACATTCAATGCGTTGGCAATGCTTTGTATTACTTCTAGCGAAGCAGACTTTCTTCCAAGTTCAATCTGTGTCATAAAAGGAACTGAAATTCCTGATTTTTCAGCTAAATCGGCCTGAGTCCAGCCAAAATCTTTTCGTATTTTTCTAATATTTGTTCCAACTACCAGAAGAATGTCTGTCATTGCAAAAATAATATTGCTATCAGCAATACTTGAAAATAATCTTATGGCAATATAGAATATTGCTAGTGGCAATTATTTTTGTTGCTGTCTCCGTTACGGTGTTTCGGCCC
>CAVKVK010000131.1:0-4208 GCA_963659855.1 Parabacteroides distasonis | reverse complement strand
ACTCCTCCTAGAGTATCATATTTTCAGCCATTTACACACTTTATTTTACAGGGTCTGTCGGAATTTCCGACAAGTTGACTTTTCTTCCAGTTCTCCTTCTTCATAAATATGTTGAATGTGCTCAACTATATTTGTTCGAGAAGATTGGTAAAGTTCTGCCATCTGTTGCTGTGTAAGCCACACTGTTTCATCTTCAAATCTAACGTCTATTTTTGTAAGACCATCTTTTGTCTGGTAAATTACAATATCGCCCTTGTTTTCGTTTTCCATTTTCATCCCTTATAATTTAATCGTATAGCCAAAATTCTTGAACAAATTGAGCAAGGCAAGTTTGCTTTTTTCCATAATTTATATTATATCACAGCTCAACGCATCTTTTCTTCAGAAATCATGTGACAGTTTTTCCGTGTATTCGCAGTAAGAGTAATTTGTACAGCCGATGAACCAATGTCCATTTTTCT
Organism: Parabacteroides distasonis; assembly: GCA_963659855.1. GTDB lineage: Bacteria > Spirochaetota > Spirochaetia > Treponematales > Treponemataceae > Treponema_D. The sequence goes on along the minus strand of CAVKVK010000131.1, from coordinate 3,747 downwards.
TGCTTTTTCTTTTTATTAGAAAAACGCCACAACTAGGACATTTTTTTGGATTTGATAAAATTGTTGCGTCATGGACAGAATATTTACATTTTGGAAAATTCGAGCATCCGATAAAAGATTTTCAAAAACTTTTCAAAACTTACATCTTACTCAACTTTATCCTCTGCGAATGTTTCGGTCTGTCTATAATAACATCTGCTGTATTAAGATTTTGAATCCAGCTCAAAAGATTTGAAAGCAATAATTTTACATCTTTTCGGTATGGCTTTGGATCAGAAACTATTGAATCATGAAGTCTTTGGGACAGCTCACCAAAGTATAAACAGCCGTTGTTTTTCTGTAGAACATTTATAAGCCATTTATAACAGTTTGACGATAAAAAAGCGTTTCTAATGTTCTCAATGTTTCCGTCATATACAACATCAAGAAATGCTAATTTCTCTCCGTAAGAGAAGTCTATTCTATCTGTTTCAGGTAAATCATAAGAAAATAATGTGTTTACTTTTGGCTGAGCAAGATTTTTAATATCATCACTCCATTCAGAAGATCCAATATTTTCTCCATTCTCCTTTGCTTCTTCATATTGCTTTCTCATTATTCTGACAATTTCATCCGTCACTTTTATTGAATTTTCAAAAAGGCTTTCTATTTTATGAATATCGTCTTCTTCAATTTTTACAAAAGATGCCATCTCATAATTTCCATAATTTTTTAATTCAAGCCCACTTGATGTCATGTTCGCACTTCCGATAATTCCGCGTGTATTGTCTACTATATAGGTCTTTGCATGAAGATCAAATCTTATAAAAACTTTCCATCCATTACTAAGACAGCAATCAAGGACTTCAAAATCTGTTGCACCAGAAATAAGGTCAGAAAGCCGAAATCTGACCAGAATCCTTTTTTCCAGAACACATGGATTAATATGAGATTCAAGATTTTTCAAAGCATCCAATTTGCAAAACGCAGAAATCATCTGCACGGATTTTTGTGCAGATGAAAGTTCCGTGTAAATTGCATTTAAAATTTCTTTTGAAACTAAAATGCTCATAATCAGTTTTCTGATGGATTTAACAATTCTTCAATATACTCATTGAGCCTTGATTGCCAAGTTGAAATAAGTTTGTCATTCTGTTCCTGTTGCTGAGGATTTGTTTTGTCAACGGCACGTACAAAAGAAGCCAAGAACAATTCAAATGTTGTTTTTGAATTCTCATCTTCCGCAACTTTTTCCAAAAATGAAGTGTAAAATTTATGCGCAATGTTTATAGTTATGAGCTCTGTTCCCAAAGAAAAAGAGTAGTCAAAAGCGGGACCAAATTTTCCTAAATCCTTGTAGGCAAAGTTCACGCTGTTGTTTAAAAAACGATAAATTTCATCTTTTGATGGATTTTTCACGCCTATATCAATTAAAGCAGATTCTCCTTTATCTACCAATGTTGCCATAGGTGTAGTCTTCTTGATTTTTGAAGTCTCAGTTTCACCGTTGTCATCAGCTTTGTTTTCAACTGTATTGACTGTCTGAGTTGAAGCTGGAATCCGTTCTTCTGGAAGAGTTCTTGCGCTTTTTCGAATTTCTTCATTTCGTTTATACATTTCTTTTATTGTGCTAGAAATTTCCCTGCTCAATGTATTCCAAATAGGCTCAAGCCCCTCAAAATCAAGCAAATCATTATTTTCGGTCTTTTTCAATTCAACATACTGCTTGTTGTTTGAAACTCCAAAAATTTCATCTAATTCTGGATTAAAAATAATTTCACATCCCCACCAGCGATGCTGTGGTTCATTCACATTTTCATAGAAATCAAACTTTCTAAAATCAATCTCTCGCCCTGCTCTGACTACAGAGATTCCTTCAAGTTTTTTTGCATAATTTCCAATTTCATATCTTCCAGGATCATTTTCAATTGCAGTCTGATCATAAAATTTATTTTTTACGACTGAATATCGAACTTTTACATTTGAAGTTTTTAACTCTCCATTTTTATCATAATACTTTACAGGAACATCAACTTCACCTGTCTTTCCGGTTTTAGTTGTATAAGGCTCAAATATTGGCTCAAGATTTTCTCCAGCACCACGTAAAAATATCTTCTTAGGTTCATCTGGATTTCCCAACGCATAATTATCTTCCATTAAAAATAATGGATCGTTAGGAAAAACGGTTGTTATGTCATCTTTGTTATCATCATTAAAAATTTTTATGGAACATTTTTTATCGTGAATGAAATATCTGAATTTCTGTCCGATTGAGAATTCAAGTCTAGATTTTAAAGCACAACTTGTCTTAGGTTGAATTCTGTCGCAGTTCTTCCAAATAACAAGAGTTCCATTTTTACTAAAATCAAACTGCTCATTGTTTATTTTCAGATTTTTATAATATTCATACATTTTAGGAATAGGAATTTTTTTGGGGTCTTCAATGACTTTTTGTTCGCCAGATTTTATTTTGTTTATATCAAGATAAACGCATTTTGCATTTTCAATTCCATTCTGCCATGAATAAACATAAACTTCAGGACAAGCATACAAAGAAGCCTGCGGAAGTCCGACACCGAATCTTCCCATGCCTTTTCGTTCACGGCGTGTCGAAACTCCAAGACCAAGACACTTTCCAAGAATTTCATCAGACATTCCCATTCCGTCATCAAGAAAGCCAACTTCAGAAATATTTTTTCTTCCTGTCTTATCATTTATATCATCTTTCAAAATGACAAAAACATTCTTTGCTTCTGCTTCAATTGAATTGTCAATAATTTCAGATACAGCGCTTTCCGCGTCTTTATATCCGGAACTTCTTAATGCATCTCCTAAAAAATGCTGAATGTCAACAATGCTTTCACTCATAGTTTTACTCCTTATATGTTTTTATTTATTCCAATAAGAATCGAAATATGAAAACGCCTTTTCATTGTCAAAAGATTCAAGATTATCTTTTACATCAATTAAAAGACATTCTTCCTGCCCACCCATCAATGGTCCTCGCAAGCCTCGTCCTAACATTTGGCTGTAAAGTACAATTGATTTTGTAGGACGCGCTATAAAAACACACTGAATATTTGTTGAATCAAAACCTGTCGTTAAAACTTCAAAATTTATGATGATATTGCATGGATTGTTTCTGTCCTTAAATGAATCAATCGCCTTTTTACGGTCAAAAGAATTCATATCTCCAGTAACTACACAGTTCGGAATATCTTCCAATGTCAAAATTACAGAAAGCATTTTTGCGTGAAGAACAGAACAGGCAAAAATGATTGTCGGCTTTTTCAATGAATACATTTTTCTAAGACCAGCAAGAATCGCCTGATTTCTGCTTTTATTTCTTGCAAAGATTTCCAATTGTTTGCTTGTAAAATCTTTTGAGTCATCTGAATCAAGTTTTGATTTTAAAACTGCAAGTTCTTCTTTTGAGAAATTTTGTTCATAACACAATTCTTCTTTTTGCATTTTTGAAAGGATTTTTCTTTTCTGAAAATATCTGATGATATTTTTTTCTGACGACAAATTTTCAGAAATCTGCTTTCCAAAATTCATATAATTAATTACATCAGAATCTATGGAAACAATTCGATTTTCAAACATCAGAGAAAAATTCTGATTTTCATCTGAATAGCCAGAAGTACGACCTGAAGTTGCAGTAAGTCCAAGCAAAAAGCGATTTTTCATTTCAGAAGTCTTACGCATAAAATCAGAAATGATTCTTTTCGTTTCAGTGGCAGCCGCTTTATGAGCCTCGTCAAAAAC
>CAVKVK010000130.1:0-4245 GCA_963659855.1 Parabacteroides distasonis | reverse complement strand
CGGTTCTGAGCAATTAAGCAGAATGTTAAACGAAAGCCAGATTTACATGGCAAAAAAAACAGCAGAACTGCACATTAATTTATGCAAATCTGCCGTTACAGAAAACGAAAAACCAGATATTTTTTTAGTCGGTTATAGTGAACTAAAGAAGAACGGCATTTTTACAGATTACAGAGAAACTCTTAAAGATTTTTATAGTCAAAACCCACAAGAATGGAAAAGAGTTTATGTTTTTCAGCATTTTTCGATGAATCGTTTTTCGATTGATTTAAAAGACTTTATGCAAAAAAACAATTTAAAGGACATTGTAAAATCTGCACACAAACTCGGAACACAGCACAAGCAGGATTTTTTTTAATAACTTCAAATAGCCTTTCGCCGAGAACCCGCCAAAATCCGCACGGTTGAGTCAAGCTCAATGTGCGTTTTTGGCAGAACCTCGGCTACGGCTATTTGACATATTAAACAAAAAAGCGGATTTTCCGACAAAAAAATCCAAATAGTCTCTCGCCATCCGTGGCGCTTAAAAAAATAACCATTTTTACTAGTAATTTCGACGGAGCTCAACCACCGTGTTAAAACCCGACACTCAGGCTATTTTAAAATCGTAATTTCAACACGACGGTTTTGTGCTCTGCCTTTATCTGTGTTATTCGAAGCTACTGGCTTTGTTCCGCCCCAGCCGCGACAAATAAACACAGCATTTACACCACGTTTTTTTAGTTCTTCTGCAATCTGATGAGCACGCTGTTCAGAAAGTTTTTGTTCGCCCGCAGGCTTTCCTACGCTCACAGTATGGCCTTCCACCAGAAGCTGAGAATCTGGAGCAAGTTTTAAAACCTTTGCAATTTCGTCCAGGCGCTCGCTTTCTCCAGGCAAAACCTGAGCACTGTCTGGCACAAATTTTATATCGCGAATACTCAATCTTATTCCTGCAGGAACTTCTTCCGCAATAATGTTGTTCTTTGGCGGCTCTTTTTCTTCACCGCTAACTTTTTCAATAACGTTGCCGCTGTCTTTTAGGCTTCCACCAGCAGCTAAAGTTCCACCGCCTGACAAACTGCCACTGTCTAAAATTTCTTCCGGAACTTTTTCTGGCCTTTCGCCTGCTTTATCAGCAAAGTCAGCCAGGTCAGATTTGGCAAGCGCTCCGTCAATTTTTTCGTAACCGCTATTTTTGTTCTGTGCGGTCGTTTTTTCTGCAAGTGCAACTTCCGTCTCTGTTTTTGTCTTTTTTGCAAGTGCTGCATCTGCTTCCACTTTTGTTTTCGCATTCTCTGCAAACGCAGCTTCACTTTCCGCATTTTTGCCAGCAACAGACTCAACCGCCTGTTTTGCCGTATCTGCAGACTTGCTTTGTTTATTTTCTTTAGCCGTTGTTTTTACACTCGCAACCCTGTTAAGCGCGTGCATAATTTTTTGAGTATCGAGAGCCGGCGGAAATTCCGTAAAAAGCGTAATCGTTCCTTTAAAATTAACCTGAGTTCCGTCCGTCCAAAAAAAAGTTTCGTCAACATTATCAATCACCAGAACAGGAACTCCCGTCGCCTTTAAAACAATAATGTCTGCCTTGTGTCCGCCCCGAGCCTTGTCTAAAGTTGAATCCCCGCCAAAATCGCGGTTATTTGCTCCATAATACGTCTGCCACTGAGCTTTAATTCTGTAAACCTTTTGTTCTTTGTATGTTTCTTCGCCTGCAAAAGAATAAGCTACAAGCATTGGAATTTTTGTAAAAACTCCCTTGTTTAATGGGTCAACCGAACGTTCAGCCTGAGCTTTCCAGCTGTCACCAGCAGTAATTTTGTCCTGACTATAAGCTGGAAAACTTCTGAACGACGGATAACCGTTATCTTTGTACATTGTCAAATGACCATTTTCAGAAATATGAAAAACCGACTGCACCGCTTCGTGAATCTGCGCCCCAGCCGCCTGATTATTTCTTAAAGTTTCTTCCATTACATAAAAACTGCCGTCGTACCATTGATCATTTTCAAAAGCCGAACCTTTTGCCTTAAAACGTTTTAGCGGAGGTTCACTCGGACTTACAAACGAACGAACTTCTCTGCTCGTTAAACCAACGTATTTTCCATTAACGTAACGTCTTAAATTTGTACGTTCAACCAGAGAATAACCGCCGTCGCCCTTGTATTGCAGGCTTACAGCAGAGCCTTGAGCAGGCGCATAAAAAAGAGAAAAACCTAAAACAGTTAAAAAAGTCAGCAATTTTTTTTGTTTCATATCGTAATTATCGGTCAAAAAGAATATATTTTTTAAAAGTTCATTTTTATTTAAATCTGGGCGTTCCGGCGCAAAGCGCCGTCAGGCCTTGCGGGGTTCCGCGTCTTACGCGCTCCAGTGCTGCGCACCGCGCTGCGCGCGCCCCTGCAGTCCTTAACGCAAAAAAAAATGCAGACGCCTTTTTATGGGAGAAAAAATGTATAAAGTTTTTATCGATGGCAAAGAAGGAACAACTGGTCTTAAAATTTACGAACGTTTTGCTAATCGTTCAGATATTGAAATTCTTCTTATTGACGAAGAAAAACGCAAAGATCCTGCAGAACGCGCAAAAATGATAAATGCGTCAGATTTTACATTTCTGTGCCTTCCGGATGCAGCTGCCATCGAAGCCGTAAAACTCTGCACAAATCCAAAAACACGCATTCTAGACGCTTCTACCGCACACAGAACAAATCCGCAGTGGGCTTACGGTTTTCCAGAACTTTCTGCAGAACACCGCGCAAAAATTGCTTCTTCAAACCGCATTGCAGTTCCAGGATGCTATGCTTCAGGTTTTGCTTCGCTTGTTTATCCGCTTGTAAAAAATGGAATTATTGCCACGGATTATCCTGTTGTCTGCCATGCAGTTTCCGGATATTCAGGCGCAGGCAAAAAAGCCATTGCACAGTACGAATCTCCAGACCGCAATCCAGAATTAAAATCTCCGCGTTTGTACGCATTAACCCAGGAACACAAACATTTACCAGAAATGCAGCAAATCAGCGGACTTGCATACAAACCGGTTTTTAATCCTTATGTCTGCGACTACTTTCAGGGAATGACAGTAACAGTAAGCCTTTTTACCCGCTTAATGCAAAAAAAACTCACCGGCAAAGAACTTACAGAAATTTATAAAGAACAATACAATTCTTCCCGGTTTGTTAAATGTGCAGAATTTTTAGGCGAAGGCACATTAACCGAAAACTTTATTCCGGCAAACACTCTCGCAGGAACAAACAATATGCAGATTTTTGTCTGCGGTAACGAAGAACGCCTTGTTTTAACCAGCCGTTTTGACAATCTCGGCAAAGGTGCAAGCGGAGCTGCTGTCCAGTGTATGAATATTATGATGGGCATTGACGAAGGTACGGGACTGTAATTTTTTATTTTGCCGGCAAAACCTACGCCGGCGTGTAGTGGTTGCCCGGCAGGGCAAGTCCGAAAGGACCGCGCGTCAGCAAGCCACGAAAGGCCGGACGAGACTGTAAATATCGTCCAAAAAATTCACTTTTTTATAATAGAATGATTATTGATTTTGATTGTTATTAAATGCTATTATAATGAAAGTAATTTTATTTATTACTACTAAGAGGATTAAATGGCTAAGATTGAACTTAAAGGTATTACAAAAATCTACGACGGCAACGTTCTTGCTGTAGAAAGATCAAATGTAACTATTGAAGACCGCGAATTTTGTGTTTTCGTAGGTCCATCTGGTTGTGGTAAATCTACAACTCTTCGTATGATTGCAGGTCTTGAAGACATTACTGCTGGTCAGCTTTTAATTGATGGCGAAGTTATGAACGACATTCCATCAAGAGACCGCAACATTGCCATGGTTTTCCAGGATTATGCTCTTTATCCGCACATGACAGTTTATGACAACATGGCTTATGGTCTTAAAATCCGCAAAATCAATAAAGACGAAATCGACCGTCGCGTTCATGAAGCTTCTAAAATTCTTGACCTTGATACATATCTTGACCGCAAACCAAAGGCTCTTTCTGGTGGTCAGCGCCAGCGCGTTGCTGTAGGTCGTGCAATTGTTCGTTCTCCAAAAGTATTCCTTTTTGACGAACCACTTTCTAACCTTGACGCTAAACTTCGTGTTCAGATGCGTGCAGAAATTTCTGCCCTCCACAGCCGTCTTCAGGCTACAATGATCTACGTTACACACGACCAGATCGAAGCTATGACAATGGGTACAAAAATCGTTGTAATGTCAGAAAAACGCATTCAGCAGATTGG
>CAVKVK010000129.1:3345-4350 GCA_963659855.1 Parabacteroides distasonis | reverse complement strand
CTGGCACAAAAAAAACGCTTGTTGCATCAAATACAGATCCAGCAAGCGTTCAGTTAACAGAAATAAAAACAACCTGGCATAAAAAATAAAACCTTATAAAAAAGTTTTACACAGCAATATTTACACTAACCTGCCCCTGCCTTATAAGTTTTACACTTCCATCAGGTTCTAAAGAAACAATCGTAGACGGAACTCCATGAGTTTTATCTCCATCATCAATAATCAAATCAACAGCAGAACCAAATTCTTTTTTTATATCTGCAAGATTATTGAGAGATGGAGAACCACTTTTGTTTACGCTCGTAGAATAAACAGGAGCTCCACAAAGACCAATTACTTTTCTGAGCCATTCATCGCCAGGACAGCGAAAAGCAGTTGTTGCAAAGTTTCCGTCTTTTGCAAACGTATGAACAATGATCGTAAGCGGACCAGGCCAAATCGAAAGAAGTTCATCTGGAATTAAATCTCTTGTGTATTTTTTTACATCTTCTGGTTTTGACAAAAGTTGAATAAAATGTTTTCCTTCGTCCCGGCCTTTTATTCTGGTAATTTCTGCATCTGTATGAAAAGAATAATGACGACCGTCTACGATTCCGGAAAAACCATAAACAGTATCAGTCGGTAAAATTACAACCTTACCACGACGAAGATAATCAGCAGCAATTAAAGATGATTCAGAATCAGATTTGCGGCAAATCATAGACAGGTATACCCTCCATAAAGATAGATTTCTTTTTTCTTCTGAAAAGGCCATTTTTTATATCTTCTGCTAAAAGATACAGATAAACCACAAGGAATGCAGCGCAACCGGCAGTTTTGTTGACCCATTCAGGAATATATTCACTTTCTACAGCCCGTAACGGCGTACCAGCATCATACAATTTTTGTGAATCAGCTGTAAGTCCCGTTATTTTTACAATTTTGTCTCCGGCAGAAACATATCCAAGTTTTTTTGCAAGCCCTTCGATTACCTGAGAATCATTCTGCAATGCAGTATATTCAAGC
>CAVKVK010000129.1:0-3294 GCA_963659855.1 Parabacteroides distasonis | reverse complement strand
TTTGAATACTCTGAGTTTGAATTGCAAGGATTCTTTTTTGTTCACGCTGTTGTCTTTCTGCTAAAAAACCGTCACGCCCGGCAACAACAGAAAACAAAACATAAACAAAAGTACCTGCAAGAGCAGCTGACAAAAACCGGAACCTTTTCATAATGTATATTTTCGGCAGAATTTTCTGGTTTTATAACAGAAAATAATCATTGAAGAATAAAAAATAACAAAAAAATTCCACTTAGCAAAAAAGATAAACAACTCAAAACAAACCGGCAGACAAAATAAATAGACGCTAGTTTTTTTTTTTGATAAAATAACAAATTGTAAGTCTTTTTATATTGAAGATTAAGGCATTTTCTACCGACATTTTTAGTATAAATCTATTTTTTAAGGGGAATTTTTATGAGTGATTCAAAAGACACAAATGAACTTGACAGTTACGGCGTATGGGTAAAAACACCGCCAAAAACAGTAGATTCCTCAGACACAACACAACAGTCAGACGAAACATTTAATTTTGACACTGACTTACCAGATTTTTCAAACCTGGACGTAATTGATTCAGTTTCAGCAGATTCTGATTATGACAATGCTGACACAGCTCTTTCAACAGAAGAACTCTTTAACATTACAAGCGATGTAGAAAACTCAAGCAGTTTTGATTCTTCATCAGCTACAGAAAGCGAAACAAAATCAGCCCCAGATAATTCAGCTGAAGAAGAAATTTCTCTTGACGAATTTATCGAAGGCGGAGTTTTTGAAACAGGTCCAGACGAAGACAAAATAAAAGAAAAAGAAGCTCAGGCTTCTGCAGATGCTTCTAGTGAACAGCCAGAAACTGCAGAAAAGGCAGACGATACAGTTTCTTTTGATGACGATTTTACAGTTGAATCAGACGAAAACGAAACTATTCTTCCAGAAGAACCAGTTGCAGCAGATTCAACAAACTTAAGCAATGACGATATTTTTAATATTGATCTTTCTTTTGAAGACGATTCAACTGCAACAGCAGACGAACAAGACGCTAATACACAAAATGAAGAAACAGTTACTGATTTTAATTCTCCAGCAGGAACACAGGACGTTGATTTAAGCGAATTTGGTTTTGATGACAGTTCAGCAGTCAATGGCGCTTCAGATTCAGAAGAATCAACAATTGCAGAATCTAATAACGACGGAATGGAAAACATAGATTTAAGCGAATTCGGTTTTGAAGATACAGATTCTGACAATCAGGAAGAAGTTCCGGAAGAAAATAATTTTGCAACAAAAAATGTTTCAGGCGCTCCAGAGCAGAATATTGAAATTCACCAGGAAGAAGATAATTCAACTACTCCACAAGAAATTGAAGAAAATGTCTCTGCAACTACGGAAGATTCAGACGACGACTTTGACCTTGATTCAATTTTAGGAAACATTACTGACGAAAACGGAAATACTTCAAGCCTGGCAGATTTTGAAGAACCAGTTGCGGAGGTTCTGGAAAAAATCGAAGAACCAGAACTCACAAATGTTTCTGAAGAAGTTGTTCAGGAAGAAATAAAAGAACCTGAAGTTACAGACATTTTTGAAGAAGTTATTGAAGAAGAACCTGTTGAAACAGAAAATTCACAGGAAGAGCCAACAATGGAAGCCGACTCTTCTACTAATGAACTTTCGTCAGAAAAAGAAGACGCACAGACAGTCAGTGCAAAAGAAGTTGAAATTCCTGACACTTTTGAAGAAGAAACTTCAACATTCTTAGAAGAAGACGAAGAAAAAGCTAATGAATTTGCTTCTTCAATTACAGCTCCTGTTTTGTCAGAGAATGAACTTGAGGCAGAAAAACCTTCAGCACAGATGACTGCAATTTTCAGCCAGATTGTTGAAGAACTTTCTTCCCTCAAAAATGAATTTGCATCACTCAAAAATGAAATCGAAACTATAAAAAATCAGACAAAGGCTCCGCTTCCAGTTCCGGAAACAGAAAAAGAAGAAAATCACGGATTCTTTGCTGACACAGACGAAGATGACACAATTGCCCTTTCGACCGACGAACTCGACAACATTTTACAGACTGCAGACATTACACAGGCAGAGCCACAGCAGTCTGCAGAACAGGAACAGCAGCCACAAATAGAAGAAAGCGAAGTTGTAAATGATTCGCCAGCTGCCGAAGAAGAAGGAGTTGAAGAAACAGCAGAAGTTTCTTCAGAAGAGCTTTTAGGTAAAGCAGAAGAAACAGATTTTGAAAATGACGATGACTTTTCTACTATTTTTGAAGACACACAGGAAGATGACAACCTTTCAGAAGAAATTGAAGAGCCTGTACTTGACGAATTAGATTATTCTGGGCTTGAAAATAATTCAAATCTGCCAGAAGAAATTTCAGTTCCAAAATCAGATGATATTCTGGTTGAATCAAGTTCAACTGACCTTTTAGAAACTTCAGATTTAAACGATAGTACAGAAAAAATTGAAGAACCATATTCTTTTGAAGAATTGACTGCCGAAGAACCTTCAATCGAAGAAACTTTGACAGAAGAAAAGTTAGATTATTTAAATTCAACTCCAGAAGAAGATTCTCTTGCAGAAAAAACTGAAGATAAAACAGAAGAGCCGTTAGAAGAAACTTCAGAACTTGAAGATTTTAATTTTGAAGAAGAATCTCAGGCAGCGTCTCTTGACTCTGCTGAGCCAGAAGAAATTAAAGCACCTGTAAAAGAAAATACAGAAATCTCTAAGGATGAGGAAGTAAAGAATTCTAATGAAATTTCTGATGACTTAAAAACAGAAATTAAATCTGTATTGTCGTATATGGATCAGTTGCTGGAAAACCTTCCGGAAGACAAAATTGCAGAGTTTGCACAGTCACAGCAGTTTGACACTTATAAAAAACTCTTTAAGGAGTTAGGACTGGCATAATGGGTCTTTTAAGCCACATTCAAGAGTTAAACGGGCAAAAAGGTGGACTTCTTGCCCGGGCACAGGAATTTGAAAACTCAAAACAAACGTCAAAAGAAATAAAAAAACTTTCGATGACGTTTGTTTCTTTTGCGCAAAAAAACTTTTTTAACATTTGTGGCGTTTTATCGGATAAAAATGATTTTTATTATCTAAAAAAAAGTTTTGGCTTAGATTTACAGTCAATTGAAAATTCTGTTTCGACAAAGGATTTCTGGAATGGAATTATAAACGACAAAACTGAATGGAATATTTTTGAAGGCGAAGGCTTAAATCCATTTTTTCAGCTCTTTTCTCAGAAAATAAAGGAAAATCTAAGAAAAATTGCAATTCTTCCGTTTTTGCACGAAAATCACC
>CAVKVK010000128.1:0-4385 GCA_963659855.1 Parabacteroides distasonis | reverse complement strand
AAACGCAGAACTTGTAATGCAGCTTACATTAAAGTTTACAAAAGAATTCAATCTTACGACGATGATGGTAACTCATAATATGCAGCACGCCCTGGATTATGGAAACCGCCTTATTATGATGCACAACCGGAAAATAATTTTTGACGTAAGCGGCCAGGAAAAACAGAAACTTACAAAGGCAGATTTAATCGACAGGTTCAGACAGTTAAACGTTAATAACGACAATCTGATTTTACAGTAAAAGTAAGAGGGCCGACGTTTTTTTGACAACTTTGCTAGAAAATTCAATTTGAACTGTTTTTATTAAATTCAACAAAAAAAATAAAATCATTGACATTTTGTTTCTATTTGTAGTAACATCAAAAGCGTAATTACTGGAGGCTTGGTATGAAATCAATAAAAAAAGTAGTTTACGCAGTTGCTGCACTTGGAATGATTTTTGGAAGTGTGTCTTGTTCAAAAAAGGCAGACAATGCTTCAAAAAAAGTAAAAATCGGTATTGCAAAGATTGTTCAGCATGTTGCCCTTGACGAAGTTGAACAGGGCGTAATTGATTATTTAAAAGACAATGGCGTTGATGCAGAATATGATCTTGAAAACGCGAATGGAGATGTAAATACGGCTTCTCAGATTGCCTTAAAATACAAGGAAGAAAAAGTTGACGTTGCAGTTGGAATTGCTACTCCGGTTGCAGTTGCCCTTGCAAACACATTAAAAGATATTCCAGTTGTTTTTGGAACAATTACAGATCCTGTTGGTGCAGGCCTGGTTTCTTCTCTTGAGCATGGCGAAGGAAATGTAACTGGCATGAGCGACGCAATTCCGACGGAACAGCACATTGCAATGTTCAAGGAAATTGCAGGAATTAAAACTCTTGGATACATTTACACTTCAAGTGAAGCAAATTCTGTTTCTTCATTAGAACTCGTAAAAAATGCATGCGAAAAACTCGGACTTTCACTCGTAACTCAGTCAATTACAAATTCCAGCGAAGTAAAACAGGCTGCAGAAACAATTGTTGACAGAGTTGACGGCATTTACCTTACAACAGACAACACTGTATTCAGTGCATTGGCAAGTCTTGTTCAGATTTTTGAAAAAGCTAAAAAACCGATTTTCTCAGGCGATGTAACTGGCGCAATGGCAGGCGGTTGTGTAATTGCTTCTGGATTCAATTATTACAAGGCAGGTCGTGCAACTGGCGAAATGGTTCAGCAGATTCTTAACGGCAAAAAGCCAGCTGAACTTCCAATTCGCTTTATGACAGAACCTTCTGACTTTGACCTTTTGTTTGATCTCGATGCTGCTAAAAACTGCGGAATTACAATTCCTGCAAAATACTTAGAAAGCGCCGACATGATTTTTGAAAACGGCAAACTTACTAAAAAATAATTTAACTATTCTAAAAAACACGGCAATCCGGCATGCTGAGTTATCGCTCAGAATGGCCCGGTTGCCGTTTTTTTTATTTATTCATCCTGCAACAGATTTTCGAGAGTCTGGTTTACATTCAATTCTTTTAAAAGCACATTTCTGCCTTTTTTTGATTTTGCGGCAGAATAATTTTCTTTTTTTACAGCACGAATCATAAGATTTTTTGGAGTTCCAGCGTCGTCTATAAATTCCAGCATCTGAACTTTATAGCCTTCGCTTTCCAGAATTTCTCCGCGCACACAATCCGTAACAAGGGCCGCAAACCTTTCTTTTATTAAGCCGAATTTTAAAAGCGGGGAAAATGCAGAATTTTCTTTCACCGACGATTTCTTCAACTGCAGATTTAATTCATGCTGGCAGCAGGGAACCGACAAAATTGCCAGAGCGCCTTTTTTTACAGCGTAGTTGAGCGCATAGTCAGTTGCAGTGTCGCAGGCGTGCAGAGTAATTATAATGTCAGGCTTTTTATCTTCTCCAAATTGTGCAATATCGCCGACAGCAAAAGTCAAATTTTGTAATTTGAGTTCATCAGCAATTTTTGAACAATATTCAATTACATCTTTTTTTAAATCCAGCCCAAAAATCTGGCATTTAAGCCCCAGAATTTCTGTTAAATAATATTGAACTGCAAACGTTAAGTAACTTTTTCCTGAGCCAAAATCAACAATGCTCAAAGGCTCACCGTGTTTTAAAGGTAAAATGTCATTTAAAGTGTCTCGCAAAATTTCAAGAAACCGGTTTATCTGCCTGAATTTGTCATATTTTGCAGAAATTACCTTGCCTTCCGCCGTCATTATTCCAAGCCGCACCAGAAACGGAATATTTGTTCCTTCGCAAAGAATATAATTTTTTTTCCGGTTAAAAGAATTTTCTGCAAAAAGATTTTTATAATTTTTATCTGGGCGTCCACTGCAAAACGTTCCGTCTTGCAGTGCCGCGTCTTCCGCACTGCGCCGTCTTGCGCGGCTTATCCCTCCGCTTTGCTCCGGGACGGCTTGCGCCGGTGCTACAACCGCTGACGCATTCTGTAAATTTTTTACAATTCTAGAAACTTCGTTTTTTTTATTTGCTAATAAAGTAATTTCCTGGGATTCTGTGCGTTCAACGCAGTTTTTAAAGCATCGGGGAACATTTTCTTCAATAAACTTTTGAATTTCTGATGCAGATATTTTTTTATGAAAAACCTGGGTTTTTGTGTAAAGTTCTGCCAGATAAACATCAGCAGCAGAAGAAGATAATTTTATTTTTATACGAATAAAGTCGTTGCCCAAAAAAAGGGCAACGTTTTTAGAAGGTTTAGAAAGTGTTGCAGATAAAAGCATAGAATAATTCTACAGATTTTTTTTTATCTTTGCACGCTCACTAATATGTAACTTCACCGTCGTGTGCAAGAATCGTAGAAGAATTAACGTTCTGCAAAGCTGCAATTTTCTGTAAAAGTTCTGAATCTTCGTTTGTGCGGATCTCTACAACCATGTTTATTTTGTTATTCGAAAAAGCGCGGCTTTTCACAGTGTAATATTTGCAGTAATTTTTTATTAAACTCATTATTTCGTTTTCAAGTTCGTAACCGTTGCCACTTACCATAAGAAGTTTTGGAGCTTTTGCAACAGGAATTCTGTCAAAAACAAAAAGTGCAACAGTCAAAATAAAGGCAAGTACACACGAAATCTGAGCAAGACCAGCACCGCAGATTATTCCAGTAGAAATTGCCCAGAATAGAAAAACCAGATCCATTGGATCTTTAATTGCAGTCCTGAAACGTACAATAGAAAGCGCACCAACCATACCCAACGAAATTACAACGCTCGACTGAATCGTAAGAATAACTCCGGCAGTAATTAAAACCAGAGCCGGCAACGCAATGTTAAACGATTTTGAATAGAATGTTTTTCTTGTTAAAATTCTATATGCAAAGAAAATATAAAGTGAAAAAAAAGCTGCAATCAAAAAAACTACGAGAATGTTTTCTGGAGTTGCATCATATCTCGTAAAACCCTGAATAAAAGATTTCTTAAAAATGTCTTTAAATCCCATAAGTTTTTTCCTATGTAAATATTTTTAATTTTTATAAAAAACTCGGCGAAACACCGCGCAAGTCAAATTTCCTGCACAAATAGTATTTAGAAAACGACGTCCATCTCAAAGTTCCCGTCTGACAGATTTCGTTTATAAAGTCCGGCAAAAGTTCATCAAATTTTACTTCTACCATATTAGAGCCGTCTGGAAAAACTGGTCTAAAAGCTGCATTTTCATCAAAAAAAGAACTAATGTCGCTGGAACTTCTTAAATTTCTGTCAAAGGTTATTCGAACATTTCCTTCTTCATAAATAAAAGGTTCCCGCTCGTACGCAACTATAACAACAGGTTTTAACGCCCTGAACTGCATTTGCGAAATCAGTTTTTTTAAAAGATACGGAGTTTCAGCATTAAAATCCGGAATTTTTCCTTTCATAATTTCTTCAACAGTTTTTAAAGAAACCGGGCACGAAGTTTTTAAGCACATTCCGTGTTCTTTGTGTTTCAGTTCAAGAGAAATTCTTTCCTTTGAACAGTTATAAATTCTAATCCTGAATTTTTCTCTTGGATCAGTTCCGTCTTCGTTTTCTGTAAAGCAGGTATTAAAGATGTCGTCAAAATAAATACTGCGGATAGAGTATTCTCCAGAAGCCCCTGCGTGCTCGTCATGAAAAAGCACAGTTTCGACCCGGCTCTTTAAGGCACTGAGAACAATTTCTGGAGAAACATATTTAAATTCGTTTCTGTATTTTGCCATATCTTTTTAGTTACCGAATAATCGGTAACTTTTCGCAAATTGTACATTATTTTATTTTTTACTTCAAGATTTATTAACGCATTTTTAATATGTAAAATTTATCTATAATTGTGATTTTTTATTTTTTTTCAGGGCGCATTCGAAAGGAAGCCGCTGCGCATCTTCCTTTCGAACC
>CAVKVK010000127.1:0-4485 GCA_963659855.1 Parabacteroides distasonis | reverse complement strand
GAATTGATAATCGAGCCGTTTCTGTTGTCAACGTAAAAATAAAAAACACATGGGCAGATGTGAATATTTTTTACCTTTATAAGGATTTGTGCAAACCAAAGCTCGTCCTCGTGCAGAATTCCTTTTTCAAAGCGAAGTCCGTTTTCCTTTAGATAATCGAGCCTTAAAATAAATTGTTGACCCGCCGTGTGCAGATAATAATTTTTTATAACACGTTTTAGAAATTTTTGAAGCGGAAGCGTTTCTTCTTTATATCTGCTGCTTACAGAATTTGAATCGCTTGACCAATATTCATTTGGAAGATAGCAGATTTTCGGGAAATTCGCATTTTTTAAGGAAGTTGCAATTTCTGTAAGAACTGTATCTGCATAAAGATAATCATCGCTGTCTAAAAATAAAACATATTTTCCATTTGAGGCGGCAATTCCTGCATTGCGGGCATCAGAAAGACCGCCATTTTGTTTGTGAATAACTTTTATCCGGTTGTCTTTTTTAGCATACTCATCACATAAAGCCGGGCAATTGTCAGGTGAGCCGTCATCAACAAGAATTACTTCATAATCTTCGAAATTCTGTTGTAAAACGGATTCAACACATTTTGCGAGATAGTTTTCTACCTTATAGACTGGAATTATTATGGAGAAAAAATTTTTACATTTTGTGTTTTCAGCCATATAGTTTTAGCTAAAAAGAAGAATTGATATTACTTTATAGAAAGAAAAATGCTAAAAACTGCCAATTCAAGCGAAATCCAGAATCCGAAAGTTCCCCAAAATCTTGACCATCTGGCTTTTTTAGAAACTTTATGAACCAATCCAATCTTTGAATTTATCAGATTAAAATTCTTTAAAAACAAATCAAAGGCAGCTTCATATTCAGCATACAGATCTTCCTTATTTTTGTTTTTCCGTTCTGAAATTTTTGCATTAAGCAGACGCTTTTTTGTTTCTGCAAAGTTCTCTGTTATATGGGCTAAAAAATCACCATTATCAATACATGATAAATCCGCAAATTTATATTCTCTTCTAAACTGATTGTAAAAATCATACAGAGAAACGCAGTTATATTTGTAGCAATCTAAAATTGCACGCTTTAAATGCCCTTCTGCCTTTTTGATTTCAGAAGAAATTTCTTCTTCATTCGCGGCTTCATCATAAGTTCTTGAAAAATGGGTAAAAATTGCACGAATCTCGTTTAAAATCTCAACAGGAAACTCTGCATCGTTCACTTCTAAAAAAGCAATCAAAGGAGAAACAGTTTTCTTGTATTCTGCATAAATGTCAGAAATTTTCTGCTGATAAACAGAATTGGAAACTTTCATTTTTTGTTAAAAATATTTTCCAGTCGCTGTTCAACTTCTTGCCTAGTCGCAAAACGTTTTCTGGCAAGAAGCGGATTTCCGCGGCCAATTTTTCTTAAGTCGCGTTTTTTAGAGAAATCTGGAGTTTTTTTACCGCAAAAAGCCATTGCCTTAAGCAAATCATTTTTAGTTTCCATTTTCATTTCGTGCATAATTTTATTTTAACCTACATAAACTTTATTATCAATTCTCTTTTCAACGAACCTCCTTTTATTGATATTTTTCTCTAGTCGTTTTTCATCTATCCATTTAACAACTCTTTCGCTTGCATGCCCGTCATCAAAACTTCCAACTTTTGTCTTGAATTCAGAAATATTCTTTTGATAGAAATTAAAATCAAAATCAAGAATATTTTTTTCCAAACAGGAATTTGTCTGTGCAATGGAAAATGGAGATTCCCGCAAATCGATTAAGAATCCGCGTTCTTTTTGATAATCACTAAAATCTGAAGCATAGATAAAAGCCGGTTTTTCTGTGAGCATAAAGTCATAGATAATCGAGGAATAATCAGTTATTAAGATGTCAGAAGCTGAAAGTAACTCCTGAACATCATTGTACAGAGAATAGTTTTTAACAAAATCTGGAAGATTTTTTAGATTAATATCTGCCATATTCGGATGAAGTCGCAACAGAATAATCCATTCTCCACCGAATTTTGCTTCAAGAGTATTTTTAAGTTGATAAAAGTCGATTTTATAAACTTCTAAAGAATGGCTATTGCGGAATGTTGGTGCATAGATACATATTCTTTTATCTGCAAAACCAAGATTTTCTCTTATTTCTTTTGTTTTTTGTTTATTAAACAGAATATCTGAGCGTGGACAGCCTGATTTCAAGATTTCTCCGTTATACCAAAAAGAATTTTTCAGGAAACCATATATCTGTTCGCTTCCTGCAATGCACAAATCAATTTGTTTAGAATCCGCAATTGCATTTTTCACATAGCTTTTTGGAAGTTCATTTTCAGAGTCTCGTTCAGATTTTTTTGTTCCAATAACGGCATGCCAAGTTTGAATATAAAACTGTGTTTTCTTTTTATAAATATGGACACCCTGTCTGTTATCAAAAATCCAGAATTTAGAAGTTGCCAGAATAACTAAATGCTTAAGAGAATAAATCGGCACAATGTTTACGAAATCGGGAAAATCATTAGATGAGCATTTTTCTTTATCATATAAAAAACAAATTTCAATTTCAGAATGTTTTTTGCGAAGTTCTTCTGCTATGTATTTGGGGCTGTCGCCGTATCCACGTCCTGAAAAATGGTCGCATAAAATTCTATCAGGTTTTATTTTTATGAACGGAACTATTATGTTGAAAAGTTTATATACTTTCCGCGTAAAGAAAATATGCCTTAGGAGTCGGCTAAAGAAAATTCCTTGTTTAATATATTTTTTTGCTCTAAGAATTACAGTCATTTTTCAATGCTCCGCCTAATTTCCAAAGTTCTTTCTACGCCTTGTTCAATATCATATTTTGCATGCCAGCCAAGGACGTTCAGTTTTTCTGTTGAAAATACTGCTTTTGTAATTGGCGTTGTATTTCCTTTTGAATCATCATTTGGAATATCAAATACAACGTTTTTCCCTGCCTTATCTGCAATCATTTGGGCAAATTCTCTTATAGTAAGGTTTGACTGCTCATTTGCGACGTTGTAAGCCTGGCAGTTTTCCCCATTGAGTAAAATATAAAGAAGAGCAGAAGCGCAGTCTTCTGTATAAATCCACGAGCGGAACTGTTTTCCTTCACTTTTTAAAACAATATCTTCGCCATTTAAAACATTACGAATAAACTGGGCGTATGCACGGTTATCGCTTTCTGTAAAATGAGGTCCGTACACATGGCATGGTCGGGCAATAGAAACGTCAACGCTGTATTCTTTGGCATAGCTCACGCACAAAGTTTCGCTTGCACGCTTTGCCATTGGATAGCATGAACGTGGATCTAGCGGATTTACATAGCCGGAATAATCTTCTGTAAAAACCCGACCGTCGCCCTCGCCATACACTTCGCCGGAAGAAACATAGACAAATTTCTTTAGTTTATGCCTTAAGCCATATTCAAAAAGATTTTTTACACCAACGATATTTGAAGTCATCACTTCTACTGGCTTTTCTGAATAAAGTTTAGGAGATGAACTTCCTGCACAGTCAACAATAAAGTCAAAATCAATATCCAGTTCTATAACTTTTTCAACATCAAGCGAAATAAAATTAAAATTCGGGTTCTGAACATATTTTTTAAAACGTGATTTTGCACGTTCAACATTTCGGCCTGCAGCATACACATTAAAATTTGCATCTGCAAACGACATTAATAAATCAACAAATGCTCCGCCAATGATTCCGCTTGCGCCTGTAACAAGGATGTTTTTGCCTGCAAGTTTTTCCAATCCATCGATTTTCATTTAAGCCATTCATCCTTTTTTATATCTTTTAGGGCCTTGAACAATTCCACATCTTCTGTTCTTGTAAGTTTTAATCCGTTTTTTTCTGATCCTTGCACCAAATGCTGACTATTCACTCCTAGTTCAGCAAACAAAGTACACGGTGCAACAGTATTATTGATTCCTTTTTCACAAGCAAGTTTGTAAGCTTCGCATAAAGTTTTGAATCGGTATGTATGAGGAGTTTGCGTTCTAACCAGCAGTTCACGCGGAATATCCATTTTTTCTACACAATCATCGTTTTTTTTCATAATTGCTTCTTTGCAGGTCATTCCAGTTACCGCATAACCAAAACGTTTACATGTCGCAATATTGTTAGAAATTATTTCTTTTGAAACTAACGGACGCACACCATCGTGAACAAGAACAATATCATCATCGTTGCAGTTGCTTTCTTTTAAACCTTTTATTCCGTTTTCAATTGATTTTTGATTTGTTTCTCCGCCTTCAAAAATCCATTTGAGTTTTGAAATATTGAACTGATTTGCATAAGAACGAAGAATAATCTCCCAACCTTTTAAGCAGACAACACAAATCGCATCAATTTCTGAATGAGATTGAAATGCCAAAAGCGTGTAAATAATCACAGGAACATTGTCGATTGTCATAAACTGCTTAGGAATGTCCTGTCCCATGCGATTTCCAACTCCGCCAGCAGTTATTAAAGCTATATTCATTT
>CAVKVK010000126.1:0-4634 GCA_963659855.1 Parabacteroides distasonis | reverse complement strand
ACTGTAGCTGGCGCCAAGGAGGGCGCATAAACTCTGACAACCGCAAGAAACGCAAGTTTCTTGTCGCGACAGAATGTCGCACAACCACCGTGAAAAAAATCTCTCTTTTTCTCCTGAAAATGTGTAAAAATTACAAATCAGCGCCATTTATATATATAGAGACTTTTTATGGAGGCGCTCATGGAAAATTTTAAATTACCAGTTTTTGAAAAATGGGAAGATTTAACGCTCGCAAATAATTTTATATTTTGTAAAGTTATGGAAGAAAATCCAGACGTTGCAAAAGAACTTCTCGAACTTTTGCTCGACATAAAAATCGACCGGCTCGAACAACCACAATCCGAAAAACAGTTCAAAACAGATTTTTTATCGCGGGGAATCCGCTTCGACGTTTACGTAAAAGACGGAAACGGACGCAGTTTTGACATAGAAATTCAAACAACCCGAAAAACAAACTTAATAAAACGTGCACGCTACTACCACGGCCTAATGGACGTAGACGCTCTCCACTCAGGAATCGACTACAATTCATTAAAAGACAGCTACGTTATATTTTTGTGTCTTGGAGACGTTTTTGGGTATGGTCTTCCAATTTATACGTTTAGGAAAACATCAAAGGAAGATTCTTCAATTTTGATGAACGACGGAACAATAACAGTCTTTTTTGATGCCTTAAACTATGATAAAATGCAGAGCGAAAAGATGCGTTCATTCTTTAAGTTTTTGAGCGGGCTGGACATAAAAGACAATTTTACCGAAAAACTTTCCGCCCTGGTCGAACGCCTGAAGATAAACGCACAAAGGAGGCACGAATACATGACATGGGAACAGGAAATGAAAGATCAGGCCCATCTCCTGGCAGAAGAGTGGGCTCCTGTTATGGCTAGAGATATGGCACAAGAATTAGCTAAAGATATGGCGCAGGATATGGCAAAAGAACTTGCAGAAGAAAAAGCCGTCGAAACCGCAAAGAACTTTATTCTCAAAAATTTTGAACCGTCAGTTATTGCAGAATGTACAGGTCTTCCGCTAGAGCAGGTATTACAGCTTCAAAAAGAATTACAGTCAACAAACTAATTCTAAAATCGTTTCTTACAGCCTAGACTGGTGGTTTCGACACGCTCAACCATCGTGACGCAAACATATCGCGCTGTCATATACAAAAAAGCCACCCCATTGCTGGAGTGGCTTTAAGTTTTTTAGTGGATTACAGTGGTGAACTTACTCGCTGTAATTTGACTTTATTTTATAGCTCCAATAAACGGCAAGTATTCTTTAACGCTATTTGAGTTAAGAGTAATTGTCATTGCGGAAGCAGAGTAAATAAAGTAAATGTCACCGTAAAGATTTGTTGTTCTTCCAGATTTGTAGCAGTCTTCTGTGCTATATGTATGAGTTCCAACGTATTCATAGGTAAAGTCTGAATTTGAACAACTTAATACATAACTATTTACTGTATCAGTTGTATCAGCGGTGCCATATTTACAGGTTCCAGCATCGAGGATGTAGCCACCAGCAGGAAGAGAAATTGTAACAGTTGAAGTACCTGATGATTTAACTTCTGCTCCATGGTCGTTTGAGTTTGTTCCGCTTACAACAACTGTCAAATCTCCGTCTGTGTATGTTCCGTCCTGTGTTATTTCAACAAAGAATTTTGGTTCTTTTACTGCTTTTATGAACGGCAAGTATTCTTTAACGCTATCTGAGTTAAGAGTAATTGTCATTGCAGAAGCAGAGTAAATAAAGTAAATGTCACCGTAAAGATTTGTTGTTCTTCCAGATTTGTAGCAGTCTTCTGTGCTATATGTATGAGTTCCAACGTATTCATAGGTAAAGTCTGAATTTGAACAACTTAATACATAACTATTTACTGTATCAGTTGTATCAGCGGTGCCATATTTACAGGTTCCAGCATCGAGGATGTAGCCACCAGCAGGAAGAGAAATTGTAACAGTTGAAGTACCTGATGATTTTACTTCTGCTCCATGGCCGTTTGCGTTTGTTCCGCTTACAACAACTGTCATATCTCCATCTGTGTATGTTCCATCCTGTGTTATTTAAACTAACCAGGATGTTGCAGCTTCTTCGTCATAGACATTGTCTTTAGAAGCATCTTCAACAGCACTTGCGTCACTTTCGAGAGCGGAAAGATATGTTTCATCCCATGCAGAACCAGCTGCATAAGAATCACTTTCTTTTACATATACACGGTTAAGAATTGTACGACGACCATTAAATTCAAAGTTGTAGTCTGCTTCAGAAATTGATGCTACATGATCAATTGGACTTGGTGTAAAACCAGTCAAATTGTAGTACTTAAGGCCAACTTTGCTTTCTTTTCCGTCGAGATATGTGTAAACACTTGCACCACTCCATAAATCGCTAGAAACAGTGCCTGTTCCTTCTACTACAAATTTTGTATTTACAACTGCAATCTGGTCATAGAAGTCACCACTGCCGGCATTTCTTCCGAGATATGCTGTAATTCCGTCTTCAACTGTTACTTTTGAATTAAGAAGAACATAACCCTTACCAAGTTTTGCTTTTGACAAACTACCACATCTTGAAACAAACAGAATATCAGCAGCAGAATTTGCAATTTTTGCAGAATCTGCAAGACACTTAATTTCGCAGTTTTCAAAAAGAGCTACATCTGAGTATCCCCACATAAAGTCTGTATCGCCTTCAATATATGTGTCATAAATCCATGTTGGACCACGAGTACAAATTGTATCCTGGTGGCTTAAGAGTGATGAATTGTAAACAACAAGTTTATTTGAAGATTTGTCGTACAAAGCTTCTGCCTGAGTATCTGCAGTTCCTACAACAGAACGATCACAAGTGTTTTTGATTGTAAGGTTTTTAATTACAACATTTCCAGAGTTAGAACCAAAGTAAACGACAGCACGAGTATCCATGCTTCCGTTCCATTTGTTAAGGTTCGTCCATTGAATTACTGTATCAGAACCACGAGCATTTGAACCTGTTCCCGCAAGAGTTACATTTGCAGTTGTGTTTGCGTGTACAACTTCGCGATATGTTCCTGGAGCAATGTTGATTGTATAGTCACCAGAAGAACCAACTGAACTTAATGCACCATGAATTGTGCGGAAATCTGCTGTTGAACTTTCAGAACCGTCTACTGTAATTGTTTCGCTTACACTTGGAGCAGAACGTGTTGTAAATTTCCATGAAGCATTGTCTTTGTTGTTTGTAAGACCATCAAAATCTACAGAATTCAATTTTGCTGTGATTGTGCTTTTTGGAATTGCAATGTAGTAAGTTTTTCCAGCTTCGAGTATACCGTAATGAGGTGTAAAGTAAACACTATTGCCATCGATGCGGATTAACTGATCTTTTACATTAACAGAGTTTCCTGTTCCAACAGTAATTGTTTCATCGCTGGCTTTGATTGTATCAACCCAGTTACCATCACTGTCGTAGATAGAAATTGAACCAGAAGAAGAAACAGTTGGTTTATTGTCGAATGTAATTCTAAATTCACCGTCCTCGTAAGCACTTGCAGCGTCTGCTTCTGGATAAACTGAAGAAAGAGCACCGTAGCTGTCGGAAGTATTAAAATCTTCAACAACAATAGCAATAGAAGCTGTAATGTAATTTGTAGCTTTGTTGATTACTTTTAATGTTGTAGAAGTAGTTGCTTTGAGACCAGTAATTGTTAAAGTTCCATTTCCGTCGTCAGCAACGCTAAGAACAGTATTGTCATATTCGAGAGTTACACCAGCGCTTTCGCCATTTGAAGTAGATGTGTAAGTAATTGTGTCAGACTTGTTGAGCCCAAGACGCAACGATGTTGAACTTACAGAAAGTGAAGGCAGAACGGTTTGTTCATCAAGACCGTCGAATGAATAGTTTACCTTAGAAGATGAAGATGATACAGAAATCTTAATATTACTGTATCTTGCGTTTTCTGCAGTAGTTCCTCCAAGAGCTGGATAAACAACATCTGTAAGAGAGTAATACATTGGAGTTGTGTTTGTTCCAATTACATCTCCAGCTGAATTAGAAACTGTGTAAGTAATAGAATTTGTAGAAGCATCTTCTGTATATGAACTTGCAACAAATTCAGCTTTTAAGTGATAAGTTGTTTCGGTTGCCCAGGTTACAGAAGGACTAAGACCATTACCACCACCACCAAGAGTAGCACTTACATTTTTAATATTCTGACCAGTAATCATTGAATAACCTTTGCGATTACTTCCGTCAACAGAAATAAAACCAAGACCTACATGACCAGACAAAGAAGTGTAAGAAACATCAGCTTCGATAGTTATATCTTCTTTTGACAAGTCAATTTTGTGATTTAACAAAAGATAGCCTTCTTTGCCACCGCTAGAAGCAGAACCTTTTATTTGAATATCAGAGTCAGCCCAAACGGTGTCTGCTGCATTAAATTTTACAAGGTGACTTGTTACAGAAACGGGAGTTACAGTTTCTTCTTTTGAGTCACTTCCAGAGTCATCGTCGTCAGATTTACACGACGTAAAAAATCCACCAAAAAGCAGCGAACTGGCCGCAAGCAGTGCAGCAAGTTTACCAATCTTACTTTTTTTCATATTTCCTCCATTTGCGCCACAAAATGTGGCATTCTTATGTCTAAAATTTAAACGCTG
>CAVKVK010000125.1:1654-4904 GCA_963659855.1 Parabacteroides distasonis | reverse complement strand
AATTGCCCGTGATAATCAGATTCTGGTTACTGGTTACGTTGGAAGTCCGTCGGGGCTTGCTCATTGTGATGAAGTAGGGCATTTGCTGAAAAAAATGGTGCATGACGACGGAAGTGTAAGTCAGCATTGTGTGCGTACTGTGCACGCAGAACAAAATGCAATCTGCCAGGCTGCAAAACGCGGAATTTCAATAGACGGAGGAACTGTTTATTGCAAAATGACTCCATGCCGCACCTGTGCAATGCTTATTATTAACTGTGGAATAAAGCGCGTAGTATGCGAAAAACATTACCACGATGAAGCGGACAGCCTTTTAATGTTAAAAGAAGCAGGAATAAAAATTGAACATTTAGAAGATTGTGTTCAGACTTATGAAAATATGTAAAAGTCTTGTTTTTTTTTAGTTTTTACTAAAAATGTGAATGGCGGAATGGCGTTTTTTTTAGAAAAGTTCAAAAGCGCCGTAATTGAAGTTCCTTCCCAAAACGTACTTTGCTTTTTAAGTACAGCTTTGGGAAAGTTTTTTTTTGCCTGCGTGCTGATTTGTTTTATTTAATCAGCAAACAGTTTTCTGTTTATTTTAAATTTGCGAGCAGCCATTCTTTAAACTGTTCGTAACTGTTTTCCATAGGAATTGCTCTGTCCTGCAATTTAAGAACTTTTTCGAGCCTGTCTGGAATTGACGGTTTTGAACCAGTTGCTTTTTCTACGATTGCACCAAATTTTGCCGGGTGGGCTGTTCCAGAATTACACCGATTGCATTTTTCTTTGTAACAACATCGTCTGCCCAATCTGGAATATTTGGTGTTAAACCTGGTTTTGTCCAGTCGTTTTTTGTACCGTTCAGTAAAGATGCCATTGCTCCAGATTTTATGTCGCTCCAGGCTTTCCAGCCGACTGCTCCGTGAGGATCAATGGTGTAGCCTGTTTTTGAATGGCAGTCTTTAATTGATGCCATAATTCCTTCATCATCGAGCCAGTAAGAAGCAAATAAATGTCTTACCTGCTCAAGCGAATACATTGCAGCGATTCTTTCATAATTACTTGGAGCACCTACATCCATTGCATTTGCGTATGTTGCAACTGAAGGGCGAGACTTGTATTCTCCTGTTGCAATCCAGTCAGGAATTGTGCGGTTTGTATTTGTTGCTGCAACAAAGCCAGTAATTGGAGCTCCCATTTCTCTTGCAATAAGGCCAGAAGTAAGGTTTCCAAAGTTTCCGCTTGGAACAACCATAATAATTGAAGGATTTTCAATTTTGTTGTACTGCCATGCACGGTTTTTAACATAGAGTGAAGCATACATGTAATAAAAACTTTGTGGCAAAAGACGGCTGATATTTATTGAATTTGCAGAAGAAAGACGAAGTTTTTCGCGGAGTGTGTTATCTGTAAATGCTGTTTTTACAAGTTTCTGGCAGTCATCGAATGTTCCCTTTACTTTTAATGCACGAACGTTTCCATCAAATGTAGAAAGCTGTTTTTCCTGTAGTGGAGAGATTTTTCCTTCCGGATACAAAATTGTAACGTCGAGCCCCGGAACATTGTGGAAAGCACTTCCAACTGCAGACCCTGTGTCGCCGGATGTTGCAACCAAAATGTGGAGAGGTGTGTCTTCATCCTTGTTAAAATAAGACATTACACGAGCCATAAAACGCGCACCAAAATCTTTAAATGCACATGTTGGACCGTGGAATAATTCAAGAACATAAGAATTAGGATCTAATCCACTGACTTTTGCAGGAAAAGGATAAGCATCATTGATGAGTTTTTGTAAGTCTGCTTCAGGAATTTCGCCTTCAACATAAGGTTTTGCCATTTCAAAAGCAATTTCACGCAAATTAGATTCAGGATCTTTATTCAAAAATGATTTATCGAGTCTTGGAAATTCAACTGGAATATAAAGTCCTCCAGTTTTTTCGTTCATACCGTTTACAACGGCAGTCTTAAAGTTTGTTTTTACAGATTTGTCTCTTGTGTCTGTGTAAATCATTTTTGCATCCTCTTTGATTTATTTTTTACTTTTTAAAATTGAATTTTTTTAAGTTTACATTCCGTAATTTATTTTAAGTGCAAGTTTTTCTGCAATGTCTTTTCTTGCGCTGTTAATGCAGTTCCAGTCTTTGTCTTCTGTTACGGTTGAAGTTTGTGTTGTTTCGTACAAAATTGAACCGTTTTTCATATCAAGACAGGTAACTTTAGCTTCGAGTGTAAGAGTGTATTTTTTGTCAGCAGTAGCTTCTATCGGAGTTAAATATTTTACAGTTCCGTAGATTAAGTAGGAAGAAGTTCCTCCTAAAAGATTTTTTGCTGCCTTGTAAACTGAATCCTTGTCTTCTGTTAAAATCGGTGTCGTAAAATCTGCATTTCCGACTCTTTTAAATCCAATTCTCATAAGTGTCATTAAAAGATTTGAAGAAGAAACCGAATTATTTATGATTGGCTTTCCAGCAGAAGTAAAGTCAACGAGAGAAATAGTTCCGCCTGCCTGGCTTAAATTTGTCTTTACCTTGTAATCTGCAGAAACTGAAACTTTTGAAGCAAGAGCCGAGATTTTTTCGTTTGTAAGGTCGCCGCTTGGGTAAACATTTACTTTTGAATCAAAAGAATACGAAGGTGTTGCAGGAATAAAAGTTACTGTTCCAGATGAATTTGTTGTAAGCGAAACAAGGGCAAAAGATTCCTGTCCGTTAATTCTTGTTTCCGGATATGTGATTGAAAGTTCGAGCCCTTCTACTGGAGTTCCGTCTGATTTTGCTGCTTTAAAAACAAATGGAGAAGAAAATGAGCGGCCTTTTGTAGTTTCTTTTGGAGAAGATTCTACTGAAAGTTTTATGTCCGCGATTTTTTTTGCATATTTAGATTCTTCTGTTTCTTCTTCGCGCTGTTGAGTTGCAGAACTGTTTACTACATTGAGTTTGCGTGGAGTTTTTGGCTGTTCGATTTGTTCTGGTTCTTCAACTTTTGGCTGAGATTCCGGAACTGAAGCGCAGGAAGATGCTAAAACTATTGTTGCTGCGGCAATGATTGAACTTACAATTATAGACTTTTTCATTATTTCCTCAAAAATTACTAAAAAGATTGATTTGAACTTTTATTCATTCTTAAAAACGGCAGAAATTTTCTTTAGTTACGAATTTTATTGAAAAAAAACTGCATTACGTTCAAATATATCCGATTTTTTTGTTTCTCTCAATAGAAAGATTTGCGAATTTTTTTTGTGGAATCTCACTTTTCTTTTTATAAAAAT
>CAVKVK010000125.1:0-1644 GCA_963659855.1 Parabacteroides distasonis | reverse complement strand
GGCTGTAAAATTATTTTGTAAGCTGGAAAATTATGAGAGCGACTTTTGCAAGAATTCATCTTGAAAATTTAAAATTCAATTTAAAATATATACGTTCAAAAATGGCTGGTGGCGCTAAAATGTGCGTTGCTGTAAAGGCTGATTCATATGGGCACGGCGCCGTACAATGTGCAAAGGCTGCCATTGAATGTGGGGCGGAATTTTTAGCAGTTGCAACTGTCGACGAAGGAATTGAACTTCGCAATGCTGGAATAAATGCAGATATTCTTGTTTTAAGTTTGTGTCAGAAAGAAGAAATGCAGAATGTTGTAAAATACAGACTTACGCCTCTTGTTTTTGATAAAGAATATATTTGTTTTGTAAAAGACGCTGCAGCTTCTCTTAATGTAAAAGATTTTAGTGTTCATCTTGCTATTGATACAGGAATGGGAAGAATCGGCTGCCTGCCAGAAAATGCTGGAAAAATTGCAAAAATAATTGCAGAAAGCGGCTGGCTTAAAATGGGCGGAATCTGCACTCATTTTTCAGTTGCAGACAGCACACAAGAAGACAATATTGAATATACGAAAAATCAGTTCAGGCTTTTTATGAATGCTGTTGAAAACGTAAAAAAAGAAGGAATTGATCCTGGAATAAGGCATTGTTCAAATTCTGCGCTCACACTTACACATCCAGAAATGCATCTTGATATGTGCCGCCCTGGAATTATTGCCTATGGTTATTATCCTGGCCAGGTTGATAAAAATTATTTTAAAAATAAGGGTGAAAAAGTTTTCTTAAAGCCTGTAATGGAACTTGTTACAAAAGTTGTTGCCATCCGCGATTTTGAAAAAGACAAATCTGTAAGTTACGGAAGAATGTGGACCAGCGGAACTAAAACAAAAATTGGCGTACTTCCGGTTGGTTATGCTGACGGTTTGTTCAGAAGATTTAATCAGGGAGAAAACAGACTTTTTGTAACGATAAAAAATAAAAAATATCCTGTCTGCGGAAGAATCTGCATGGATCAGTGCATGATAGATCTTGGCGAAAATTCTGATGTAAATCGTTATGACGAAGCCGTTATCTTTGGACCTGAAGAATGTGGAGCGGGAATGAGCGCACAGGAAATTGCAGACGCAACTGGAACAATAAGTTACGAAATTACCTGTGGCGTTTCTAAAAGAGTTCCGCGGATATTTGTAGATTAAAAAAAAAATTCCAGCCTGCCACATTTTTGTAGTTTGCAGCAAAAGTGAATGGCAGTTTTTTTTTATTCTTCCGTGGTGCCTAAAAACTTTTTTACTTCTGCAACGAGATAGAATGAGCCTGTAACTAAAAGCGGCTCATTGTTTTGTTCACAAAAGGAGAATGCTTTTTTGATTTGTTCGTTCCAGTCTGAGTTTGAAGAAAAATGAAAATCAGCATTTTTGAACGAGTTTTCTATTTTTGAAAGGTCTGCTTTTTTTACACTGCCGGGAACTGTCAAAAATACATTTTTAAAAAGTCTGCTGTCTGCAAAAAGTTCTGCCATTTTGTCTGAATTTTTATCCTGGGCACACGCAAACAAGAGTGTTGACAGATTGATTTTTGCTTTTTGAATTGTATCGAGTGTAAGAGCCGTGCTTTTTGGTGTGTGTGCTCCGTCAAGAATTATATAAGGAA
>CAVKVK010000124.1:0-5026 GCA_963659855.1 Parabacteroides distasonis | reverse complement strand
GTTTCGTCATTTATGAGTGTAAAAAGTTGAATTAAATCATCTGTAATTCCATTAAAATTTTTTTCCAGACTTTGAGAATCCTTTGGAAGTTTTAAAACAGAAGCTAAAGCAAGAGCGTTAAAATCACGGTCAAAAGCAAAGTTTTTTGCATTTGAAAGAACAAAATCGATACTCTTTTTTGGAAGTATAATTGCATCTTCATTTTCTGCTTCTTTAACGGCAGCAGTTTTATCCTGAATGTTTCCTTTTATAAATTTTTTTTGAGAATCTGTAATTTCTGCATTTGCGGCAAAAATAAATGAAACTGCAATAATAAAAATCAATTTTTTCATATATAGATCCTTATAAATCAATTTTTTGTTCAATGTCATTTTCATTTGTAGTTGTTGAAATATTGTCATCTACACTCGAAACGTTTTGTTCCTCTTCTGATTGAATCGTTGTTTTTATTTGAGGTTCTCCCTGATTTTCCTGCATATTTTTATAAATTTCCTGCAATTCTTCAACTTCGTTAAGTCCAGAAAGTTTTTCGTCTGTTTCCTTGTCTTCCTGAGTTGCGTTGAGTGCATCAAAAATATTCTGTTCATTTTGAGGAAGTACGTTATAAACAAAACTTAAAATTGCATTGCGCATTTCTTTTTCAAGATGAACACATTCAAAATGAAGTCTTGATTGATTTATTTCTTTATTATATTCAACTGCCCTTATAATTCCAAACATCAAAATTAAAACATCGTTAAGCATAAACTGTAGTTTTATCTGGGTGTTTTCTATTCCTTTTCCACCAACGCGGATCATAGCTCCGTCTTCAGAAATATCTTCGAGAACAACTTTGTATCCGTGTTCTGTTTCTACAAGGTTAAAATCTACATTTGAAGAATTCATAAAGTACATATCTGCATTTAAACTACATTCACAGCGCACAGATTTTCTTTTTTGAATTCTAAGAAGTTCATTTGTCTGTGCAAGATAAATAGCAGTTTGTCCGTTAAATACTCCTGCATTTGTAACCACTGTATCAAAAACGTAGGCTGCATCTCCTTTTTTCCAGAGATAAACACTTACCTTTTTTCCAATCCATTCGTCGCTATAGATTGTAGCAATGTTATTTTGAACAGGAAGTTTTATTACAATTTCGTAGCCGTTGTTTAAAATCCTGGAAGTAAAAACTCCTTTCTGATCTGCACAGATAATTCTAAGTTTCTGGTCTTTTGGCAGATATTTTGTAGATTCAATTCCTTTTTTATTTTCGTGTCTTAGATTTAATTCTGTCCGGAATTTGTAAAGTTTTGTAAGAAAATTCTGGATTTTATCAGTATTTTCAATACCTCGTCTTCTTGTATCTGCAATAAGTGAAGAAATCGCAGTGTTCAGCGAAGGAACTGAAATAAAAAGTGAAATCGGTTCTTCTACCTTTGTAATTTTTGCAAGTTTCCATAAAGCATAGGTTTCTTTAAACTTAAAACCGTTATCGCTTCCTGTCGCAAAGAACTTTATTACATCTTCATAAACAACTAAACATCGTATAAAAATTATTGCTACTATGACAATTATAAAAAATGCATAACCCACTTTTTTACTCTCGCTTTTTATAATACTATACATTTTAAATGAAAAAATTGCTTTCGACCATAGAAATTCTTTTTGTTTTTTTTATTTTTATTCTGCCACCACTCTTTGCAGGACCTAAAACAAATGTTCAGTCTTTACAGATAAAATTGTCCGCATATTCTGCTGGAATGTTTGTTTCCTGTTTCTTTTTGTTTTTAATTCATTTTGATCTTTATTCTAAAAAATATTTGAATTCTCCAAAAACAAACATTTTTCTTTTACATTCTCTTGTTTTAATCGGCTTTGGAACCTTAGTTTTAATTTCTGCTGTGTTTCAGGCACTTGCTGTTTTTTTTATCCGCAAAAGCGGCGGAATTGTAAGTTCTTCTGTTTTGTTTCCATCTTCGTTTTCTGGCTGGATTAGCCTTTTATTGTCCATAATTTTTATGGCCTTTAATGAAGAATTTTTATACCGTTTTTTTATTCCAGACTATGTTTCTTCATTTTTTGATAAAAAATTTGTTCTCATTTTTGAACTTTTAGCAGTCATTATTTTTGCTTTTTCGCATCGTTATCTTGGAATTTGTGGAATTTTTAATGCACTGTGCTGCGGTTTAATTTTGCGTCTGCTCTTTGTAAAGATTAAAAATATCTGGATTTTGACCGGAATTCACTTTTTTTATAATCTTTTTACGGTTTTTATTTCAGCAGTTCTTTAATTTTGTCGTAAGTCCAGCTGGTGAGTTCAAAGATTGCATTATTGTAAAAAATCTGTGGTTCAACAGTCAAAGTATAAAGATAGTGCTTTCCTTCTTCCTGTCTTGCTGTGTATTCGTAAAAGTCAATTCTCTGAGAAGAATCGTATTGTCCGTAAAGAGTTATTGAATTTACAAACTGTGCATTAACAGGAAGCGACGTAGATTCAAAAATCTTTCCGTGTCTTAAGTTTTGAAACGTATGCAAATCAGAAACCGAAAGCTTTAAGTTTGAAGGATTTTTTATTGCAAAAAAGATTTCCGGAACTGCCCAAAAGTTTAAGTCTGTCTTTAAATATGGAGAAAAATCGTCTTGAGTTTCATAGCAGATTTTCCCGCGTTCTGTAGTAACAGGAATTCTTGAAGTTAATGAATCTTCACTGCCAAAATAAAGTTTAGAAAGAATTTTTGAGTTTTCGTCTATAATTGTAATAATTACTGCACTACCTTCTGTTAGTTTTAAGTTGATTTTAGCGTCCTTACTGTCTGAAATTTTATACATATTTCTTATTTTTGTGAGGTAAGATGTAAAATTTTCGATAGTTTTTGTATCAGCAAATGTATAAATTCCACTTTTTTCGCAGGTCCAGTAATTTTCCTGTTTTCTTAAAGTTAAAAGTTCCTGAGGATTTTGTATTATGAGAGTTTTTATTTTTTCGCTGTAAGAAGGATTTACCAGGGCAGATTTTATTGCCTTGTTTTCTGTTTTATTCACCTTAAAAAAGGAAAAAAGAAAAAGCAAAAACGAAAATATTGCGGTAAAAGTTAAAAAAAAATTTATTTTTTTGGTTTTCATTTTTTCTCCGTATTAAGTCTTCGCCTTATTAAAATAAATGTAATTGCAATAAAAATAATTATTACTGGCAGAATTATAAAATTAACAGTCAAAACAATCTTCTTTACTTTTAAGAAAGAGTTTTCATCGACTATTTTATACAGTGAATTATTTACAGAAGTTTTTTGCATTAACTGAGCAATTTTTTCTTCTCCACGCAGTTTTAAGAGGATTCCTGCTGTCCAGTCATAATTCCTGAAATCGCCCTGTTCAGAAGTACTTGTAAAGCCTGTCATAAGTGAACTTAAAAAAAACTGATCCGAAAGAACGGCAACATTTAAGTTTTCGTTCTGGATTATTGCCGCAAGAGTTAGTGTCTGATACGTACTTCCTGCTGCCTGTGCTGATTGGGCAATGTTAAAAGGATCGAGCAAAAACGGAGAAGAACTGTCATTTGAGCTTTCCTGTTTCCACGCGTATGGACTTGAAAGTAAAAGAGGTTTTGCATCAGGATAGCAGGTAATCGGGCTCGCCCAGCTTACAATAAGGCCTTCAAATGCTTCGTTTTGCGGAAGAACAGAAATCCACAGCGGATAATTCATTGTCTTGTAACTGGTGTTTACGCCTTCTCCAGAAGTCATTGTCAGAGGAAAATTTGAAAGATCCTGGGCAAGACTCGTGTCAAATGTAATTCCCCAGCCGTTTAATATTTTTAAAAACGAATCATTTTTTTTAGAACTTACCTTCCATTCATCTTTTATGTTTACGGTATAAGGTGAAGTCATAGCAAGCAGGGAACAGCCGTTTTCTGCTGCATTTTTTATAGATTCACATTGTTCTGAACTTAAATTTGAAGAGCCTAGAAGTAAAATTTGCGTATCTTTTGCTTTTGAACTTTCGATATGATCCAAAATTGTTGTAATCTGTGATGCGGGAAGAGATTGTACAGAAAATCCTCGCGCAGAAAGCCATGGTGCAACATAAGAATAATCTTCGTCTAAAGAAAAATCATTTCCTGTAATGACGTAGAGTTTCCTTTCGTAACCTGTAATAAGCTGCTGGATTCTTTGAGTTAAATCGTATTCTAAGTTTTTTGTAGAAATTACAAACGGAATAATTGCAGATTTGTCGAGATACTGAAGAAGAATTGCAGAATAAACGTAATTATATTCAACCTTTGTTGAATTTTGAGAGCGCATCTGCCTGGCAGTAATGTTTAAGCGTTCTAATTTTTGCGGATCTGCTTTTTCGCTTGTAAAAAAAACATTTTTACTCGAAGACGCAAATGCTGTCAGATATTCGTTTACATCCTGTGTCTGCGGATAGAATTGTTTTAATTCTTTTGAGCGGAAGTATGTAATTCTAAGCGGATTGTCGAGAGCTGCGCAAAGTTCTTTACTGATAGGCGAAACTGAATATCTTTTATCTTTTGTAAAATCGATTCTAAAATAAAGTCTGTCTAAAGAAAGCCCTGAAAAAACAATTGTAAGTAAAAAAAGAAAAACTGTAAGTTTATTTATTTTTCTTTCAATCTTTTTGAATTTAAAAAAAACGCACAAAAAAAGAATAATAATTGAAGTTAAAACATAAAAAGCAAGGTCGCGCGAGTCAAAAATTCCTTTTGAAAAAGAATTAAACCTCCAGGCAAAACTTATTTTCTGCAAAAATAAAGAAAAACTGTCGCTTATTTTTAAGAACGAAGGAATTATATGAATAAAATTAAAGCAGAATAAAATAACGACGCTAAAAAGAATACTAAGCGTACTTTTTGAACTTTTAAAAGCAGAAAATAAAAAGAAAACAAGAAGAATCGAAGTAAAAAGATAAAAAAGTATAAAAAAACAGCCCGTAAAAAATTGTCCAAGGTCAATAGTTCCAAAAAAACTTACGCAAAGAGGAATTGAACAAAGCAAAACAAGAGGAATTGCACAGGCCGTAAAAACAG
>CAVKVK010000123.1:0-5061 GCA_963659855.1 Parabacteroides distasonis | reverse complement strand
TCTACATACTGTTCGATTGAACGTGAGGAATTTGAATATAAAAAAGTTGAAAAAAAAGCAGCAAAAACTGCTGATAGAAAAAATCTCTTCATACGATCAGCCCAATTATAATAAAAAAAAGAACTGTGTACAAAAAAATATAGTTTTTAAAAAAAAATTAAAAAAAAAGAGTGACGCAAAAAAACGCCACTCTTTATTGAATTTAATAAATTAACTCCACAAAAGCCAAAGAACGATTGCAGAAGCTGCTGTCGTAATTATTGTAAAACTTCCGCCAAGTTTGAGCCATTTTGCAAATGACATTGGGTAGCCTTCGTTTTTTACGATTCCCATGGCAACGACGTTGGCACTTGCTCCAAACGGTGTTAAGTTGCCACCGAGACACGAGCCTACTAAAAGAGCAAACATAAAAAGGTCGCCGCCCATGCCGAGCCCCTGAGCCATCTGCTGAGCAACCGGAAGCATTACCATAATGTAAGGAACGTTGTCTACAAATCCAGAAATAAGAATGCTTACAACAAGAATTACAATAAAACTCATAAATTCACTGCCACCGCAGAATTTTACGAGGAATGAAGCAAAGTCGCTCAAAAGTCCAACTCCGCTGATTGCGCCTACAACAATAAAAATTCCCATTAAAAAGAAAATTGTTTCCCAGTCGAGTTCTTTTATAAGTTGCCAGACTTCTTTTTTAGATTTTTTCTGATTTGCCGAATACCACAAAACGCCGATTGCAGCCAGAATTATTACAAAAAGTCCGGAAGAAAGGTTCATAATTGATTCCGGAATGAATTTTGAAAGTTCTGAGCTTATAAAGGAAAGAAGTGCAAGTCCAAAAATCATTGCGAGCATTAAAAATGCCGGAAATGTTGAAATTACTGGTTCGCCGTCTACCTTTGTTTTGTCTTTTAATTTTGAAAAAATGCAGTAAAAGAAAATACAACCTGCTAAAAGTCCTGTCTGAACTACAAAGAAGATTGAAAGTTTGCCTTCGTGAATAAAAAAGTCGTTAAAATTGTAGTTTGCTGCTGCTGCAAAAATCATGCTTGGAGGGTCACCAACAAGTGTGGCTGTTCCTTCGAGGTTTGACATTACGGCAAGACCAACCATGAACATTGTCGGGTTCATTTTTAGTTTTTTGCATAAACTTAAGGCGATTGGTGCCATTACAAGAACAGTTGCAACGTTTTCTACAAAGATTGAAATAATTCCTGTCATTGCAAGAATTAAAACGATTGCAATTCCTGTTGAAGGAGCAATAGAAACGAGTGTGTCTGCAATTTTTGCCGGAACTTTTGAATAAAGAAAGAGGGCAGCAATTGTCATGGCTCCGACATAAATCATTAAAACGTTCCAGTTGATTAATGAAGAAAATGCATTTGTAAGTGCGAAAATTCTTGTTGTTTCGGCTGTGCCTGTACTAAAAATTATTCCAGGAAAAGCGATTCCGAGGACAATGCACAAAATACCTGCAATGCTCGTAAACCATACTTTCTTATCCTGAAAAACAATGACAAGCGCATACATTAAAACTGCGATTGCCAGAATAAGCCATTTTAATTCCATAAAAACTCCTGTGGAAAAGTATTAAAGATGTCGCGCAAGGGATAGTAGTGGCGCCGAAGGCGATGTTTATTGACAATTGCGCTGGTTGAGCCTGTCGCCCGAAGTCACAAGCGAAGCGCAGTAACCAAGCAATTGGCAATGAACATTGGAGCGCTTGACGCGGAACCACGGATAGCCCGGTTCCAAATAAAAACGGCGGGCAAAAAGCTCGCCGTTTTTATTTGGAATGCGCCCAAAAAATTACATATTATCTGCACATTCGTAGATTGCGTCGTAAACTGTCTTTATCTGTGTTTTTTCTATGCTTGAAAAAGCTACACGCAGAGTTGACGAATCGATTGAAATGGTTCCAATCTGTTTTTCGTGCAAAATCTTTTGTCTTAAGGCTTCTGCATCAACTTTTGTGTGGAAACTCATAAAATATCCTGAGTTGAATGGAAGTGCTTCGAGATTTTTATTTGTGTGCGTTGTTACGTATTTTTTTACTTCTGCATAGCGTTCTTCGAGAACTTTGCGATATTCTTTTTTCTGTGGTTCTGTTGAAGGATCTGCAAATGCGCGCAATGCAATGCTCTGGCTTGGAGAAGATGAACAACTTACTGACGAACGAATAAGACCCATGAGTTTTTTCTCGAGTGCCTGATAATGTTCGTCGGTTAAGCCTTTTCCACCAAAGGTTAAAAATCCTGTGCGGAATCCCCAGACAAAGTCTTCTTTTGTTGGTCCGTCGATTTTTACTGCAAGAACGTTTTCGTGAAGATCCGCAAATTCTGCAAAGAGCGACTGCGGATAAATGTCGTTTTCGTAGTTTAAGCCAAAATAAGCGTCATCGTCCCAGACTAAAACCTTTGCACCTTTTTCTGCTGCGTCGCGGACAATTTTTACAATCTGTGCTGCTTCTGCATTTGTCGGTGAATAACCGCTCGGGTTCTGCGGAAAGTTTAAGAGAATGCGGACAAAACCTGTTTCTGCTTCTTTTTCTACAGCTTTTTTGAATGAAGCAAGGTCAAAACCGTCATCTGCAAAAAGATTGAATGTGTGCAAAGAAGAATTGCGTCTTGTTTCTACAATTAAAGCGTAGTTGTCCCAGCTTGGATTTGGGCACAAAAGAGGTTTGGTTTCGTCTAAGAAAAGGTCTGCAAGATAAGAAATTCCTGCGGTGAGTCCTGGAACTACAACTGGATTTGAAATTGATTTGCCTTTTAAGCCTGGATTTTTTTTGTAAATAAAATCTTTCCAGAGCGTGCGGAGAGCTGGATTTCCAGCTGTTGGTGCATAGCCGACGAGTTCTCCTGCTGACAATTCCGGTGCATATTTATGCACTGATTCAAGAATTGCAGGCTTGCCGTCGATTAAAGTAGTGCCGATTGTGGCATTTGCTACTTTTCCGAGAGTTTTTGCTTCTCCTCCCTGTGCAATAATGCCTTTAGGAAAGAAGATCCTTGTTCCCAGGTCAGAAAGAAGTTCGCCTGGAGTTGTGTTTTTTAGAACTGTGTTCAATTCTTGTGCTAACGGATTCAACATGATAAAGTAGTTTAGCGATTACATATTTGTGCGTCAATCATGATGCACGACACAAAATGCATAAATATACAGTTTTGGGCTTAAAAAATGGATAAAAATAATATCAATTCAACTTTAGAGGAACTTGATGCGGCAGATGATGTTTTATTCGAAAATTGCCGTAAAATCGTAGAAGAGTGCAGAACAGAATCTGCAAAACGCCTTGTAGGGCAAAAGCACGTAATTGATGCAATTCTTACTTCTATTATAACTGGCGGGCACTTGCTTTTAGAAGGTGTTCCTGGACTTGCAAAAACTTTAGCAGTTAATACTTTTGCTGAATTTTCTGGTCTGGATTTTAAGCGTATTCAATTTACGCCAGACCTTCTCCCGGCTGACGTAAGCGGAACTTTGATTTATGAACAGAATACAGGCAGGTTTTCTGTGCGAAAAGGTCCTGTTTTTACAAATATTGTTCTTGCGGACGAAATAAACCGCGCGCCTGCAAAAGTTCAGTCGGCTCTGCTCGAAGCAATGGCAGAACGTCAGGTTACAATTGGCGACGAAACTTATCCTTTGCCAGAGCCGTTCCTTGTGTTTGCAACTCAAAATCCGATTGAGCAGGAAGGAACTTACAACCTGCCAGAAGCCGAACTTGACCGCTTTTTGTTAAAAGTTCTTGTTGACTATCCTGGAGCGCAGGAAGAAATTCAAATTGTAAAAACTGCCGGAAAAGCAAATTCAATAAAAGTGAATAAAGTACTTTCTTCTGCAAAAATTAAGGAATTGCAGTCTGCCTACGAAAAGATTGTCTGTGCAGATAAGATTGTTGAATACATCGTTAACATTGTTTCTGTTACGCGCAATCTTAATAAAGGACGACGCACGGAATTTTCTAAGTATATTTCTTTTGGGGCTTCTCCGCGTGCAGGAATTGCAATGTTGCAGTGTGCAAAAGTTCAGGCGTTGTTTGCCGGACGTTCTTTTGTTTTACCTCAGGATGTAAAAAACTGTGCTGCAGATGTTCTTCGTCATCGCCTTGTTCTTTCTTATGAAGCTGCTGCCGATGGAATTACTGCCGATGACATTATTTCTAAAATCTTAACATTTGTTCCGGTTCCGTAAGAATTGTTCAGGTGAGATGAATGTCAAAAATCCTTGACGAAAATAAAAACGGACTCGTAAAAAAAGCTTCTCTTTTAAGTCTTTCTGCAAAAACTCTTGCTGACAGTTTAAAACTTGGTTGTTTTAAATCCGTTTACCGCGGGCAGGGAATTGAATTTTACGGAGTCCGCGACTACAACTGTGGTGACAACGTGCGTTCAATTGACTGGAATGTTACTGCACGAATGGGCCGTCCTTTTATAAAACTTTATGACGAAGACAGAGAATTGCAGGTTTTCTTTGTGTTGGACCGTTCGCTTTCTATGTTTTCGAGTTCTGGAAAAAAAACACGACTTCAATCTGCTTCGCAAACTGCAGCCTTACTTGTGCTTGCCTGTCTTTTAAATAATTCTTCGATCGGAGCTGTTTTTTTCGATGGAAGAATTCAATTCAGCACAAAAGCAAAATCTGGGCGCGACCACGCAATGATGATTTTAAGTCATCTTGATCAGATTCAGGAAAAAATGACAAAAGGTTCAGCCCTTGCTTCTGCTTTAACTGGCACAATTAAAATGTTAAAAAAGCGTTC
This sequence comes from Parabacteroides distasonis, assembly GCA_963659855.1. Taxonomy (GTDB): domain Bacteria; phylum Spirochaetota; class Spirochaetia; order Treponematales; family Treponemataceae; genus Treponema_D. The sequence goes on along the minus strand of CAVKVK010000123.1, from coordinate 299 downwards.
AATGGTTTTTGTAATTTCGGACTTTAGAACAGAAGGCTACCAGGATTCGCTTGCGCGGCTTGCAGTAAATAATGACGTAATTGCAATAAAAATTACCGACCAGCTCGACAACGAACTGCCCCAAATTGGAACTGCCTTTTTTGTTGACCTTGAAAGTGGTTTTCAGCAGAAAATTCCTACGGCTTCTAAAGCATTTAAAAATGCCTGGTTTAACGAAAGCCGGCGCAGAAACGATGTCTGGAAAGAATTTTGTGTAAGGCACGGAATAAATCCTTTGATTTTATCTACAGAAGAAGATC
>CAVKVK010000122.1:4597-5345 GCA_963659855.1 Parabacteroides distasonis | reverse complement strand
GGCTTCTATTGCCTTGTCCATAAGTTCTATTGCTTTTGCAAAATTGCCACCGTGAGAAGTCCCGATTTCTGCAATAATAAATGTTGAATTTTCCATATGCCTTTAACTCTGTTGCCTTTGATTTATTAGTGTTTTTGTTTTAATTGTAACAATTTAATTCAATGTGGTAAAATAAAACCATTATGCTGAAAAAACTGATAAAACTTTTAAAAGCGTTTAGTGGTAACGTAAATCCTGGTGAAATTGCACATGCCTTTGCCTGCGGTGCAATTCTTGGTCTTATGCCAAAAAATAATCTTTTGTGGTATCTGGTTTTTGTGTTCATTCTTTTTGTGCGTATAAATAAACCTGCCTATCTTTTAATGATTATAATTGGTGCTGCTGTGTCGCCGGCTTTTGACGGACTTTTTGATTCTGTCGGTTATTCTTTCCTTACGATTTCTTCTCTGGCTGGAATTTTTGGAACTCTGCTCGACATTCCATTTGTTGCATTTACAAAATTCAATAATACAGTAGTTATGGGAAGTTTTCTCTGTTCTCTGATTATTTACATTCCATTGTATTTTGTTGCCCGCCTTTTGATTTTTGTATGGCGAAAATATGCTGCCGACTTTATCCGTAATTCAAAAATCATAAAAGTTATAAATAAAATTCCTCTTATTGCAAAAATTGCTTCAATGGCAGGAGAGAACTAATGTCAGAAAAAATTGAATCTAAAAAAACAGTTTTAAAACCAAAGACAAAAAAA
>CAVKVK010000122.1:0-4587 GCA_963659855.1 Parabacteroides distasonis | reverse complement strand
AACTTGGTTATAAAAAATTGCCTTCGCTTTTTAAGAAAACTTATACTCAGAAGGCGTTTGAAAATAAAATCAATAAAAAAATTTATGTTTCTGCAGACAAAACTTACATTGCAGGGCTTTTTAAAAATTCAAAAGATAAAAAAGGCAATGATGTTTTAACTGTTTCTAAAGAAAGTTTGTTTACAAAAAAAGAAATAAAACGCTTAAAAACTCTTGCAAAAGAAATTAAAAGCAACAAAGGCCGCTTTAAAGTTGTTCCTTTTATTGCTGTTGCAGTTGTAATTGCAGGAATTGGCATTACAGTAACTTTGTTTAAAAATCCTGTAGCAAAAATTGCAATTGTTTCTTCTATGCAGGGAATTTTTGGTGCAAAATGTGATGTCGGCTCTGTAAAGGTAGAAATTTTTGGAGCTCAGCTTACGGTGAATAATCTTGCTCAGGCTTCTTCAGGTGACGAATTTAAAAACATTTTTGAATTTGAAAAACTCGACCTTCACTTTAATTTAGCAGATCTTTTAAGGGCAAAATTCCATGCTCAAAATATTGAAGTTACTGGAATAAAAACAGGAACAGAGCGCAAATCAAGTGGAAAAATTGCAAAAAAGCAGAAAACTGCAAAAGAAAAAGCTCAGAAAAAAGATTCAAGCGGATTTTATGCTTCTTTAAAAGAAAAAGCTGGGAGTGATCCGGACGCTGCAAAAAAAGCAATTACAGATCTTTTTGCAATGTATGATCCAAATGCGATTGTTTCTAATGTAAAAGACAATCTTCAGTCTCAGAAAGTTGCAAAAGAAGTTGAAGAAGAATTAAAAACACTCGTAGAAACCTGGAAAAACAAACCTGAAGAATTAAAAAAGAGTGTTGACCAGGTTCAATCGGCTACAAAGTCGCTTACAAACTTAAAAGTGTCAAATGTAAAGCCGGCAGAAATTCCTGCCCTTTTAAAACAGATTGAAGAAGCTACGACAACTGTAAAAAATTCAAAATCCAGTTTTGAAAATACGCTTTCTTCTTTTAATTCCGACCAGAAAAAAGTAAAACAGCTTCAGCAAAAATTAAACGATGCTGTTGCAAGTGATAAGGCTCTGCTTTCTTCTCAACTTTCTGTACTTGATGTTTCTAAGGCAAAGACTGCTGTAAACGATACTATAAATCAGGCAGGTTTTGCACTTTTGGGAGAATATTATCCGTATTTAAAACAGCTTATAACTTATGCTTCGTCTATGAAGTCTTCTTCTGATAATTCAAAAGAAGCTAAGGCTGCAAATAAAAAGTCTGTCGAAGCTGCAAAAAAAGAAAGTAAAAGATATGCCGGCCGTTATGTTTACTGGAAAAAAGACACAGTTCCAAAACTTCTTATCGAAAATATTCACGGTTCTGGAAATGGAATTGATATTTTGGCAACAGATATTTCCAGCGATATGAATAAACGTGGCAAACCTTGGATTGTTAAAGGTTCTGTTGCGAAAGATTCGTGCACACATCTTGCAAAACTTACTGTTGATGCCCGTTCTGCTTCAACTTCTCCTCTCGTTGTGGCTTCTTATTCCGGAAAGAATTTTCCTCTTACTTTAGATTTGGCAAAATCAAGCGGATCGGATATTGCTCCGAAATTTGACGGTAAATCAACTTTAACTGCAGGTCTTTCTGCTGATTCTGATTTTAGTTTTACTGGAAATGCAAAATTGAATATGAATCCGGTAACTGTTACTGGTGGCGACATTGGTTCAGAAACTGCAACAAGAATTTACACAAATGCACTTGCTTCTATAAAAACTTTTAGTGCAGGCGCAAAAGTTTCGTTCAGTGAGTCAAAAGGCGTTGGAATGAATATTGATACAAATTTTGACAGTCTGCTTGCTTCTGCCCTTAAAAATGTTGCAGATAAGGAACTTGCAAATGTAAAAAGTCAGGCAATGGAAAAACTGAATGAACAGTTAGGCTCTTCAGAAACTGCTTCAAAATATATTTCCCAGTTTAGTGATATTTCGAGTCAGCTCAATGGTCAAAAGTCAAGTTTTGATTCAATCCAAAAACAGCTTTCTCAAAAACAGGAAGAACTTAAAAAGCAGATGGCCAGCGGGGCAAAAGACAAGGCAAGTCAGGCAGCTTCCAGTGCTTTAAAGGGACTTTTTAAGAAATAGAAAAACAGAATTGTTTACACATTTTTTGTTTTGCTCTGTAGTTGATAAACGATTTAGTTTTATGATAAACTACAAAATCGAAATTAGTTTGTTACATATTAAAGTCATTGCTAAATTTTAGATGGCTTTTTATAGGAGTTATCATGTCAGGACACAGTAAATGGGCAACCATTAAACATGCAAAAGGTATTGCAGATGCTAAACGCGGTAAGCTTTTTACAAAATTCATTAAGGAAATTTCAATTGCCGCAAGAATGGGCGGTGGAGATCCTAACTCAAACCCACGTCTCCGCACTGTAATCATTAAAGCTCGTGCAGCCAACATGCCAAAAGATAACATTGAACGTGCTATCAAAAAGGGTACTGGTGAAGACGGTGCAACATCTTACGAAGAACTTGTATACGAAGGATACGCTCCAGGCGGAGTTGCTGTAATGGTTGAAGTTCTTACAGATAACCACAACCGTGCTGCAGCTGATGTTCGCAACATCTTTACAAAATCAGGCGGAAATCTCGGAACTTCTGGTTCTGTAAGCCGTATGTTCCAGCGCAAGGGTACAATTGAACTTGATGCAGAAAAAGTAAACGAAGACGAAGTTATGGAAACAGCTCTCGAAGCTGGTGCTGATGACATTGTAAACGAAGACGGAGTTATTACAGTTACAACTGCTCCTGATGCTTTCTCTGCTGTTGCAGATGCTCTTGCAGCAAAAGGTTTCGAAACACTTTCTGCTGACGTAGGAATGGTTCCAGATGCTTACACTGCTGTTGATAAGGATACAGCTGCTAAAGTACAGAAACTTATTGACCGTCTCGAAGACAACGATGATGTTCAGAATGTTTACCACACAGCTGAATATCCAGATGATTTTGAAATGGAATAATAGACAAAACTTTTAATAGAAATTATTAAAAGTTTTATAAACCACGGGACTTTTCTCGTGGTTTTTTTTATGCAGAAAGTTCTGCTACAAAAGGAGAAAGATTTTGAATAGTTTTGAAGAATTACCAGGAACAATAATCCGCACTCAAAAAAATCTTTCTTCAGCTAAAAAACGTCGGGTTCTTGGAATTGATCCCGGGCTTGCAAATACAGGATTTGGCGTTGTTGACTATTTTAATGCCCGCTATCGCATGGTAAGTTACGGCTGCATAACAACAAAAAGCACAGACAGCCTTTCTGAACGGCTCTTAAAAATTGCTTCAAGTTTGCAGGCTGTAATTGATGAGTTTAAGCCAGACGAAGCCAGCATGGAAGAACTTTTTTTTGTAAAAAACATTACTTCAGGGATTTCTGTTGCAGAAGCAAAGGGAGTCTGCACTCTTATTCTTGCGCAAAACTGCATTCCGCTTAGTGAATATAAGCCGAATCAAATTAAACAGGCTGTAACTGGAACTACAAAATCTGACAAAAAGATTGTTGAGCGTTATGTAAAAATTCTTTTGGGTTTGGAAACCGAGCCAAAGCCAGACCACGCTGCAGACGCACTTGCCGGAGCAATAACACATCTTCATTACAATTTGAAAATTTGTTAAAATAAAGTCATGTTCAATTCGATTACCGGAACGATTACCGGAAAATTTCCCAGACAGCTTTTTTTAGAAAACAACGGAATAGAATGGGATTTAGTTGTCCCTGATTCAAATCTTGAACTTTTGCCTTCAGTTGGTGAAAAAACAAAGGTTTATACCTGGATTCAGCATACAGAAAATGCAATGGCAATATTTGGTTTTTCTAGTGCACAGGAACGTTCTCTTTTTTTTGATTTATTAAAAGTTGACGGAGTTGGACCAAAGGGCGCTGTAAAGATTATGAGTTCAGCAACTTCTGATGAATTAACTCAAACTTTAGAAAGCGGAGATGTTGGCCTTCTTGAAAAAATTCCTGGAATTGGTAAAAAAACTGCCGGAAAAATGATGCTTACCCTGAAAGGTAAACTTTCTTTACAGCAGGATTCCAAGACAATTACGATAACAAAGCAGACGGCATTTGCAGATGTCGTTAATTCGCTTGTGAGCATGGTATACGATAGAAGACAGGTTGAACAAAAAATTGCCGAAATTTCTGCAAAAGAAGAACAGCAGTTAAACGGAAAATCTCAAAAAGAAAAAGAAGACATTGTTTTTCGAAAAGCAATTGTGGAGCTTGCATAAATGGAAAGTCAGTTTCAAAACGACCAGGATTTTTCTGCGATTGTCCGTGCAGATTTAAAAGATGACGATATTCAGGAAAACAGTTTACGCCCACAGCTTTTAGCCGATTTTTTAGGCCAGGAATCTGTTAAGAAAAATCTTTGCACTTTTATTCAGGCGGCAAAACAAAGGCAGGAACCTCTTGATCATCTTCTTTTGATTGGACCTCCCGGACTTGGAAAAACGACACTTGCACAGATTACAGCCCACGAACTTGGTGTTGATTTTAAAGTTACAAGTGCTCCAGCCC
>CAVKVK010000121.1:945-5407 GCA_963659855.1 Parabacteroides distasonis | reverse complement strand
TTTTATAACGGATGAAGACAAAATTATTTACGCATATTCTGAAAGTTATTTAACCTTTGTTCCTGAAAGCAGTGATTTTTCTCAGTTGGAAAAAATAGTTAACGAAAATAATTTAAAACGGCATAATGCACTTTCTTCTCCGTTTCCTGTAAAAGAAAGTCATTTCAGATGGAAAGAAATTTCTGATCTGGAAGTTTATAACCCCCGAACCTGGAATAAAAGAAATCTTGATATTCACAAGTAAATTTGTGGGCGGAGTAAATAAAAAATAATATTTTATATGCCTTATAGCCCCGGGTGGAGCCCCTTTAGTTGGCACGAATGTGCCAATGAGCGGACAGCGAAGGGCGGAACACGGGAAGCGGGAAATGAATTGCGCTTGTGCCTTAATTGTAAAAAATATTTAAAATCATTATAATTTGTAAGATTTTTTTATAAAAAGAGGGCAGATTGTGTACACTCCAGTTAATCCAAAGCCAGATTTTCCAAAACAGGAAGAAGAAGTTTTAAACTTCTGGGAAAAGAACGATATTTTTAAGAAGTCAATCCGTCAGCGCGATAAGGCTGAAGAATTTGTTTTTTTTGACGGTCCTCCGTTTGCTACAGGACTGCCACATTTTGGTCATTTTATTCCATCTACGATAAAAGATATTATTCCACGCTACCAGACAATGAAAGGCAAAAAGGTTGAACGCCGTTTTGGCTGGGACTGCCATGGTCTTCCGGTAGAGAATTTGATTGAAAAAGAACTTGGAATCAATTCTAAGCACGAAATTGAAGCTTATGGCGTTGCTAATTTTAACGATAAATGCCGTGCTTCGGTTTTAAAATATACTTCTGAATGGCGCAAAACTATTACCCGCATGGGTCGTTGGGTTGATTTTGACAATGACTACAAGACAATGAATCCTGACTACATGGAATCTATCTGGTGGGTTGCAAAATCACTTTGGGACAAAGGTCTTATCTATGAAGGAAAGTATATTCTTCCTTATTGTCCTCGCTGTGCTACAGTTCTTTCTACTCATGAACTTGCTCAGGGATATAAAGATGTAAAAGATACTGCTGTTACTGTCCGCTTTAAGATTACAAAAGCTCCGGCAGCAATCGACGACAAAGACATGACAAACGGCAAAACTTACTTTATTGCATGGACTACAACTCCATGGACTTTGCCTTCTAACCTTGGTCTTTGTATGGGACCTGATATTGATTATGTAAAGATTCTTGATAAAGAAAGCGGAGATTTCTACATTTTTGCTGAAGCCCGGCTTTCTGCTTATTACAAAAATCCAGAAGATTACGAAATTATTTATACTCGCAAGGGTAAAGATTTTATTGGAGCTCACTATGAGCCTCTTTTCCCTTATTTTGCAAATCTTGCTGACCCGGCCGAGTGTGAAAGAATTTCTGAACAGAAATGTAGTGAAGGCGCATTTAGAATGTTTAATGCTGCCTACGTTTCTACAGAAGACGGTACTGGAATTGTTCATATTGCTCCTGCCTTTGGTGAAGACGATAACCTTGTATTTAAGGGCAGTGGTGTTCCTAATGTTGAACCTATTGATGCAGAATGTAAATTTACAGGTGAAGTTGCTGATTATCAGGGAAGATTTGTAAAAGACTGCGATAAAGATATTTGTGATCGCCTTAAGGCAGAAAAGAAACTTATTAAAAAAGAACAGTACGAACACTCTTATCCGCATTGCTGGAGATGTGGATCTCCTTTGATTTACCGTGGAATTGGTTCCTGGTTTGTAAAAGTTGCTGACTTCCACGAAAATCTTTTAAAATCAAACAGCCAGATTAAATGGCAGCCAGCTCATATTAAAGAGGGCCGCTTTGGTAAATGGCTTGCTGGTGCCCGCGACTGGGCTGTAAGCCGTAACCGCTACTGGGGTAACCCTATTCCAATCTGGAGATGCGATAATCCTGACTGTGGACACAAACTTTGTGTTGGTTCTCGCCAGGAAATAAAAGAACTTTCTGGAATTTATCCGGAAGATCTTCACAAACAGTTTGTTGATAAAATTACTTTTGCCTGTCCAAAATGTAAGAACGGCACAATGCACCGTATTCCAGAAGTATTTGACTGCTGGTTCGAATCTGGTTCAATGCCTTATGCACAGCAGCATTATCCTTTTGAAAATAAAGAATATTTTGAAAAGCACTTTCCTGCGGACTTTATTTCTGAAGGACTTGACCAGACTCGTGGCTGGTTCTATACGCTTACAATTCTTGCAACTCATCTGTTTGGACGTCCTGCGTTTAAGAACTGTATCGTAAACGGTCTTGTACTTGCTGAAGACGGACGCAAAATGTCTAAGTCTCTGCGTAACTATACTGACCCTGTTGAAGCTATCAATAAATTTGGTGCAGATGCCCTTCGTTTATTCCTTACTCATTCTGCTGTTGTTCGTGCTGATGATTTGCGATATTCAGATAATGGTGTTCGTGATGTTATTAAAAATATCATAATTCCAATTTGGTCTGGATATAATTTCTTTATCAGCTATTCAAATGTAGAAAATTATCAGGCTACTGGTCATTATTTTGATGATAAAACTCCTTCAAATCCAATGGATCGCTGGATTATTTCGGTTTCTCAAAAAATGATAAAGGATGTTACAGCTGCCCTTGATGATTACGACTTGAGTGCTGCAATTGATCCGATTATCGATTTTATCGATGAAATCAACAACTGGTATATCCGTCGTTCAAGAAAACGTTTTTCAAGAAATGAAGACCGTAAAGATATGACAGAAGCTTTTGAAACTTTGTATCTTGCTTACAGAACTTTCTGTCTTGTTGCTTCTCCGTTTATTCCGTTCCTTGCAGAAGAAATCTGGCAGAACTTAAAATTTGAAGGCGACAAAGAATCTGTTCATTTGATGGATTACCCGGTTTACAACGAAAAACTTAGAGACACAGATCTTGAGTTTAAAATGGCAACTGTTCAAAAGGCAGTTTCTATGGGACGTTCTTTGCGCAATCAGTTTAATTTAAAAAATCGTCAGCCGCTTCTTTCTGCAGAACTTGTAACACGCAACCTGGAAGAAAGAAAAGTTCTTGAAAGCATGGTCGATGCAATTTCTGAAGAATTAAACGTTAAAAAGGTAAATTTCCACGAAAGGGAAGATGAACTCGTTCATTATTCGGCAAAGGCAAATTTCCGAGTTCTTGGAAAGGAACTTGGTCCAAAAATGAAACTTGCAGCTTCTGTTATTGCAGGTCTCAAAAATGAAGAAATTTCAGATATTCTTGCTGGAAAGAATATTCAAATTGATGTTGATGGTACAAAAGTTGAACTTAATGCAGAAAAAATCATTGTTGAACGTACCGAAAAAGAAGATTTAAAAGTCTTAAATGACGGAACAATTACAATTGGTCTTGAAACAAAGGTTACTGATGAACTTAAAAAAGAAGGCTATGTTCGCGACCTTATCCGTGGAATTCAGTCTATCCGCAAGGAAACTGGTTTAACGGTTCAGGACAAAATCAATCTTACTGTAAGCGGCGACAATGAATTAAAATCTGCTTACGAAATGTTTGCTTCTCTTATTGCTTCTTCAACTTTAACTGCCAGCCAGACTTGGGTAGAAAAACTCGAAAATGGCCAGGTTATTGATGCTGATGACAAAAACTGGAGTGTAAGCATTGCCAGGGCATAGCTCAAAAAGGTGCAGCTTTAAGTTTTTGCTTTTTAGCTGTACCTTGTTTTTTTTGTTTTCGCTTTTTTCCTGTAAATCTCCTCAAACATTTGAGAGTGTTGATATTCTTAATTTAGTTGATAGCAACGCTCCTCTCATTGTTTATATTCCTGCGACAGAAAATAAGGAAGTAGTTGAATATTTTCTAAAGGATTTTGCACAGCTTTCTGAAAAAAATATTCAGACTGTTTCTTCCCGCACATCAAATATTGCAATTTCTTCTGATTTTTCAGGAAATTATCAGATTGCAGCAGAAGGATCTTATCCAAAACTCGGAATAAATTTAGCCTTAACCGAAAAAAAAGGATGGACGTCAAAAAGGGCGGAATCTACGAACTTTCCTTTTTTAATTTATTCTTCTTCTAAAAATAAAATTGAACTTTCAAGCCCTGATTCTTCTACTGTTTTACTTTCTCAAAAAGTTGAACCAATGTTGCAAAACTACGAAAATGCGCAGTCTGTTTTGCAGAATTCAACTTTAGAAAAGCAGGAACTGTTGAATGTAAAGGTTTACGAATATCTGACAGATTCTTCAACTTCAGAAATTCGTTTTTATGCCCAGAATTCTTCAGTTTTCTTTAATAAGGTTGTTGGGAAAGTTTTAAATCTTGGAATAAAAGATGTTTATGGAAGTTTAGCGAATTCAACAAAGGCAAAACAGAAATTTGCACTTACACTCAATCTTGAACTTTCTAACGAAGCCGTTACAAAGGCTGCTGTAAAGCTTTTAAAAGTTGCCTTGTTCCCGATTC
>CAVKVK010000121.1:0-935 GCA_963659855.1 Parabacteroides distasonis | reverse complement strand
CTTCTGTTCTCTTCTTTTCTTTTTTTTTCCTGCCAGACTAGTAATGCTTTGAAAGTTCCTGGGGAAAGCGCCTTAATTGTAAAAAATATTTCTTCTGAATATTTTTCAATTGCAGAAACGTATTCTAATTTGCGTAATTATGACAAGGCAATTGTTTATTATAAACTTGCAATGAAAAATAAATCTTTAAGATTGAATGCTTATTATAAACTTGCAAGAGTTTATGCACTTTCTAAAGATTACGAAAACGCTGCAAAATGTTATAAAGATTTACTTGCCCTCGATCCTGAAAATAAAGATTTAAGACTTTCGCTTGCTTATGTAAAGGCAATGAGCGGAAAAACTGACGAAGCAATTCTGGATTATCAAGAATTATCACAAAAGTATCCAGAAGATTCTGCTGTTTTAGAAAATTATATAAATATTCTTCTTTTTAATGGAAGAATCGAAGAAGCGCAGATTCAATGTGCAATTCTCGAAGAAAAGTTTCCTGATAATGCAAACTTAAAGACATTAAAGGACAAAATAGAAGAAAGCCTTGCCCAAAAAGAAACTGAACAGCAAAAGCCTCTTGAACCACAACAAAATGCAGAAGTTTTAGATTTGCCACAATAAAAAAATTGCTGGGATAAGAGTTTTTTATTTAATTAGTTGAATCTGTTCTTTTATTATTTATTTAAAATAAGCGAATTATATTTTTCCGGGCTTGCCCTGAATGCAATAATCGGAGAATTTGGATCTGATTCTGCATGTTTTTGAGCTTCAATTGCTTCTGTTAAAAGACGTTCCGTGCTTATTTTTCGCATATTGCGCGCAGATAAGCCAATTGTTACATTTGTGCCAGATTTTTGTGTAAAAGCAGAATAAAGTTCCTTTGCAGGAATAAGTGCTTCATCAAGATTTGTGTTAGTTAGCAGAATTAAAAACATTTTGTC
>CAVKVK010000120.1:2251-5434 GCA_963659855.1 Parabacteroides distasonis | reverse complement strand
ACTAAACGCATTGCTGCTTCAAGAATATAAACCAGCAATGCATTTACATCAGAATAATTTGAATTAATTCTGCCGTTAATTTCGACGAGTGCCTTAAGTTTTTCTAAAGTAAAAGAATTTTTGTCACTCATCGAAATCAACTAGTTGTTTTTCTGATCGTTGAGCATATCTCCAAGGGTATAAGCACTGCCAGCATTGTCTTCAGAAGACATATACTGATTTATTTCTTTGCGTGCCTGAGCCTTTTTGAAATCTTTAACAGAGAAACCAACTTTTCCTCTTTCAACATTGATGTCAACAACGTAAACGTTTACTTTATCGCCAATCTTATATTTTTCTACGGCTTCTTCAAAAGAAACGTCTTTATCGTCACTCAAGTTTGCCTTGTTTACAAGACCTTCAATTCCTTCTGGAGCTCTTACAAAAACACCGAAATCTGTAATTGAAGTAATTTCACCTTCGAGTGTTGAACCAACATGGTATTTTTCTGCAAAGGCTTTCCAAGGATTGTCTGTAAGCTGCTTAAGGCCTACAGAAATACGATGCTGTTCTGGATTTACATCAAGAATTTTTACATCAAGTTCCTGGTCAACTGAAAGTTCACTAGAAGGATGCTTTACTTTCTTTGTCCATGAAATGTCTTCTGCATGCAGGAATCCGTCAATTCCTTCTTCAAGCTGAACAAATGCACCAACATTTGTAATCTTTACAACTTTTCCATGAACAACAGAATCTACTGTATATTTAGCAGCAGCCAGATCCCAAGGATTAGGAGTAACCTGTTTAAGACCAAGAGAAACACGACCATTCTGAATATCATATCCAAGGATCATGCACTTTACTTTGTCGCCAATCTGAACCATATCAGAAGCCTTGTTTACTTTTTTAGTCCAAGAGAATTCTGAAATGTGAGCGAGACCTTCAATTCCTTCTTCAAGAGCGATGAAAGCGCCAAAGTCTGTAAGTTTTGTAACAGTTCCTTCAACAATGTCATTGAGATGATATTTATCTTCAAAATGAACCCAAGGATCTTCTGTAAAATGTTTAAGAGAAAGATTGATTCTTTTGTCTTCCGGATTAAGGGCAATTACCTTAAGTTCGATTTCCTGCCCTTTTTTTACAAAATCCTTTGGACGAGTTACATGTCCCCAGCTCATATCATTGATATGAAGAAGACCATCAAAACCACCAAGATCAATGAAAGCACCGAAACTTGTAAATGACTTTACAGTTCCCTTTACAGTGTCACCAACCTGAGTATTTGCGAAGAATTCATCACGAGCTTTGTTGATAATTTCTTCAAGATATGTTCTGCGGTTTACGACCACATTTGCTTTGCTGTCTGAATAAAGTCTTTCGATATAGAATTTAGAAACAGTTCCAATAAGTTTTTTTGGTTCTTCAACTTTTGAACTGTCTGACTGACTGATTGGCAGGAACGCATGAATATCGCCACCAAGGTTTACTTCAAAGCCACCCTTTACTTCTTTTTCAATTGTGCCTTCAACAGGAGTTTTTTCCTCAGCAGCCTTACGAAGTTCTTTCCACAACTGTTTAGCCTGAGCTTTTGTAAAAGAAACTTCTGGACCATTGCGTCCATTAAGTTTTACGAGTACACAAGACAGAACGTCACCAACAGCAGGAAGTTTTCCTGCAAATTCCTGAACTGGAATTTTGCCTTCTGACTTAGCACCAATATCAATAAATACAAGTTCGCTGGTAACCTGAATTACAGTACCATCAACAAGCTGACCATCTTCAAGAGGTACAAAACTCTTGAGAGATTCCTCCAATTGTGTCTGGATAGAGTTCTTAGCCTCTTCCTTTTCCACTTCCATCTGTTCCATAGTAAACCCTTTGTTTTGAATTTTGGCTAATATTATTTCACAAACCTGTTCTATAGTCAAGGTTGAAGTATCAATGTAAATAGCATCATCTGCCTTTTTAAGTGCGCCTTCTGCCTTGTTTTTGTCAATTTCGTCACGCTTAATGATTGCTGCCTTAACTTCTTCAAGTGTCATATTAGAAACACCCTGATCAAAACGACGCTGAGCCTGAACATCGATTGAAGCATCAAGATAGAATTTATAATCTGCATTCGGAAAAACAACAGTCGTCATATCACGGCCTTCGCAGATTATATCAAGCGATTTTGTTATTTCCTGCATTTTTTCATTTACTAGATGGCGAATTGGAATAATAGAAGAAACCTGAGCAACTCTTGAACTTACAGCATCAGCGTGCAGACGATCTTCAACATCAACTCCGTTTAAAACAAGACGGGAATTTTTGTATTCAAGTTTTTGTTTTTTACAGAATTCAACTGTTTTTTCCTGATCATCTGTATCAATTCCAGCTTCGTACAATGCAAGCGTAAGAGCCCTGTAAAAGCTTCCGCTGTTAAGATAGGTAATGTTAAGTTTTTTTGCAATTAAAGATGCAATTGTAGATTTTCCAGTTCCTGCTGGTCCGTCCATTGCGATTATCATATAAAATCCTCCACGATTTTCTATTTATTACACAAAGATAAAAGTCCGTTTACTTCTGTTTTTGTCAATTCTCTAAACTCGCCTTCCTTTAAGTTGTCAAGATGTACATTTCCGATTCTTACACGCTGTAAACTCCGGATTGCACTTCCTGCATCCTTAAAAACATTGCGAATTTCACGATTTTTTCCTTCAATAAGGACAACTTTCATTTTATGAGAATTTAAAACAACAGCGTCTTTTGCTTTATAAAAAATTCCTTCAACCCGGATTCCTTTTTTAAAGCGCTGTTCAAGTCCTTCTGGCAAAGGATAGCTTGTTTCTACGAGATATTCTTTTTCGATTTCGCTTGAAGGATGACTAAGTTTGGCAGCAAAATCACCGTCATTTGTAAAAATAATTGCGCCACGACTAAACATATCAAGACGTCCAATATTGTACAGTCGTTCTGTAAATGCAGTTTTTAAAAGCTCAACTGCAACAGGCCGGCCTTTTTCATCACTTTGACTACAAACATAACCAGCAGGTTTATTAAGCAGAATATAAAGTTTTCTCTGCTCAAGTGTAATTTTTTTTCCATCAACAAAAACTTCGTCACTTTCACTCACTTTTGTTCCAAGTTCAGTTACGCATTGACCGTTTACGCTTACTCTTCCATCGGTTATTATTTTTTCACACGAACGTCGGCTCGCTACTC
>CAVKVK010000120.1:0-2241 GCA_963659855.1 Parabacteroides distasonis | reverse complement strand
GTGAGCCAAAAAAGCCTGAAGACGAATCATTTTTGTCTGTTCACTTTTGTCTTTTTCGTTTTTCATCAAATTATCTGGCAAGTTCGAACCTCTCAGATTCTTTTTCATCAAGTTTTGGAAGTTCAGCAATTGAATTAAGATTGAAGAATTTTAAGAATTCCTTTGTTGTTCCAAACTGACATGGACGACCAGGAGCATCTTTTCTTCCGACTTCTTTTACGAGCTGTCTTTCCTGCAATATTCGGATCATATTATCTGGAGGAACTCCACGAATTGCTTCAATTTCCGCACGAGTAATCGGCTGTTTATATGCGATAATTGAAAGAACTTCCATTGCAGAACGGCTCAACTTACCGGCATTTTTATTGCCATAGCGTTCTTTTAATACTTCCCAAAATTCTTTTTTTGGAGTTAAAGTCCAGCCACCAGTAATTTTTGAAAGTTCAATTCCAGAATTTTCTCTTGCATACTTTTCTTTTAGTTCTTCAAGACACTGTTCAACAACATCTTCCGCCAGATCGGTAATTCTGGCAATTGTTTCTACAGTTAAAGGCTCGCTGTCCAAAAAAAGCACAGCTTCAACGAGTCCGGTTTCTTTTTCGAGATTTACATCCATTTCTGTTTCATTCCATTATATATAAATCATGCAGCCATGTTCCGGCAGATTTTTATATCGCCAAACATTCTGTTTTGCATGATTGTAGCCATTTTAAATTTTACAGCTTCAAGTAATGCCATAAATGCACAGATTACATCAAGGACATTTCCTTTTCGCACAATTAAATCTGTAAACATACATTCATTCTTTTTTTCAAGAAGCTCATTCATCAATGTAAGTTTTTCATTAACCGAAATTTCTTCGTACATATCAATGATTTTTGAATCTGAATATTGAGAAATTAAATTCTGGAAAATTTTTTGCATCTGCTGCAAAAGATCCCAGGTATCAACCTGTTCCCACATATTTTCATCATCAAATGGAAGTACGCGCTGAATTTTTTTGCGTTCAAAATTCCATTCGTTTTCGTCTTCTTTTTCTTCCATCAGATTTGAAAGTTTTTTGAACTTCTGATATTCAATAAGTTTTTCAACAAGTTCTTCACGCGGATCATCAAAATCAAGATCGTCGTCAACCTTTACTTCAACAGGAAGCATCATACGGCTTTTTATATAAACCAGACGAGCTGCCATATTATAAAACTCAGACAAATCGCATAATTCAATTTTAGAAGCATAATCAAGATATTCAAGGAACTGCTCCGTAATCTGAGCAATCGGAATATCATAAATGTTTATTTTATTGTCCCGAATTAAAGCCCACAATAAATCAAGCGGACCTTCAAATTCTCCGGCCGTATATTTGTGAACAATTTTTTCATTCTGACCAATTTCTTGCTGCTCAACCAAAGTAGCAGTCTTTGTCTGAATATTTTCGGGCTGTTCCATAAAAATGCTCCGTATGTAAATTCTTAAAAAATTTAAGTAAATATAAACGTTATTTTTTTTTAAGAATTTCCATTTATTTTACAAAAATCCTGCGCAGAAAGAATTTTTTCTACACCAGATGAGCCGATTTTTTCCAAAGCATGAACAAAATCTTCTCTTTTTATAAAATCGGCATTTTCTTTTAAAATCTCAAGCATTGGAATTAAAACAAAAGCCCTTTCTTTTACCCTGGGATGAGGAATTTCAAGATTTTCTGTATTGATTTTTTGATTTCCGAAAAATTCTATATCAATGTCAATGGAGCGAGGACCATTACGAATTTCTTCTTTACGATTACGCCCCAATGAACTCTCTATTTTGTGAATTTTTTCGAGCAGAACAAAAGGAGACAAGGTTTCGTCAACTTTACCGTAAATCGCCATGTTATAAAAATCATCCTGATTTTCAACATACATTGGCTTGCTTCGATATACCGACGAAACCTTAATGTCAAAAATAAATTCTTCAAGAGCAGAACAGGCTTTTTTTAAAAGCACAAGGCTTTTAAATCCCTGCCATGATTTATTTGAACCGACTCCAAGAATTACATCTGTCATAGTCACCTTCAATAATAAATTATAAAAAACTAAAGCAGTTTTTAAAAAAGTGCATCCTTTGCCGAAGGAATAACTTCTGCAGAAGCGTCTGCTTCAACTTCTTTTTTTGCCGTTGCAGTTTCTTTTGCAGCTTTTTTCTGTGCTTTTTCTGCTTCTTTTGCAGACTGAACCTGCTCAGGATAAACCGGAACTCCTTCCT
>CAVKVK010000119.1:0-5475 GCA_963659855.1 Parabacteroides distasonis | reverse complement strand
TATCGGATAAGTTCAAATACGCTCCAGGCGCCTGCCGCACAGGAAATTCCGACAGTATAATACGAATATTGCTGCCACTTAGTCACTTCTGCATAATCTGCTCCACCAGAAGCATAAGAATTATTAAGCGAAGTAAAGTTTCCGACAGTATAAAATGTTGGAATTAAAGAACAGATTAAAACGGAATAAGCTCTGTAAAGTCCTTTTCGCCTTTTATCAATATTTTTTGCCCTGTCAAAAGGTTTTGCATTTACGACAAGATTCTGGCCGTCCTGTGCAAGTTTATACGGAATGTAAACAAAAGCAGACGAACCGTTTGCGTCTTTGTAAATACTTAAAATTGATTTACCGTTAACTTTTGCATTGGCATATTCGTTTTGTTCATCAACTGCACAGGAATCAAGTCCATTAAAATAAAAAACGCCATTTGCCATTTTTTTTAAGCGAATATCAAGAGAACCAAGAACAAGCGGCAAAAGCGTAGTTTGAACAGTAAAAAGTTCCTGCCCGGAAAAAGAATAATTTATTGTCTGTTTTTCAAAACCTTGTGCAGAAATTGAAAGCGAATGAACGCCCGCATCAACTACAATTTCATCATCAGCAGGAACAATTATTCCGTCTACACTGACAATTGCCGTTTTTTTTGCTTCTTTTGGTTCAACTTCAACTTTAATTTTTACAGGAATTGAATTTGCAATTCCCGGGCTAAGGCTTCTGGCTATATTCTGCGCAATTGTAATTAAATCATTTGAATTTCCAACTTCTGTAACAGTTGCAGTGCATTTTGCGCCAGGAAAAACATAAAGTTTTACAGTAACAGAAACGTATTCTCCATAAAAAGTAATTTCGCCGGTTACAAGACCATTAATCTTTGCCGCAATTACTTCTTTTGCAAAAGCATAACTTTCAATTCCTTCTTTGGCAGCGCTTGCAGAAGCTTCAAAAAGTTTAGTGTTGTCGCTTTTATAAAGTTCAATGTTTTCTGTCTGTTTTTCTATCTTTTCTTCTGTGCCAAAAATTTTAAACGGAAGTTCACCAAAACCAAAATGACCGCCGCGTTTTTCGTCAACAGGATTTCCAGCTTCCAGTTGAATTTGTTTTTTATATTTTTCAGTTGTTGATTCTACATTTTTTAAGTTTTCGTCAATTTTGTTTTCTATTTCCTGAATTTTTTTTTCCTGTTCTTTTAAATTCTTTTTTAATTCTCTGGGATTGTCTTTTGAAAGAACAAATGCGTCCCTTGTTTTTCGTTCTTTAGAAAGCTGAAGAATTAAAGAAAGTCGTTCTGTCTGCAACGTATAAAGTTCACGCTCAAGCTGTTCCTGAAACGAAACAGTTCTGATTCCTTTTTGTGCAATCTGTTCAAGAATCAGCTTCGGTAAAACTGTTGAAATTTTATTAACAGAAGATGAATCAATTCCTTTTTGAGAAAAAGTGAATTTTTGAGCAGCAAGAGTCCAGGAATCTGCATTAAGCAAATTCAAACTGAAAAAAACGAGAATAAAAATTGAAATTTTAACAAAACGGCGTAAAACGTTCACTCTTTATTGCTTTTTATAAGCTTACATTTCTTCATCGCTGTCATCAGAACCAGCCGGAAGGCCTTTCCACTGAGCCTGAAGATAAGCGTCTATAAACTGATCTATATCTCCGTCCATTACAGCCTGAATATTTCCACATTCATACTTTGTGCGGTGATCTTTTACCATTGTGTACGGCTGAAAAACATAAGTGCGGATTTGATTTCCCCATGAAATATCTTTTTTTTCAGCTCCAAATTTTGCGTTTTCCTTTTCTTTCTGTTCTTTGTAATACTGATAAAGTTTTGCCTTTAAAATGCTCATTGCTGTAGCGCGGTTCATCAGTTGTGAACGCTCAGAATCACAGGTAACGACAATTCCTGTCGGAAGGTGTGTAAAACGCACGGCAGAATCAGTTTTATTTACGTGCTGTCCGCCTTTTCCGCCGGATCTATAAGTGTCAACCCTTAAATCTTCAGGTCGAATATCAACTTTTATTGTGTCATCGAGAATTGGAAAAATAAAAACAGAACTAAAAGATGTATGTCTTCTGGCATTTGCATCAAACGGAGAAATGCGGATAAGACGGTGAACTCCAGCTTCACCTTTTAATTTTCCGTAAACGTAGTCGCCGGTAATCTGGATTGTAGTTGATTTTATTCCGCCTTCATCTTCCTGCAGATCAACAGTTTCCATTTTAAATCCATGGCGCTCTGCCCAGCGGATATACATACGGCTAAGCATATAAGCCCAGTCGCAGGCTTCTGTTCCGCCAGCCCCAGAATGAATCGTAAGGAAGCAGCCGTTTTTGTCAACTTCACCAGAAAGAAGATTCAAAATTGAAAGTTCTTCAAATTTTTTCTGAGCATTTTCGAGTAAAGGCTTTAATTCTCCTTCTACGCTCTGATCTTCTCCTTCAATTCCAAGTTCGTAAAGAGTTTCTAAATCTTCAACCTGAGCAATAAGTTCCCGCCAGGGCTCAACTCTTCCTTTTAAATACTTTAATTGGTTTACAACTTTTTGAGCATTTTCAGAATCATTCCAAAAATCAGGAGAAGATGTTATTTCTTCAGTTTCTTTTATTTTTTTATCGATTGCAGCGTGGTCAAAGACGCCCCCAGACACCGTCAATATCTTTTTTTAAGGTGTCAATTGGTTCTTTTAATTCTTCAAGCATGTTCGTTTCTCCAGAATAAAATCTTATTATTCATTTTAAAGAATATTCAAAATAATTTTCATTGTCAAATATCTATATACTTCGTGCAAAAAACAAATAAAAATGCTAAACTTGTTTCTGTTGTATGAATTTTAAGAAAACGTTTTTTGCATCTATTTTTTTTACAATCTGTCTTTCACTCAATTTCAGTCAGGCAAAATCTAGTCCTGTCGTAGATATGATTAGTGCGACGGCAGTTTCGACAAATAAAATAAAAATAACCTGGAAACTTCCAAAATCTTTTTATGCATCATCTTCTTCAAAATCTACAGGCGGCTCAGAGGCAGGTTCAAAAGCCCTGACTATTAATTCAATTCTTGTTTATAAAAGCACAGTTCCGATTTCTGCACAAAGTTTAGACAAGGCCGTTTTAGCAGCAAAACTTCCGCCAAAAACCTGTCAATATATCGACACTGTAACAAGTTTTAAGGAATATTATTACGCAGTTTTGACAAGATTAAGCGACGGTTCTGTCTACAAAATAATTCTTCCTTCAATAAACACTACTGTAAAAGGTGTAAAAGTTGAAAAGCCAATAAAAATTGAAGAAAAATCACAGGAACAGCTTGAAGCCGAGACTCCAAAGATTTACAACGAAGGAATAATACGAGAATTTCCTTTGCCATACATTGATTTAGTTGAAAATTTTGAAAAAAAGCCAAACAAATTAAAGCCAGAAGTAATTGAAGCAGGCAAAAACCTTGCTAAAGGTGAAAAACTTCAAAAAGAAAAACTTCTTCCACATTATTTTGATGAAGATCTTGTTTCGCCCTCTGGTGGAGACGAATACTATCTTTTTGAAATTCTAAAAAACTATTTTGTTAAAAAGAATTACAAAGAAAGCGCCCTGGCTCTGCAAAAATTCTTAAGCGTAAACCGAAGTGAACAAACAACAAACAGAGCAGCCTTCTATCTGGCAGAATCTCAATATTTTTTGGGAAATTACAGAAGTGCCCTTACAATGTTCTTGTTTGTTGAAAACGATTATCCTTTTCTTTGCAAAAAATGGATTAATTCAACATTAGATTTTTATACAATTCCAGGCACACAAAAATAAAGCTAAAAAGACCGCTAGTAGATTTTTCTGATTAAATCCATAAAAACAGGAGTTTTTATAAGACCAAGTTCCTGCGCATTCAATTTTTCGGTTCTTGTAAAAGCCTTTCCATTCTGATTTGCAGCGGGATTTGTGTCAGCAACTGTTGTAGCGTCAGAAACTGTATTTTTTACAAGAACTTCATCTCCAATATTTACTCTGTCATAAAAACTTTTCTGAGTTAAAGTTCCCTGCGAAATTTCTTCACCAGTTTCATCAATTACAATCTGTCCGAGCAAAAATTTTTCATCAAAAGTAACTCCACTTCCTGAATCTGCAGTACGGATATTTCCTTTTTTTACAACATCAAGAACAAGCCCTTTTTCAATTCCTTCTGTTTTTCCCATATCAAGTAAAATTTCGTTTCCATTACGTGCAATAATTTTTCCACGCGCAGGAAGCATATTAAGAATTGCACGACGAAATGATCTTAAAACAGAAGAAAAACGATTATTTCCAGTTCTAAAAAGATTGAATTGTGCAGTCTTTGTTCCATTTCTGCCGTTATAAACAGTTGCATCCAAAGTTACTTCGCGTTCAGATTCTTCAAAATCAAGCAGAATAAAATAATCCTGGGAATTTTTTCTGGCAAGAGCAAAGGCCTGGGCAAAATTTTCAACTGGATTTTTTTCAACATTTACAGTTGTAACAGCAATTCCGTTAAAACATTCTTTTGCCATTTCGGCAACAACTTCTTCTGCTCCTGAATGCAAAAGCTGAACATTGGCTTTTTTATAATAAATTCCAAGGTTCCAGCGGCTCAACATTCCACTTTGCAGCAAGCGAATACTTCATAAGTGAATTTAATGCATCAATTGTATCGTTAGTTTTTGTATATAAATATTTTTGTTCATCTGTAAAACTGTCTGTGTCAATTTTTGCATTGTCTTTTATAAAATTAAGCTGGTTTAAGTACAGTTCATTCAATCCGGCTTTATAAATTTCCTGAGCAAATTCACTTCGCGCTTCGTAATTTGAAGGATCTATTTTCAGCGCTCTCTGATATTCATAACGCGACTGTTCGCCTTCAAAAAGTTTAGAATATTCGCGGGCTTTTAAAACATGAAACTGTGCAAATGAAGAACGTCGTTCATCTTCAAAAGAAAAAGTTTTATCGACAAGAAGTTCAAGCGAACTCCTTAAAATTTCGTCTGTCGGGTCAATTTCGAGTGCAACACTCCAGTTTTCAATTGCCTGTTCATTTTGATTTAATGCTTTTTGACTTAAACCTTTTAAATACCAGGCACTCAGATTATTACGATCTTTATTGATTAAAAAATCACAGATGTCGATTACATCATCATAATTTTTTTGTTCATACAAAATTGAAGCAAGCAGCACATATCCGCCAGAAAAGTCTGGATTTAATTGAAGGGCTGCCCTTACCCGCCTTTGAGCCTCTTTAAACTTGCCCTGCTTTGCCTTTAAAAAAGCTGCAAGATAATGAACTTCGGCTTCGTTTGAATGATATTTTAAGGCCTGTTCAATATAATTTTGAGATAAATCGTATTTTTCATTTTCTACTGCAAGAACGGCAAGCGAAAGAAGTGCCTTACGATTTGAACCCTGCATTTTTAAGGCATCAAGATAAAAATTTTCCGCACGATCATAACTTCCGTTATAAAGCTCAATTTCTGCAAGTC
>CAVKVK010000118.1:4136-5481 GCA_963659855.1 Parabacteroides distasonis | reverse complement strand
TACAAAGGCTCCTTCATTTGCTTCTTCTGTGGCTGGCGAAGATGCTTCCCTGGTTAATTCAACAAAAAAAGCGATTGAATATCCTTTTAACAATCCTGGTCCTCTGGCAGTTGATTCAAAAAAATGTCTTTATGCTGTAGATGTTCTTCCTGCAGAAAGACAGGAAAATGACACTCAGAACCGCCTTCTTTTAAATTATATTGTTTTGCGTTTTAACAGCGACGGCTCTTTTATCGACTACATTGGTCAACAGGGCCCTGGCGGAACTCCTTTTCCGTTTATAAAAAATATCTATGCTACTAAAAATAATGAACTTGTTGTAATCTGCGAATCTAACGAAGGTCCTCTTGTTTATTGGTTTAATAATTCAGGATTTCTTTTATATACGATTCCTTTTAACGAAAGTTCAGTTCCAAAATTAAAGGGAATGCAGGATTCAGAAACTTCTGGTTATCTTTCTATAGAAAACGTAATTCCTGACAATTTAGAGCACAAACTTTATGTTCAGGTAAATTATTTTCAGACTTATCTTGATCCGGCAACAAAGGTTCAGTCTGGAATTGATTACGAAAAAACAATGCTTTATCCGCTCAGCGTAGAAACTGGTCTTTACGAAGAAGGATTGGATATTCCTCCGCACGAAGAATCTGTTTCTTCAAATTTGAGTAAGGAAGTTTTTTATATTCCGTTTAACTTTTTGGGAGTAACCGACGGCGGATGGTTTTTCTTTTCAGTTCCTGTAGAAAAAGGTTACTTAATTCAGATGGTTCAGCCAAACGGGCAAAGAATCATAAAACGTTCTCTTCCTGTTGACCACAGCGAAGTTCTTTATTATTCGCTTGGTTTAAGTGGAAATGGAATTATCAGCGCTCTTTACATAAAAAAAGACAGGGCAGAAGTAGTCTGGTGGAGAACAGATTCTTTAGTTGGAAATATTTTAAATTAAACTTCAGGAATGTGAATGGATTTTGACAAAATTCGCGAAAGCCACGGCGAAAGCGACGAAGAAAAAATGGTTTTTTATTATAACCGCGAAGAACGCTTAAAGCACGCTCCAAAAAATGTTCAGGATTTATACAACGGAAACTTTAAGGTTTTTAAGCCTGGTCTTTTTAAGGCTCTTGTTTCTACAAAAACAAACCGTCTTGCTTTTGTAGCAATGATTATGTGCTTTTTTCTGGTTATTTTTCTTGGAATTTTTAATAAAAAAAACGAAGGCTCTTTGTCAGAAATTCCTTTTGAACTTTCTGCCTTTTCTTTTGAAGAAAATGTTTATGCGAGCCTGAAAATGGAATCTCCTTCAAAAAAAAATAAAGTCAGGGAAAATAAAAATATTGATGTAAGT
>CAVKVK010000118.1:0-4126 GCA_963659855.1 Parabacteroides distasonis | reverse complement strand
AAGTTTTAAATTCCTTGATAAAGACAAAAATCTGGTTTACGAAAGTTCACAATTATTCATTTATGAAGGAAACGAAGCTTTTTTACGGACAACTTATCATGATTATGATATATTTTATGTCATAACAGAAATTGAGATAGATAAAAAAGTTCTTGAATTGACTGCCACTGTAGACAAACGCTGATTTTTTTAGTTTGCGGTGGCGTCATTTTAAGCCGGAGGTATAAATGTTGCAGTTTTATTTTCTTTCTATTTTGCTGAATGTTATTGCAGGCTTAATTCTTGTTTACGCTACAGATTTTACATCTAAAAATCCAGCTTTGGCAGATATTCAAAAAAACGATTTTGAATCTGAAGATTCAGATGGTGAGAATTTTGACCAGAATACAGAAACTGAAAGCGATGATTCTGTTTTTGATAAAAGACTTTCTTTTGCAATAAATTCAAAAGGAACTTTTTTTGATGACATGACGTTCCGCCTTGTTGTTGCAATTCTTTCCGGACTTGTTGGAATTTTAAAACTTCTTTCGACAATTCAAAACGACGTTCCGATTATTGGAGATTTAATTCCTGCTCTTGCCGGTCTTGCTGCCTGCTTTGCGCTTTTAATTGAATATTACATTCAAAAATCAACAACAGAAGTAAAATTGCCTTCTGTACTTAATACGGTTTTTATAAGTGGAAGAAAATATCTTGGAATTTTCTGTATTATTGCAGGAGTTCTTCACTTTATTTTTCCGCGTGTTCTTTTTCTTTAATTTGAATTGTAAGCGGAATCTGGTTGTCTGGAGAAAAGTATGAATAAAAAATCAATTGCCTGTATTGCTTTTGACGGTAAAAAAGTTTTTATTGCCCACAGAAATCCTGTAGGTCAAATGGGCGGAAGATGGGAATTCCCTGGTGGAAAAGTTGAAAATGGCGAAACAGACGAAGAATCTGTTATCCGTGAATTTAACGAAGAATTTGGCGTAGATGTAACTGTAGATAAAAAAATCGCTGAAGCAACTTTTAAGCACAACGGAGATGATTTTACGCTTTGTGCTTATCTTATTCATCTTCCTCATAATGGATTAACTCAAAAATTCGTTCTTACAGAACATTCTGAATACCGCTGGGCAGAACTTGCAGAAATTCCTTCCCTGAATTTTGTTGATTCAGATATGCTCATTTATCCTCAGGTTTGCAAATTTTTAGCTTCGAGCCTTTAATTGTTTTTATGAAAAAGTTTTTAATTTTTCTTTTTATAATTGCAGGCATTGTAAGTTTTGGTTCTTGTTCAAAAAAAAATGAAGAAATAATCTTTGAGCCTTTAGAAAAAGATGCACTTGAACCTGGAGTAGAGTGGGTTTTAGTTACTTCTCCTTATGCTGCCTGTTATAAAGATTCAAATTATAATTCAGAAGTTATTGGACATCTTCGCCGTGGAGAAATCCGCAAATTAGAAGGTTCTGCAGTGACAAAAACAGAAGATGTGTATGAAAACTGGTATTTTGTAAAAGAAGGCTGGATTGCTCAAAGTGGCGCAAAAGTTTATTCAAATATGCTAAAAGCAGAAACTGCAGGAAAACAGCTTAACTAAAATCAGTTACGGCCGGGATAGATTTTTTTGACAGACCTGAAAATTTATCCCGACTTGTAACGTTAAATATTTACTTTTTTTCTTCCAGAATTTTTTGTGCAGCCTCTTCTACAGTAAGGTTTTCGAACTGTTCGCGGGTTGCAAGTTTTTTTAATGTAAGTACATTTTTTTCAGCTTCGTTTGTGCCGATTAAAATTCCCCATGGAACAGTTTTTGCTTCTGTAACTGCGTACTGCTGTCCCATTTTTTTTGCTTCCGGGAATACTTCAACATTAATGTCTTTTGCCCTGAGTTTTGCTGCAACTCCCTGGTAGTGTACAGACAGGTTTTTATCCATGCAGTAAATTTCAGCATCAAGATAACTTCCGCGGTGAGAAGTTTTTCCAAGCTGTTCAAGGCCTGCAATAAGACGATCAAGACCAATAGAAGCTCCAACTCCTGGTAACTTTGTTTTTGTGTAAAGTCCTGCAAGATTGTCGTAGCGTCCGCCGGAACATACAGAGCCGATTGAAGGAAGTTCATTTAGGAATGTTTCGTAAACAACTCCTGTATAATAGTCGAGCCCGCGTGTAATTGAAGGATCAAGAACGTAGGTTGCTTCTATTCCTGCCGCCTTCATCATTTCGTAAATGTCGCGCATGCGGCGGCTGTCGCTGTCTTCTCCGCCTGCCATTTGTTCAATCATATTAAGTGTTGAATCAAAATCTTTTGCGCCTGAAATATATTTTAAAATTTCTTCAGCCTTTTCCTGAGAGCCTGTGTATTCAACAAGTTCTTTATTTACTTCTTCTTTGCCGACCTTTGCAAGTTTGTCAACCGAACGCAAAATGTCTTCTGACTTTTCTGCCACTCCGATTTTTGCAAGAAATCTGTTAAAAATTCCACGGTGATTTACGTGGATTGTAATGTCTGTAACTCCGATTTCTGCCAGAGCAGCTTTCATAATGCTTAAAATTTCAAAATCTGCTGCTGCTGAGTCTGAACCTACTGTGTCAATGTCACATTGAATAAATTCGCGGTAACGTCCTGCCTGTGGTTTTTCGCCACGCCAGACTTTTGCAAGATGATAGCGCTTAAACGGAAAATAAAGTTCGCTTTCGTGTTCTGCTGTAAAGCGTGCGAATGGAACTGTAAGATCAAAACGAAGTGCAACGTCCCGTTTTCCATTGTCTAAAAAGCGGAAAACCTGTTTTTCTGTTTCGCCGTTTGATTTTCTTAAAAGAATTTCTGAATATTCAAGTACAGGAGTATCAATCGGAACAAAACCGTAAGATCTGTAAACCTTTGTAATTTTTTCAATCAGTCCGGAACGTTCAATTTCGTTTTCCGGTAAAATGTCGCGGAACCCTTTGAGTACGCGCGGTTCAATTAAGTTTGCCATAGTTCCTAAATAATATAAAAAATCCGTTGTTTGTACAAATGAAAGATATTTTGTTTTAATTGCTGTCCGCAGAAAAGTTTTTGCCTGTCTTTATCCGCCGTCCGTGGCGGTCATTTACTCAACTTTTGTCTACGTCTATTTGACAAATTAAACAAAAAAAACGTCATTCAGACTATTTATTCAAAATCGCTGAATAAAACTCCGCTGCCGCTTTTTACGTCATTTTTTAAGGTTGAACCGGTTACTTTTTCTAAAAACTTTGGGCTTATTCCTGGGGTGAGAATTTTTTCTGTACGCAAAACTGCAACATCTTCGGCTTTTATTTTTTCACCTTTTTTCATTGACCTTACAAAGTGAATGCTTCTGTTTGTTCTTCCGTAGTTTTGTACTTCTGAAGGGGCAAGTTTTTTTATTCCATCGCCCAATATTTTTTGAACCCGTTCTTCTTCAAAAGATTCGCTCATTTGCCGGATAATTTCTTTTTCGCCTTTTATTTGTCCGTAATGGCGCATTACGGCATCGCTTTGA
This sequence comes from Parabacteroides distasonis, assembly GCA_963659855.1. Taxonomy (GTDB): domain Bacteria; phylum Spirochaetota; class Spirochaetia; order Treponematales; family Treponemataceae; genus Treponema_D. The sequence continues at coordinate 638 of CAVKVK010000118.1, read as the reverse complement.
TGTACTGTGTGACACATGTATGCAAACTGTTCTGGAGTAAGGGCAACAGGATCGTCTAAGCCGTCTGTTTCTTTGCTCAAAGTAATATGTTTTTCTATCATTGCAGCTCCCTGGCTTACTGCAAGGCACGGAACTAAAACTGGATCAAGAGAATGATCGCTTACTCCAGTTTTTATTTTAGATTTTTGAGAAAGAGTTTTAATCAGGCGTAAATTGTATTCTTCTTCTGGAGCCGGATAAAAAGTTATGCAGTGTAAAAGTGTAATTCCGTCTGTCCCCAGAATTTTTATAGCGTCTTCTATGTCTTCTAAAGTAGAAACTCCGCTCGAAATTATCACCGGAACTGCCGTTTTTTTGTCTTTAATTTGTTTTTGTCTGTAAGAGGCGAGGGCTTTTAGCATTGGAAAGTGATTTAATTCCGGGCTTGCAATTTTTACATAATCGGGTTCAATTTCTAAAAGTTCTTTTAGTGAACGAAGTCCAAATGGAGAACAGATAAATTTTACATTTTTTGAATGAGCATAATCAGCACACTTTTTAAAAAAATCGCTTTTTACTTCAAGTGCCTTAAAACGTTCATAAAGGCTTACTTTTCCGCCCGGAAGTTCAACAAAACCTGTATTCGGATGTAGAATTTC
>CAVKVK010000117.1:0-5694 GCA_963659855.1 Parabacteroides distasonis | reverse complement strand
GTCGTTAAATGAACGTCATTATGGAAAAGTTCAGCAGCAGCGTGGCGGAAACTTTGCTTCTAACCCAAATCAAAAGCGCATTTATGTTCAGCTTGGCCGGCGTGACGGTTACAATGCTCGTTCAATTGCAGAATATTTTAGCGATTTATTGAATATTCCAGGACGCATGGTTGATAATATCGACGTAAGCCAGAATTTTTCTCTGCTCAGCCTGCCAACAGGTAATGCTTTGCGTGCGCTTGAACTTTCTAAGAGCCGTTCAAGTCTGCCTCACATGCATCTTGATTCAAAAGATGAAGATAATTTTGGCAGCCGCCGTGGTGGTCGTAGTCGTCGCGGTAAAGATAATGCCGACCACGGACGTCGCGGATTTGGCGGTGGCAGCAGATACGATGTAGCAAGAGGCGAAGGCTCAAGACGAGAAAATGGCCGCAACCGTCGCGGAGAAGGAAGTGGTTTTAAAAATGAACACGGTCGCACCCGCGTTCACACTTCAACTACAAGAAACGGAGCAAGCGCATATAAAAAGTCAAACAAAAAGGTAGAAACCTTTTAAGTTGAAGACTTAAGTTCTCACTTCCCCCCAACCATAAAAAAAGCACTGATTTTAGAAGTTTAAAACTCTTTAATCAGTGCTTTTATTTTTTTGTTAATTTATTCTACATTCTTACAGGAACGCCCAGCTTATTTAAGTCTGCTTTTATTCCTTCTACAGTGTAGCCCATGCTGTGAACCATGCTTGCAACGAGGGCTGCATCTGCTTTTCCGTCTGTTAAAACGTCTGCAAGGTGCTCACTTGTTCCGCCTCCACCAGAGGCAATTACTGGAACTCCAACACTTTCTGCAATCATTTTTGTAAGATTAATTTCGTAGCCGGTTTTCATTCCGTCGGCATCGATTGAATTAAGGACAATTTCTCCGGCTCCAAGTTTTACTGCTTTTATTGCCCATTCTCTTGCGTCAAGGTCAGTTTTTACTCTTCCACCGTTTATAAAAACTCTGTATCCGCTTGGGCAGGTTTCGTCTCTGGCAGCATCCATTCCTAAAACAATGCACTGATTTCCAAAAATCCGTGCTCCCTGAGTAATTAAATCAGGATTTTTTACAGCCTGACTGTTTAAACTTACTTTTTCTGCCCCAGCAAGAATTGTTGAGCGAATATCTTCTAGTGAACCAATTCCTCCGCCAACACAAAACGGAATAAAAACCTGTTCGGCAACCCGGCTTATTAAATCAAGAATTGGCCCACGCCCGTTTGCACTTGCCATAATGTCATAAAAAACAAGTTCGTCTACGCCCTGCTCATAATATTTTTTTGCCATTTCAACAGGATCGCCAATATCAACATTATTCTTAAATTTAACGCCCTTTGTTGTGCGACCGTCTTTTACATCCAGACAAACGATGATTCTTTTTTTTAGCATATATTTTGACCTTTTTTTATTTGGGTGGCCTTTTGTTTCGCTTCGCTGCACAAAAGCCGGGCTTTTCGGGGTTACGCGACTTACGCGCTCCATTCAAAAACTACGTTTTTGAACGCCTTCGGCGCCCCTTCAATCCCTGCCACTTTAGTTATTTATAAAATTCCTTAAAACCTGTAAACCACATTTCCCTGACTTTTCAGGGTGACACTGAAAAACCGTAATATTTTTGCTTTCGACACAGGCCGGAACCTTTGTTCCATAATCAACCCACGCTTTTACAATTGTTTTATCCGACGGTTGTATTAAATACGAATGAACAAAATAAAAGTCAGAGTGTTCTTTTACGCCTTCCAAAAGTTTTGAAGCACCGTTTGCAAAATTCAAATCGTTCCAGCCAATCTGTGGTACTTTTAGGTCTGGAGATTTTCCTTCTTCCTTCCAGACTGTCGAAAAATGTTTAATTTCGCCTTTTAAAAGTCCAAGACAGTCAACATCGCCTTCTTCAGAATGTTCAAAAACAATCTGGCTTCCAAGACAAATTCCTAAAAGTGGTTTGCCAGAGACAGCCCAGTCTTTTATAAAACTGTCAAAACCAGTCAGCTTAAACTGTTCCATTGCGTACTTTGCTTCTCCAACCCCAGGAACAATTATTTTTTCGCATTTTTCAAGTTCGCAGGGATTTTTTGACATAATAAACTGCGCATTAAGAGAAGTTAATGCACGTTCAACGCTTTTTATGTTACCTGCATTGTAATCAACAATTCCAATCATAAGAAAATTCTAGCGGTGTGCTTTGTCTTGGTCAATGCTGACCTGTAAATTCTTAGTTGAAGAAATTGTGCAAACTGCCGATAATTTTAATATGCAGGAACTTTTTCCAGTTTTAAAATCTGTTTTTGAAAATAAAGACTTAATTTTTATTTTGCTCGCTTGCATAATTATGTTTGGCTTTATAGATTACATCTGCCATTACAAAAAAAAGCAGCCAAAGAAAAAAATTAAGAAAATTGTTTCTGCAGCTCCTTCACCTTCTGCTGCAGATGACGCCAGTTCTGGCGCAGAAAATACAGATAGTGAATAAATCTGTAATTTATAATTTTTTTTCTGGCCAGCACACTCAGATATGATTTTTTATTAAAAATATCAATGTGTCCCTGCCACAGTCCGCCTAGTTTTCTTATTTTTTTTGCACTCATAAGCTGCGAAAGAATTTCCTGAACATCGCGTGCTTCCCATACATTTTCCTTAAAAAATGATCTGTCCGCTTCGTTTAGTTTTTTGGTCAGAATATTAACGCAGTCGTCTTTTGTAAAAAGTCTTCTGTGTTTTTTTATAAAATCAAAAGCAAACTTTCCGTCTTTTGCCGTGTAGTCAATTGATTTTCCATTTTTTTCTGCATCGCACACATCGCAGCCTGAACACACAACCTGTTCACCGCTTAAGTAATTCATCATAAACTGTCTTCTGCACTCTTTTGTGTGAGCAAGGTTTCCCATTATTTTTTCGCGGCTGTTAGTTTCTGCCTGTTTCCATTTTATATCGTCTAAATGACTCCAGATTAAAACGGAGTTAACATTATCGCCTTTGCGTCCGGCTCTTCCTGCTTCCTGAATAAAATTTTCAAGATGTTCGGGGGCGTCAAGGTGAACAACCGTAAAAATGTTTCCTTTGTCCATTCCCATTCCATACGCGCAGGTTGCCGCAAGAATTCCGTCGTTGCTGTCAAAAAACCATTTTTCAACACTGACTTTTTCTTCTTTTTGCATTCCCGCATGATAGAATTTTGCTTTTCCAGAACCAAAGTAGCTTGTTAAAAGCCTTGCCATGTCTTCTGTTCTTCGCCGTGTAGAACAAAAAACAATCATCGGTTTTTTAAATTCAATGCACGCCTTTAAAACGGCCTTTTTCTTTGCAAGTGCATAACGCACCTGATAATGAATATTTGGACGGTCGCCAGAACTCTGCACAAGGTGTGCATTTCCATCAAACAGAACTTCACTAATGCGTTTTAACACAGGCGGACTTGCCGTTGCTGTAAAAGCCGTAACAACTTTTACATCTAAAGTTTTTATAATCTGTCCTAAGGTAAGGTATGCAGGGCGGAAAGTGTCTCCCCATTCGCTTACGCAGTGAGCTTCGTCAATTGCAATGTGGGCAATCTTGCATTCTTTTAGTTTTTGCAGCAATTTTTCGTTTTGGAGGACTTCTGGATTTGCAAGAATAACGCGGGCCGCTCCACATTCAATCTTCCGGAAATTTTCGTCGCGTTCTTCTTCTGTTTGACCACCTTTAAAAACAACGCATCCCAAATTTCCTTCCTGAATTCTTCTGCTCTGGTCTGCCATAAGAGCTAAAAGAGGGTAGAGAACTAATGTCGGTCCTTTAAGCAAAAGGGCCGGAGTCAAAAAACACAGCGATTTTCCTGCTCCCGTCGGTAAAAGAACAATCTGCCGTCCCCTGCAAATAACGTCGTTCTGTTCATCATCATAAAAACTGTCATTTTCAAGGAATCGCGCACAGTCAATAATGTTCGAAATTACAAGCTTCTGCCACGGAAAAAGCCATTTTATTCCAAATGCATTTCTGGCAGCTGCAGTCGCTTCGTCATATTCAACTTCGTCAATGTCGACACTGACAGCTGGAAAATCTTCTCCTTCAACAAATTCCGCCATACAAACCTCATAATTATATATGGCTCTAAAATTCATTTTTTACACATTTTTTTACAAAAATTTTTTTTCTGGAGCGTATTTTACAGACAAATATTCAATTTTTTTGCAGTCGCCCTTGTTTTATTTACTTTCCCGCTCTTGCTGCAAGTCCTCGCTGCGCTGTGGTCTTTCCGCAACGATCGGGGCTAGGCATTTTTGTAGCGCTATTTATCAAGAATCGTAATTTCTACTCTCCGGTTTTTCTTTTTTCCTTCTTCCGTTGAATTAGACGCAACCGGCACTTTTGAACCAAAACCCTGAGTAAATATATGTTTTTTTTCGCGGATTTTTAATTCTGCAATAAAATCGGCAACGGCCAAAGCACGTTCTTCACTTAAAGCCTGGCATGATTCTTCGCTTCCTGCGCGTGCTGTGTGCCCGGAAATAAGCAAATCGTTGTCTGGATATTCATTTAAAATCTGTCCAATTTTTTTAATTTTTTCCTGTTCACTTTGTTCAAGTTCAAAACTGTCCGCCTTAAACTGAATATTTTCCAGGCTTAGCGTAAGTCCTTTGTCTGTTTTTTTTACGGAAATATCCTGTAAACCCATTCCGTCAATTTTTTCGAGAACCTGTTCAACATTTTCTGCTGTTGCACTGCGTTTAAATTCTGTACATTCAGCCTGGGTTTTTCCGCTAAACTGATATTGGTTTCCATAAAGAGTTTCCATTATGATTTTAAAATCTTCTGTGTAGTGGTCAATTTGTCCTTTTTCATTGTCCCACCAGATTGTTCTGTTTGAGTAGCCGGCCGTTGTAACTGGATAATCTGTGCTTGATTGTGCTACTGTTTCTGGAGTTTCGTAGTAAAGCGTGTATTTTGCAGAAATTAAACTAAAAGTTTTTTTTACTTTTGCACTGTCAGAACTTATTCCTTCTTTGTCGCCTAAATATTTGTATTTAGCTGTAAATGGAACTCTAAAAGGCTCTTTTACGTTTAAATCTCGTCTTAAATCTTCTGCCTCGTAGCCGTCTGCGCTCCATTCATCTCCGACACTTAATTCATAATCCGGAAAAACCGGCATGTCGCGGATTACGGGCATAAAATATTGAGAATCAATTTCAAATTTTCCGTTTTTTGCACGCCAGAATTCACTTTCGAAAGTTTCGCCCCATTTTCTTGTCTGGTTTTCGATTCCCGCACGAGTCGAAAGTTCACTTGTCATAAAATTTGCAAGAATGTAGCCTCTGCCGTCAGCGTCAACTTTTTCGACGTGCTCTGTAACCCGGTTTTCTATTATTGTAGTGTGGCTTAATCTTCCGTTTACTTTTACAGCTTCGTTTACGGTTGTGTATAAAGAAAAATTGTCGCCTTCTTTGTATTTAAATTCAAACTTTTTTGAGTTCTGCGCGCTTATTACAAGACTGAATAAAACAAAATAAAAAAATGTAAATGCAATTTTTTTTATCATAAAACTTCCTTTTTAACTGAATGTTGAATTTTAAAAAAAAAATCAAATAGCCTCTCGTCGAGAACCTGCCAGCAAGCCGCATGCTTCACTTCGTTCAGAATGCGTTTGTGTCAGAACCTCGACTACGGCTATTTGACATTTGTATAA
>CAVKVK010000116.1:0-5771 GCA_963659855.1 Parabacteroides distasonis | reverse complement strand
ATGACTTCATTCTGTACCGTCTTTGTTTCAACAATATTTTTTATTGGTTGTATGATTTCAGTCTGTTTTTTGTTTGTTGCAATAATGTTTTTCTCTGGTTTTGTTGACTTTTCGTTTTGCATTTCTGGGTTAAAGGCAGAAGCTATAACTCCCAGGTCCTTTGCCGCTAAAACCCAGTCATCTTGTGCTACCTGCGTAACTTTTCCGCCAGGAGCGATAATTCCGTCTTGAATTTTCTTTTGTGTTTTTGGAGTTTCTGGAATGTCTTTTATTGCGTAGTTGTAAAGTTTAGCAATGTTTAGGCCGTCATCTGCAAGTTTTAAGATTTTTGTTTGAGTTCCTTTGTCTAATTCTTTAAAGTTGATTTTTGGCGTGTTTTCTTTAATCGAGATTTTTCCATTCCATTCGTTATAACTGAATGTGTCTTTGCCGTATTTTTGATTATATGTTTTTTCGATTCCCTTAGTAACTAAATAATCGTATGCAGTTTGTACCGGGTGTAATATCTGATTTATTCCTCCCTGTACCAATGAGCCACCGCGCATTGCTTCTTCTTGATTGCCTACAAATAAATTTTGTGCTCCTTGCTTAAAGTCTGAAAAGAATAACTTTAAATTTTCACCTGTCTGTTTCCAGTCTCCGTTCAATAAAGAGGTAAGTGCATTTATTAAATCTTTTATCATATTGATTGTGGCTATAAGCGCATTGCTTCCAAAATCTGCGATAGAACCTGCAATTTTTCCGAGCGCTGTAGAAAAATCATCAGACTTGCCAATTGATTTTATTAACGTTTCAAATGCTGAAGCGAGATCTGAAAATGAATTTTTTATTTTTTCAATTAACATAAAATCAAAAGAATTCTTGAAACTTCCATTAAAGTTTGGCAGTTCTTTTTTAAGGTCGTTAAAAATCTGGCCGAGCCCGCTTCCCATTTTCTTGAATACGTCAAACATTCCAATCAGTCCGCTGGCTATAAACTCTTTATTGATTCTTAGCATTTCCTGTAATTTGCGCAGAATTGGAGTTAACTGCTCGCCAATCTTCGAGCCTATTAAAAGTGAGATTGATTTTGTTGTGTTCAGTAAACCGTTGAATTCTGCATTAAAGTCGGACGCGCTTTTCATTGTTTCGTTGGTTGTGAAAGATAGCGCACGGCTTGTGCTCAGCTCGTCATCAAGTTTGCGTCCAGAAAGAGAGAGCCAGTCGTAATATTCGCGCGCTGCGCTTCCGAGCGTATCTCCGACTAAGGCTGCCGCTACGCTTTGGTCGTCTATTTTTTCAGCTCCTTCAAATACGGTTTTTATTCGTCTGGTTGCGTCCATTTCAGCAAAGTCGCCATATCCAATACCGAGCATTCCCAGTTTTTCCGCGAGATTTGCGTCTATGCCTTCATATTTCATTTTCTGCATTTTATTCTGCAGGGCTGCCATACTGCTTGTTAAAGCTCCGGCATTTATTCCGGCTTTAGATGCGTTGTCTTGCCAGGCTTTTAATTCGCTGCCACTGATTCCGATTGCTTTTGCTAGTTTTAGATTTGAGTTTTCGACCGTTCCTGCGACTTTTGAAATTCCAATCAGAGCCCCTGCAGCCTTTGTTCCTGTCCCTATAAAATTTGATAGAGCTTCTTCGCCTTTTTTGAAGGATTCATCAACCTTCATACCGAGCGTTACAAAAAATCCGCCGATGTTATTGTTAGCCATTTTCCGCGTATATCCTTTCGATTTCGTTTTTTGCCCGCATTACGCATAAACCGTCGCAGAAATCTTCCAAATCCAACGGCGCGCGTGAATATTCGGAGCAGAAATTATAAAAAAGCCATAATAAAGGGCTTCTAACGCGTTTTTTAACTACGGCAGAAGCCCTTATGCTTTTTATGTCCGCTTCACCTGCGCGGCTACCTTGGGCATTGATAGCCGCAGTGATTTTTTTAATACATATCCGTAGATTGTATCGCTCAACGCTAAAAGTGCGAGTGGTTCTTTGTTGAATAAAGGGAAGGCGTCGAAGCTGTCGGACGGTGAGTTTAAATGGAATTTTTCAACTTCACCGTTTGGACATTTTACTTCTACGTTTTTTCCTGCGACGCAGATTTTTGCAAGTCGGATTTTTGAGTCAAGGTCTGCATCTCCCATTATCCGGCAGATTTCGAGCGCACTTGCCGTGTTTAGTCCGTCTGGGAACGAGAGCTCAAACTTATCTAGGTAAGTTGTATTATCCGAGGCGGCCTTTGTCGCTTTTTCCAAACCTTCAAAGTATTCATTTCGCGTTAGTTTTAGTGCTTCCATTGCTTTTCTCCTTTTTAGTCAAGGTCGATTGAGTCCGGAGCGTATTCTCCGTAATTCCATACAACCTGATAATCTGGTGCGTCGTTGCCCTGTATAATTCTGTTTGGACAAGATTTAACAGTACATGCGTAGTAGGTATCGCCGTCTACAACTCCGTTAATTTCCTGTGTAATACGGATTGTGCCACCTACGCTGTCTCCAGCCATTTTTAAGTACTTCGCAATTTTTATCATGTCTCCGCTTGCATTTGTGTTTGTTACGTTGAATGTAAGCGACCCCGCGAGGTTGTTATTTGTGATTGTGATTGAGTTTCCGTTCGCCAGTGCAATGACTTTTGAATTGTCCATCATCTGCTGGTCCTGAACCATTTGACCTTCGAGCTTAAAGCCTCCGATTGTTGTCGGGGCTCCGTCGTTTATAAGTGGGTGGGTAATCGTTACCGTAAACTGTCCGGCTGCGATTATTGTGTGAGTTTTTGCCATTTTACTTCCTCCAAAACTTTAGCTATCGTGTCGGCTGTGTGATATAAAGCGTACCGTATACCGTAACTTCACGGGCATCGTCGATGTATGTTGCTTGCCATGCGTTTGCTACGGTGATTGTATCTCCGCTTGTTGGCAAGTCTGAAAATACAGGAGCTGTAATTTCAAAATCAGCAAGACGTCCCATTTCGATAAATCCTTTTACGGCATCGCTTAAAATCAGAAGTATTGCCTGGTATGTTGCATCGTTTCTAAAACGGTTAATTTTTGACATCATCGAAGCGGTTTTGACTTTGCATATATATGTTATGTAAGCCTTTACCCATTCTGCACCGCAGGAGTCTCCGTTGTTATAAAGAGAGCCCTCAGTTACAACGTTTTCTGTTCCGTCTCCGACCCAGGTGTTGTATGCGATTTTCTGGTTGTCGAGTGCTGTGCACTGTGTTGCACTTAAATTGCCCGCGGTTCCGTCTGTGCCTTCATCTCCACTGGCGTCAATTGTGTTAAATGCTACCATATCCATTGAGTTTCCGACTGGAGTTCCTGTTGCGTTTGCTACAGAAAGTGAAGCGCCAAGCTGAGCAAGAGCCGGGTTTATTTGTGTGTCTGGATTATAGATTGCGTGATAACGTAAACTTGAAACGACATCTAATGCCTGGATTAAAGAAGAACTTGCTGTTAATACATTATTATCGCTTGTTCCTACCCAGAACGCAGAATAAAGAGTATCGGCTGCGCAGAGTTTGCCCAGTTCAACTTGCAGGGCGTTGTAGGCAGTTTCTCCTGCACACGCAAGTTTAAAATAAGCATACATTTTTAACTTTTCATAAACGACCGCGAGCGTCTGTGTTGCATCTTCTGTATCGTCATAAACTGCTACGCCAAGTTTTGCAGCCTGCGCCTTTGTAAAAAATGGAACGAGCCAAGATTTTAAAAGTCCGCCTGTAATTGCGCCATAGTTACTTGATGTTAAATCTGTTAGCGTTCCTGCTGCTGCTTCTGAAACGCCAGGCAGATATGTCTGTACAAGTGTTAATGGAATAAAAACCATAACGCGTGAATAATTTTCACCTGCGATTGGTTCTATTACTGTTTCGATTGGAAACTGTACATTTTTTTGAGCGATTGAGCCCATGAATTTGTCCGACATTTTCTGTCCTCCTATATTCCTATAGTTGTTTTTTAATAAATGATTTTTCCGTTCAAATCTGCACCTTTCAAAATTGATTGATTAGTGTCTAATTGTGCGGTCCATAAAACATGAATTATTACGTTCCATGCTGTTACTGTGTTTGCTCCGTCCTGGGCAAAGATTGAACTAATCGCTGTCATGTCGTCATTCAAAAGTGAACCGTTAATACTTTTGAATTGTTTTTTAACGTCGCTTCTAAATGGCCAGAAAGCTACGCTTTGTGCGATTTGTTCACTCTCTGGACCAACAAACTGTAATTCAATATCTGCGATTTTTTCCGCCCATACAGTGTTTGTTCCGCTTGTTTCTTCTTGATAAAAAGGAACCGTGCGGGGGCGATTACTTTTTATTCTGTATGCGCACCAGTTTTCGATATTTGATTTTTCATTCTGGGGATTGTACCAGTTGCCCTGTTTTGGGATTACGTGGTTTTCGTCAACCGATAGAATTTCCGCCAAGATTCCACGCAGTGTTGTCTGATTCAGTTCCATTGTTTCCTATTACCTTTTCAAGACTGTAACGAATAAATCCGCCTTCTTTATTCCAATTGTTTGATGATTTTAATCTGTAGACATCGTTTTCAATTTGTGTAAAAAATCCGTCAAGATTTTTTGTTTCTGTCCACAGTTCAAATCCGTTACTTTTTACAAGATTTCCATTGCTGTCTTTTAACTGCTTCCCGCTTGTATTCTGGAAAATACAAGAAATTTTTTTGACGCTTGCTTCGTCTTTTTGCCAGCCACTATTCATTAAAGGCGACATTTTATAAACGCTTACCGTCGTTCTTTGTTCTGGGTAAAATAAAAGCATATCTCCATAGATTCCGCTCATTTTTCACCTCCGTCTTGAACAATAAACGTTGTCGCATTTAGCATGGCCGCTGTATCAATAAGCGGGTGGTCCGAGCCTTTTTGTTTTATTGTCTCTGGTGCATTAGGAACGTTTGAACGGTAATAATCGCCCCGTACAAACTCTTGTATTGCACCGACCGCCATTGTTCCTACTTTATCCCAGTTTGCTTTTTCGTCATTCTGGACTTTTGACGCCTGCTCCTTAAATTCCGCCATTAAAGTTTCTTTTTTACTTTCGATTCCGTCGTCCAGAAAAGGGCGGGCTGGAGTTATCGCGTCTCCAAAACTTAAACGTTTAGCAAGTTCTGCAGTTTCTTCAGTTTTTGATTCACCTGTTTTTTTGTCGACTGATGTGTGCATTAACCCGCTAGGAAAGCCGACCAAGATTTCCACGTTACTTTTCAGTGCAAATCGTTGGATTTTTTTGACGTCCACTGTGTTTTGTATCACCTGCGACATATTGTAAAAATCAGGCATAAATACCGAACCTCTCGGGTGCACTCTGTATCATCATCAAGGCTTTTTGTCCAAAAACATTTGAATTAAGCTGTTTTAAACCTTCCTGGCTTTCCATATCAGAAAAACTCACGGATGTGCCTCCGATTGATTTAGAGCCGAGTGCCATTCCACCGTTGCCAATAACGCCCGTTGCACTTGTCGGATTCATATCGAGTAAATACCATGCCGTTAAAAGATTGAGGCAGAGTGTTCTTTTTGCGTCTCTTACGCTTTTGTTCAAAACTGCCCATAATCCGTTAACGCCTGAAAACATTGCACTGACTTCTACGTATGCCGTGTTTATCTGCGAGTCCGTAAGGTCTGGAAAGTTTCCAGCATATAAAAAATCAGTGCGCGTCATTTATTTACTCCGTTTTTGTTGTTTTCTTTTTTGAAGATGCAGAAGTTTTTGTAGTGCTTTCAGTTTTTTCTGTTGCTACCTGAGCTTTTAACGCTTCGAGTT
>CAVKVK010000115.1:0-5799 GCA_963659855.1 Parabacteroides distasonis | reverse complement strand
TATCAATTCTATAAAAGAAAAAAATGTAAAAGACAAGCTTTATATTGCAGATAAAATTGTCGTCTTTTCAAAAAATCTTCCACAAAAATTGCATAAACTTTTTATAACAAGAGCCGCGCAGATTGTTTCAGGAATAATCCAATCGAAAAAAAAATTGGAACTTATAAATAATGGCGAAGAATTAAAAAAAGAACTGAAAAAATCAAAAAAACTGCTGCTCAAATCAATAAAACTTAAGCATAAGATTTTGTATTTTTATGCGAAATTGAAAAGGATTTAACTTGTTCACATTTTTATTGTTCTGTTACATTTTCAGCTTCTATATTCTCGTTTTTCCTGCAAGCATGCTGATTGCAGCCCCACTTTTTTTGTGTGTCTGTGTAAATAAAACATGGCTTTTTTCATTCTTAAGAATTTGGGGAACAAAAATTATCCGCAGAGCCTTTATTTTTCAGATTTTTCTTATAGGCTTTTCCGGAATATTTCCGATCATTTACAGAACAGCGGATTTTTCATTTATGAAACTGATGATTACGCAACTGGTTCATTTTGTCTGCGCAATCTTCTTTTTTACTTACATTGATGTAAAAAATATCAATTTTAACAAAGTAGTAAAAAGTTTTATCTTGATTTTTGTAATTCAGACTTTTATAGAACTTGTCGCGACTTCGTTTCCAGCTTCTATAGGAAAGTTTGTCCGCCTTTTCAATCATTTTGACCCGGAAAGCGTAATCGGCTTAGGCGACAGGGTGCGCGGATACGCTCTTTCTGCGGCGACAACATATCATCTTTCTCTTGTCTATGGAGTTGCATTCATCTTGTACATAAAAACTTTGGTCGAGTCTAAAAAGATTAGATTCCGGCAGCTTATTACAGGATTGCTGATTGTTGTTGGAGTGTTCTTTGCAGGGCGGACAGGATTTGTGGGAATAGGAATCGGCTGCATTTATTTTTTGATTTCTTTAAAAGTGAAAATAAGAAATAAATTTTCGGCAATATCAAAGCTGCTTGTTTCCATTGCCATAATAATTTCATTGACGCTGACAGCTGCTCCTAAAAAATTCAAAAACATGGTTGTTGACTATCTGATACCTTATGCTTTCGAGTTTGTCTATCAGAAAATAGATTCTGGAAAAACTCAGACAGCCTCAACAAATGAGCTAAAAGAAATGTGGCATCGTGACTTTGACGAGCGCGAACTTATTTTTGGAAGCGGAAAATACACGACCGATGACGGCAAGTATTATATGCATGTAGACCCGGGAATTTTAAGAGCGCTGCTTTACGGCGGAATTATTTTTTATCTTTCCATTGTTCTGTATCAATGCATTCTGACGTTTCCGCAAAAAAAACGAAACGATTATTACATTTTTATTCTCATTTTTATCTACTTTTTCTTGATGGATTTTAAGGGAGGGACACTTGGAATGAACAAATTTGCATTTTTAACAGCATTGCTGCTTGGATATTCTTACACACGAAAGAAGATATAATTTGACTTACATACCGTTCTGTGTTATATTTGTATCCGCATAGGAATTTGTCCTATGGTTGAACAGACCGGTAATGAACAGAGCTCCCAAGATAGGGGAATACTCCAGATTACACGGTCTTTTTTTGTTTTAGGAGAATTTTATGAAAAGAACAGCAATCCTTGTTGACGGCGGATTTTATCGAAAACTTTCAAATCACCTTTGGGGAGAAAAAAGTCCCGAAGAGCGTGCAAATGAACTAATAAAATACTGTCATTTCCATCTAAGAAACAGAGACAATTACCAGAATTTTGAAAATAAAAAAGTTTATGAATATTCTGAATTATATAGGATTTTTTACTATGACTGTGCGCCTATAAAAAAGATAATTTTTAATCCTCTTACTCAAAAAAACATTGATTTTTCAAAAACAGTTTCATACAAATGGATGAATTCTTTTCTGTCAGAATTAAAGCAACGAAGAAAGGTTGCACTTCGATTGGGATTTTTTGCAGATGAAGAAATGAACTATATTTTTTCTTCTGATATTGTAAAAAAACTGTGTCGAAAGTCATTGTCACTTGATGAACTTACTGAAAAAGACTTGCTCTTAAATATGAGACAGAAAGGTGTTGATATAAAAATAGGACTTGATATTGCTACTTTTGCATATAAGAAACTTGTTGACCAGATTGTCTTAATTTCTGGTGACAGCGATTTTGTTCCAGCGGCAAAACTTGCCAGAACGGAAGGTATTGATTTTATTCTTGATCCGCTTGGAATGAAAATAAATGAAAATCTTGTTGAACATATAGATGGACTTCGTTCATATTATAATTTTTTTCAAAGAGAAAAAATCCTAGAGAAAGACGAATGACACCCGCAATTTCCATAATAGTTCCCGTTTACAACGTTGAAAAATATCTTTCTCGTTGTATTGATTCAATCCTCGCGCAAACGTTTCGTGAATTTGAGCTGATTTTAGTTGATGACGGTTCTACAGACAATTCTGCAGAAATTTGTGATAAATACGCTACAAAGGATTCAAGGATAAAAGTTATTCATAAAGAAAACAGTGGCCAAAGCTCTGCAAGAAACAGCGGACTTGAAATCGCGACAGGCAAGTATATCGGTTTTGTGGACAGTGATGACTGGATTTCTACTGACTGCCTTGAATATCTTTACACTTTGATTGAAAAGTCAAAGGCAGATGCTGTATCAGCGGATTTTGTTTTTGCATACGAAAATAAATCGGTTTCATTTCAAAAAGATAAAAATCCAAAAGAAAAAACTGTTGATAGCACAGAAGAAATTCTCTGTTATTACTTAAAACAAGATAAAATGCACGGGAAAAATGATTTTGCAGTATGGGGAAAACTTTTTAAAAGGGAATTGTTTTATGAACTTCGTTTTCCGGCTGGAAAAATTTACGAAGACAACATAATAAACTTCAAACTTCTTCAAAAATGCTCTAGATATGTAAAAAGCACAAAAGAAATATATGCCTATTTTCAGCGTGATATTTCGACTACAAAATCAATTCTTGCCCAGAAGCATCTCGCGCTGATTGATGTGTCAAATGAAATGTTTGCTATTGCGCAAGCGAACTATCACGCAGATAAAAAACTACAAAATCTATGCAGACGGAAAATTGCTATGTCTTATTTTTCTGTTCTTGCAAAATATATCCGTTTTGGAACTGATTTAAGCGATAAAAAAATCAAAGGACTTGTAATGGAATACAAAGAAGTGAAACACTTTTATCTTAGAACTGAAAAATCAATTAGAATTCATTTAATTTCATTTTTTATGTGTCTAGATATTACGATTGCAAGAAAGCTGTATGAAAATTTTTATGGGGGGGGGACAAACGTAGAGTAGTTAAACTTAACCCACCTGCCCTTGCAAGATTCAGTGTCAAGTTAGAAATCTTGGAACACAACGTGGAGGTTTCTTATGAAATCGCCGCTTAATATTCTCTACATCACAGCTTTTCCGCCGAATCAAAAAACAGCGGGTCAGGATTATTCACGCCGGCTTTTAGACGATTTAGTTTCCCGTGGACATCAAATCTCTTTAATCTACGCAGAATATCCAGAACACGAACCGGAACTTTCGCTAGAAATAAAAATTCTTGCAAAAATAAAGCCGTCTTTAAAAAACTGCTTTGCCCAGCCATTTATCAATCCGTTCTTTACGAAGCGTTTTGACAAAAGTATTTTAAGGCAGATTCAGAAAATCGCTGAAAATTTTGATATGCTTTATTTTGATTTTTCACAGGTTCATATATATTCGCTTTTTGTAAATCATCCGAACAAAGTTCTTATGTGCCACGATGTTATCTGCCAGAAATTTTCAAGAAAAGGCAAACTCTTTCTGCCATGGATAAAATCGTGCGAGAAAAAACTGCTTTGTTCTGCTGAAAAAATAATTACGTTCAGCCATAAGGATTGTGATGTTATAAAAAGAGAATATAATTTGGATTCTACCGCTGTTAATTTCTATCTTAAAAACGGTCATTTTGCTTATGAAAAAGCAGGGATTGATAAAATAGAAAACAAATTCTGCTTTTACGGCGCATGGAACAGAACAGAAAATTCTGCCGGACTTGAATGGTTTTTAGAAAATGTCTGTCCAAAACTTTTCGTTTCTAATGATTTTTACTTTGTTGTGATTGGCGGCGGAATGGACGAACGCTTAAAATCAAAAATTTCCGCTTATAAGAATTTCAAAATTTTAGGCTTTGTTGAAAATCCTGTTGTGGAAATTGCAAAGTGCCAGGCTCTTATTGCACCATTATTTAAGGGCGCCGGTGTAAAGGTAAAAGTAATAGACGCGCTTTCATCTGGAACTCCAGTAATCGGAACAGAAGTCGCTTTTGAAGGAATCGAAGACAACTCAAAGAATCCGCTCTTTTTTGAAGCAAGCACATCGGAAAAGAAAAAACTTGCGCAAAAATTTGCAGATATTTTGACTAACTGGAAAAATGATTCGCCAGCGCAAAAACAAAATTCCGCAGATGAATTTTTTGAGCGTTACAACAAGAATAAATTTGCGGATTTATTATAAAGTCTTTTTATCATGTTCAAATAAAATTATCTTGAAGGCAAATATAAAAAAATACGGGCGGAACGGAACAAAAAATAATGGAAAGAAAACTAACAGCAATAAAATTTGTAAATTGCTTTACTCTATTTGACAGTTTTTTTTGAAAATGCTAAATTTTGTTTAATTTTAATACTTTTATGAGCCTTGCAGGTGTATGCTCCTGCAGGGCTTTTTTTATTTCAAGTCCGCTTGCAAAACATTTTGCTCTTAAAATTGTTCAAAAGACTGACCGCCCGATTTTTATTATTTTTGCAATCCAGATTTTTAAAGTTGTTTTTCAGGTTGGCCTTGCAGGTATAATCGGCGTATGGCATGGCTATGGTTTTACAAAAAATTTTATTCCAGATTATATGACAACATATTGCCGTAACTTTTTAATGGTGGTCATCCCCCCTAAATTTGACCAAATTTAAGGAGAGTCCTTCTTACTTTTAAGTTTAGTTTTGAACTGACTTGGCGTCAATTCTTTTAATCCTTTCTGCGGACGGTTTTCGTTGTAATCAATCCGCCAGGATTCAATTATCTGCTTAGCCTCTGACAGAGACGAGAAATAATTTTCATTAAGACACTCATCGCGGAAAACGCGGTTGAATGATTCAATAAAGCAATTGTCAGTTGGTTTTCCAGGACGGGAGAAAATCTGTTTTACACTGTGATTTTTGCACCACTTCTGGACAGCAGAGCTTCTAAACTCTGGACCGTTATCTGTCTGCAGAAATGTAAACCGCTCTTCATGCCAGATTCCATCCAGAACCTCAGCAACTCCTTCTCCCCGCATTGAATATGCCGGTACGATTCTTGGCACAACCTTACAAACCGGATCTATCACCATCAGATTCTTAAGCGGCCGCTTATTTGCAATGCTGTCGATTACAAAATCAATTGCAATCCACTTTCCAGGCTGTTCTGAAAGAATGTGATCTTCACGCTTCTTTACAGAATACTTCTTGCGTCCTTTCTTTCGGTTTTTAAGCTGCATTCTGTTTTCTGAATACAGTCTCTCAACCTTTTTATGATTGATTTCAACGCCATCCTTGTGAAGGTACATCGTAATCGTGTTGCTTCCGGCTTTTGGATGCCTTGAAATAATCAGCTTCATCTTTTCCAGAATCTCAGAATCGTTCTTGCTCTTACCTTCGTAAAGGTAGGTAGTTCTGTTGATTCCAAGAATTCTGCAGGCTTTTCTTACGCTGAGCCCGAATCTTTCAAGAACAAAATT
>CAVKVK010000114.1:3624-6093 GCA_963659855.1 Parabacteroides distasonis | reverse complement strand
CTTCAGACAAAAGTTCCTGATGCTGTAAACTTAATTCCCTGCCTTTTAAAGCACGCTTTACAACGAGTTCAAGATGTTCAAGATTCAAAGGTTTTGTTAAAAAATCATAGGCTCCGTTTTGCATTGCAGAAACAGCCGCATCAATTGAACCGTGGCCTGTTAAAACAATCACAGGAATTCCTGGCATTTCTCTTGTAACTTTTTTTAAGACATCTTCACCAGAAGTGCCTGGCATTCTTAAATCTGTAATTACAAGATCAATATCGCCTTTTGCCAAAAAATCAAGACCTTCGTCTCCGTTTGCGGCAATTTTTACATTATAACCGTCCATTTCAAAATCGGCAGCAAGACCTTCGCGGATATTTTTTTCATCATCAATTACTAAAATAGTAAATTTCATTTTACGTCCTTATAATGCCAGCTAAAGAGATTTATGAGTTAAAAGTTTTTTCTGTGTCTGAGGAACTGGAATCGTGAGAGTAAAACAACTTCCTTCGCCCAAAACAGATTCAACTGCAATATCGCCGGAAAATTCCTTAATAATTTTGTACGACATTGCCATTCCAAGCCCGGTTCCGTTTGCCTTTGTTGTGTAGTAAGGTTCAAAAATTCTTGATTTTACTTCTTCGCTCATTCCACAACCGTTGTCTTTAATTTTTAGAATAAACTTATCATCTTTTACAGTAGTTTCAAATTGAACAAGCCCAAAAAAAACTTCGTCAAAAGCATTTGTTTTTAAGCTTGCCTTAAAACGTTCTTCAATTGCAGCAAGCGCATTTTGTGCAATATTTACAAGAACTTCGCGGAATAGTTTTTCGTCAATTAAAAGTTTTGGATCTTCGCTGCAAAGTTTTGAAGTAACCTTTACTTTTTTTTCGTTGAATTCCGGCGTAATAAAATCTATAAAACCATTAAGCAGGGAATTTACTTTTACAAGTGCAAAATTTGCAGAAACAGGACGCACTGCCATTAAAAAATCAACGACAATTTTATTAAGTCTGTCAATTTCCTGATTTACAACTTCCAGGTAATTTTCTGTGAATTTTGGATCTGGCAAAAGTCCGTCGCCTTCCCTCTTCTTTTTAATTGCTTTTTGCAATAATTGAATATGAATACTTATTGCACCGAGTGGATTTTTTATTTCGTGGGCTACGCTCGCCGCAATGTTTGTAAGGCCAGCCATAGTTTCCATGCGGTGCAGCAAAACTTCCTGATTGCGTTTTTCTGTAACATCATCAATTAAAATAATATTTCCAGAAATTTCATTATTTTGAACAAGTGGAGTTACAGAAATTTCAATAAAACGAACACTTCCTCCAGAAGTAGAAACCGTATATTCTTCGCTTATGTTAGTTTTATTGTTTTGATCACAATCCTTAAAAAAATCTGATATTTCATCATCATCAAGCAGTTCATAAAATTTTTGATTTGAATTTTCTTCTGGCAAGGCTTTTAAAGGCAAAAGACGTTCAGCAGCCTTGTTAATCTGCACAACAGTCCATTCTTTTGACAGACAGACAAGCCCGGTCGGAAGTGAATGAAAAATCGATTTAAAGCATTCATTTTGATTTTTTAATTCACTAAAAAAAAGTTCAATTTGTGATGAAGAAAGTTTTGAAAGTTTTTCGTAAACACGATTTGAAAATTCCTGCATAATCACCTCTGAAAATGCGATTTTCTGATTGCAGCCAAATCCCTGTAAAGTTTTTCGAGGGCAGCAATTGGTTTTTGATTATAAACAGAAACATTATTAAAACATTCCCGAATCGCCTTTATATTTTTTATTTCAACTTCTGTATTCCAGCCAGAAGAAATATTTTCTGTCATAGGATTTTTTTGAGCTTCAATCAGCTTCTGTAAAAAAATTTTAAACAAAGTTCTTGGCTCAAAATCAGCGCATTTTTTTATAATTCCGCTTATTTCAATTAAATGATTTTGTTTTATTCCATTATAAAACTCTCTAGCACAATTTTTTAGTTCTAAAGCAGAAACAGGCAGAAAAGTTTCAAGATATTGCTGAATATTTGAATTTCCTTTTTGCGGATCGTCGTGAAAAACTCTTTCAATTACTTCTTTTTGTCCGGCAGGTGAACGTTGCACAAAATTGTATGTTCTTACGCGCGAAAGAATCGTAGGCATAACAGCTCCACGACTGGAAGTTGTTAAAATAAAGATTGCGTCCTCTGGCGGTTCTTCAAGAATTTTTAACAAAGCGTTTCTTGCACTTTCGTTCATTCTGTCTGCGTTTTCTATAATAAGAACTTTTTTTCCTTCGCTAGACTTCATTCTTGCCCAAAAAGACGCTTTCCTGATGTGTTCAATCGGAAGAGAATCATACATAAAAGAATTTTCTAGCTTTTTAGCAGATTCAAGAATTTTTTTAGTTATTTCAGAAAGTTCGTCATTAGAAGGAAGCTGTAAAGAAGGATTTAATTTTTCCAGCTGGTCATTAATTTCTTCAACAAGTGG
>CAVKVK010000114.1:0-3614 GCA_963659855.1 Parabacteroides distasonis | reverse complement strand
AAGTGGCGAAAGTTTTGAAAGTTTGTCATCGCCTTCCCACAAAATTGGGCTAAACCTAAGCGTAAGTTTTCTGACAGAGCGTATATAAAGATAGGTTGCAGCCTTAAGATAAGAATAATTATTTGCCCCGGCGTCTAATAAAGTTCTTGTTGCAGCTAATATTTCAAGAGAACAGTCTCTAGGGCCAGTTAAAATAACGTTTGTTCCATTCAGTTCCTTTTGTTTTTTGCAGGAAGGACATTCGCAAAGCCAGTCCCCTTTATTTTCTGTAGAACTGCAGGACAAAACACGCGCAAGTTCAAGAGCACAGGTAAGTTTTCCGCTGGAAGCAGGTCCGCTCAGCAAAATAGAAGACGGAAGAGTATTATTTTTTATATCTTCACTTAAAAGAGAAGCACAATCCTGATAAAGAAGATTTTCAAACATTAAACAAACACCGCATTCAAATTTTTTATAGGCTTATCAAGTAAAACCGCAAGTTTAGACCAGAAAAATGAATCGTTCGTAAGAGAATCAGCATTAAACCACGGCTGCGCTTTTACAAGAACAAGAATAAAACAGATTACAGCTAAGCCTTCAAAAACACCAAGAACAAAACCCAGAAGCCTGTCTAAACTTTTTAAAATATCACCGCTTGCAATACTGCCGATTATAGTTTGAATTATTTTTACAAGAAGGAATGTTGCAATAAATAAGAGAATAAAGGCAATTACAACACATGCAGTTTGAATTTTTATTATATTCTGAAGATACGGGCTCAACCTGCCGCAAAAAAGAACAGCAACTAAAATTCCTGCAATTACAGAAAGTTTTCCAAAAAGTTCTTTTATAAAGCCTTTTGCACAGGCCATAATCCCAAAGAACAAAATTATTACAAAAAAAACAATATCAACAAAAGAAAAATGCATTTTTTCCGCCTTACAGTCTAGTCTTTCAGTTAGTCTTTATTTTGAATTTCGTTAAAAATAAGTTCAGCAATCACAAGAGAAGCTCTTTTTCCGCCGGCAAGCTTTTTAGCATTTTCTGCCATTTTACAGCGGGTGTCCTGGCCTAAAAGTTTTTCGAGCTGAATTTTTAAATTTTCAGAATCAGCTTCTTTTCCTGCAAGAACAAAGGCTGCACCATTTTTTTCAAAAAAACGTGCGTTATCAACCTGATCGCCACGAGTTCCGCTTCCGCACAAAGGAACTAAAACAGTAGCCTTTCCTTCAACAGCACTTTCCCAGATTGTATTAGCGCCCGCCCTCGAAAGAACAACGTCAGCACAGGCAATAACGTCTGGCATCTGTTCATAAATAAAAGGATAAGGAAAATAAGAATCATTTTGTTTTGGCACAAAGTCAGCATCTTTTGCACCACACTGATGCACGACATTAAAACGCTTAGTAACCCATTCCAGATTTTGTACAACAAGTTCGTTTAACTGGTGGGCACCAAGACTTCCGCCAAGAACAAGCAGAACAGGCTTAGTTAAATCTGCATTTTTTTCATTGAATAAAAAATTCCGCCCTCTTTGAGCATCTGCATTATAAAAAACAGGACGAACAGGATTTCCGGTAACAACAGCCTTAGTTTGTTTGTCTTTTTTAAGATATTTTACAGTTTCCGGATAAGAAACAAGAATTTTAGAAGCAAAACGACTGTTTAATTTAGTTGCCAGACCCGGAGTAAAATCACATTCATGTGTAAAAACAGGAATTTTAAGGATTTTAGCCGCAAGACACGGAGGAACAGAAACAAAGCCTCCCTTAGAAAAAACTATTTTTGGCCGGATTACTAAAAGTTTAAAAAAAGAAACAAAAAAACCTGCAATGATTTTAAAAAGATCAAAAAAGTTTTGAATTGAAAAATATCTTCTTAACTTTCCGGAAGGAATTCCGCAGAAAAAATCGGCACTTCCACTCTTTTGAACAAGTGTTCTGTCCATTCCTTTAGAGTTGCCAAACCAGTAAATTTCTATATTTGTTCCGTTATTTTTAGCAAGAGCCTTTAATTCATCGGCAATTGCAAGTCCAGGATAAATATGACCGCCAGTTCCACCACCAGCAAATACAATTTTTACGCTCATATGTGTTATTATGACACACTTTGATTTTTTTCTCAACAATACGGGCGTTCCCTGCCGTTCGGCAGGTCGGGCTATCCGGGGTTCCGCGCATTACGCGCTCCAATGTTTTGCAGCAATCACTAGGTTTCGACAAGCTCAACCGTCGTGAGTGCTGCAAAACATCGCCTCTGGCGCCCCTTCTATCCCTAACGCTAGAGAGAAAGTCTTAAGCTTGCAGCTCCAGACCACAATCCGTCGTCAGTAATGTGTCTAAGATCTGCAGTAATGCTCATTGTAAAATCGATTACAAGGAATCTTAAACCAACACCAGCAAAAATCTGTGGCTGAATTGCATTAAAATCAAACGAATCTGTTTTATATTCGCCATTGTCTTTTGTTTTTACAGTTTTTCCAAGTTTAGTTGCTGCACTTTCAAGGCTGCTGGCATAAGACTGGTTATATGCCCAATCCCAGGTATTGTCAGACTTTGAAACAAGACCTCTTACACCAACAAAAGGAGTTATAAAAAGCAATGTTTTAGAAAGCTGTGCCTGTGCATACATTGTATGAACTTTATAGTCAATATTTGCAGTTGCATAACTACTAGAAACACCAAAACTTCCCTGGTTGTAAAAATATCCGGCACCAACACTGATTTTTGGCATAATAAGACCGCCCTTTACGAGTGCATAACGAACATCCATTCCAACAGTAAGAAGGTCAACATCAAGATCAGCACCAAAACTAGAAGTGCTCATTTTTCCGGTTTTTATTACAGCAATGTCAAAGTCAAAAGGAAGAAGCAAACCACCAATACGGAGGTCAGCAGTAAAAACTGGAAGATAATAATTGTCTTTAATGTTTATATCGTTAAGACCAAGTGCATCTACAGCCTGCTTTAATCCGCTTGTATCAATATGAGTAAGACCAATGTTTACTCCTGCACCAAGATTTGGCGGAACAGCAATAAGCTGGCCAATATAAGCATCTGCCCAAACATTCTGCTGGGTTGCAGCCTGAGGAACAGATATAGAAAGCTGTTCTGCAAAATCGTCAAATCCAGAACTGATTTTATCAGCAGAGTTATTCAATTCGTCAACAGCACTATCAACATCGTTCCAGTTAAAAGCAAACGCATTTGTAGAAATCAAAACAAGACTGGTTAAAATGCCTGCAATTTTAGTGATTTTCATAAAAACACCTCCATAAGGTTTATAAAGAAAAAAGAATTTTAAAACTTTTATAAATAGACACGCGTAATTTTAACGCAAAAAAGAAAGGCTGACAAATAACTATTCTTTTTATTTAGTTGAACTTTTTTACATGGGCAAAAAAAAACCTCTGAAAAACTTTCCAGAGGTCTGCCACAGGTTGGAATCGGACCAACGACATACGGATTTTCAGTCCGGCGCTCTACCAACTGAGCTACTGCGGCGTTGATGTATATTACTATATCTGAAACGATATTCTTCGTCAATAGCAGTTTTCTATTTTTTTAAATTTTTTTTCACTTTTTTTTATTTTACTATGCGCTAAAACGCACGAACCTGCCTCTTTGTGGCTTTTT
>CAVKVK010000113.1:0-6113 GCA_963659855.1 Parabacteroides distasonis | reverse complement strand
CCGCACAACAAAAACAAACAGAAGACAGCCTTCCTGCCTGGATTTTTATTTTAATGATTGCAGTTATTGTTGCAATGATTTTTCTTTTCTTCTTCTAAAACCAAAAACCTTAATTGACATTCTTACAAGATTTTGATTTAATATATGAATCCGTTTAACGCCCGGATGGCGGAATTGGCAGACGCGCTAGGTTCAGGTCCTAGTGTTCGAAAGGACATAGGGGTTCAAGTCCCCTTTCGGGCAGTTTTTCTTTTTATAAAAATCACAAATTACAGATTTTTTTATTTTGGGCGCATGTGGCTGTCGCCCCACCAGGCTTTTCGGGGTTCCGCGTCAGGCGCTCCATTGGCACTAAAGTGCCAACGCCTTCGGCGCCCCTGCAATCCTTTGCGCAATAAAAATTCAACATTTACCCACGAAGATCTATCAGTTTTTGATTTATTACCGCAATTTTTTTGTAAAGTTCAAAATAATCAATATATTCACTTCCAGCTTTATTTTGTTCAGGCTGCAAAACCTTGGCTTTTAAAATTTCATTTGCATTATTCAATCCTGATTTTTTTATCGTCTGTGCATATTCTTCATTAAGTTCTGCAGTCCAGCCCATAATCTGAGGTTTTGCCAGAGTATGAATTTTTTTTATCGTAGCAATCTGATACATTTTTTTGCCATAAAATTCTTCAAGCGCATTCCTGAATTTTCTGTCTTTACTGAATTCAAGTACACATTTTAAAACGTTTTCTTTTAATTCAAAATGACACAAAGAAGAACTGTCCAAAAATGTTTTTCCAAGATCGCTATTAAAGAATTCTTTTATTGTTTCTTCTTTTTCGTTAAAAATGTATTCATATTCACTGCCCCACAAAGAAGCACTCAAACTTTCGCGCCTGCGCTGGTTTGTAACAGGAAAAATAAAAGCCTTTTTAATTTGAATTCCATTTATAAGTTCTTTATTCAAAAGAGAAATAAAATCATTTTCTTCAACTTTTTCGTACATAACCACTGAAGCAATTTCTTCAAAAGATTCAACTCCAAGACTCAAGGTTGAAGCAAATTCAAGACGTGGCAAAGGATTAAATCCGGCTGTATAAATTACAGGAAGTTTTGATTTTTGAATCGCCCGGCTAAACATTTCTATTCCAGCAAGATGACTTACAAACTGCCCGCCGTTAGTTTTTTCAAACATAAAGACTGCACGATAAATAACAGGAATATTACATTCGCTGCGTCTGTCAAAAGAAGAATTTTTATTCTGTTCATTCTTATTTTGAGTATCAGGTTGTAAACTTTTGTATACAATTTCAGTAATTTTATCGGTATTTACAGCGATTTTATTGTTACAAATTCCGCAGCGATGTTCACAATCTGGCTTACAAACGGGAGTTAGAATTTCTTTTAAGTTATTTTCCCATTCTTTTTTATAAAAATTTTTAGACGGTCCCAAACTTACATCGTCCCACGGAAGTTTTTCGTCTAATGAACGTTCCCTTAAAATTTCACTTTTTACGTCGTATCCGGCCTGCTCAAAAGCTTCTTCCCAAAGAGGAACATCCTGCCTTAAATGATCTTCCCAGGCATCAAGGCGAACGCCTTTTTTGTAGGCATTGTAAATAACCATGCCTGCACGCTTGTCACCACGGCTGCACAGAGCTTCGATATAGCTTGTAGAAACATCGTGTGTCCCTGTTTTAAATTTTCCTCTTGGAAGATTATCGCGAATATATTTTAATTTTCTTGCACTTTCTTCCGGGCTAATCTGCCTTACCCATTGATAAGGCGTATGAGGTTTTGGAATAAAAGTACCGACATTTACATGGCACTGAATTCCTGTTCTAGCCTGTAAATCAAGCATAAAATCGACAATTACTTTTTCTTCTGTTTTTTCATCAGTTTCTGGAAACGGAAGTCCAACCATAAAATAAAACTTCGCTTTGTTCCAGCCATTCTTTTTAGCTTCGTTTATCAATTCAACCAGATGCTGGGCGTAAACTTCCTTATTCAATCTTAACTGCCAGGCTTCATCTGGAGTTTCTACTGCAAATGTAAGTCCTGATTTTCTGATTTCGCTGAGTTCTTCTAAAAGCGGAAATGTAAAACTGTTTACTTTTAACGAAGGCAACTGAAACGAAATATTGCGTGAACGATATTTTTGGTTTAATTCTTTTAACAAACCTCCAATATCCGGATAGTCAGCACTAGAAAGGCTCGTCAATGAAATTTCTTTGTAGCCGGCCAGATTAACAAGTTTATCTACATAATCAATAACAGACTTTTTAGGGCGGGCACGCTGCGGGCGATAATAAATTCCTGCATGGCAAAAACGACAGCCATTAGGACAGCCACGCATAATTTCGACAACTCCGTGCTCCTGTACGGTTTTTATATTTGGAAGAGGCAAAAATGATTCAATTATTTCATCTTTATCAAAATTTTCATAAACAGCACGACGTGCAATTTCATGTCCGCATTTTTCAATGCTCATATCTTCTGTCCAGACATTCGGGCTACGGGCAAATTCTTCTAATAATTCTTTTCGATTTGCACCATTTTTTTTCATTTCGGCAAGTTTTTCTATAAGTTCAAACATGCCTCCTTCTGCTTCTCCAATAAAAACTGCATCAAAAAAAACACTGAAAGGAGCTGGATTTGTAGCACCAACACCGCCTGCAATTACAATCGGATCTTTATCAGTTCTTTCACTTTTTAAAAGAGGAATTTGTCCATTTTCAAGAACTCCCAATGCACCTGTAATTCCAAGTTCATAGCCGATCGAAATTCCAATCATATCGACTTTATTTAATGGCATTCCAGTTTCAAGTGTATACAATGGCGTTTGAGTTTTCTTTAAAAGTTCTTCAAAATCTGTTTCCGGGCAAAAAACCCGTTCACAACGAACAGACTTTTTTTTGTTTAAGCCCTGATAAATAATTTTTATTGCCTGATTTGACATTCCAATTTCGTAAGTGTCAGGAAAAGCAATCGCAAAATTGAATAATTGTTCACCGTCAGTATGCGGTTTTATAATTGAACCAAATTCTCCGCCAATATAGGCAGCAGGATTTTTTACACCAATCAAGGCTGAGCCAAATTTTTCAACAGAATTTATAAGATTCATCATAAAAATAAAAATATAAAAAATTAGAATTCAAATTTGTGGCAGCGCACGCTCATTACAATTCCAATGCAAAGCATTGCAGTCCACAACGAAGATCCGCCATAAGATAAAAATAAAAGAGGAATTCCTGTAATCGGCATAATTCCCATAACCATTCCGACATTTACAATAAAATGAAAGAAAAACATGGCAAGAATTCCAGTAACGATATAATATCCAAATTCATTATTCGTACCACGTATAATGTAAAGCATACGGATTAGAATTCCAAAATACAAAAGAAAAACAAACATGCAGCCTGTAAAGCCCAATTCTTCTGCAAGAATACTGAAAATAAAATCCGTGCTCTGTTCCGGCAAAAAACGATAATGACTTTGAGTTCCGCGCAAAAATCCCTGACCATTTAAATTTCCAGAACCAATTGCAATCTTAGATTGAATAATATTCCAACCGGCACCGCGAGGATCTGAATCAGGATTTATAAAAACAATCAGACGTTTTATCTGATAATCTTTTAAAACTTTTCCTGCAACTTTTGAAAGAACAAGAGCAACACAAATAATTCCTGCAAAATACGCAATCCAATAAAAATATTTGTTTTCTGGAAAAAAATATTTTCCAAGCAAACCAATAAGACAAATTGCGCCTGTAGTTACAATAACCAAAAGGCTTAGCTTTTGACTAATGAGAATATTTATAAGTTTAAAATTTGCATGTGCAATTTCGCTTTGATAAATCGGAAGAACTGCAAAAATTATTGCAAGCATTCCACCTGCAAAAATCATAAAAATATAGCGCAAAGGAAGGTCTGCAACAAAACACATTATTAAAAAAATTGGAATGTAAACCATTGCAGTTCCTAAATCCGGCTGAAGAAGAATTAAACCAGTAGGAAGTAAAAAAATTCCAAGCGAAACTAAAAATCGTTTACGGGCATTTTCATTTTTTGATTTTGACAGATACCATGCCAAAAAAAGAATATAAATTATTTTACAAAATTCCGACGGCTGAATTCCAAAACTTCCAAAACCAAGCCAGGAACGCGCACCGTTTACATATTTTCCGAAAATTCTAGTATAAACGAGAATAAACGCTAAAAATGCATACAAATAAGGAACATAACGTGTAAACCTGCGGTAATCGGCAAATGTCATAATAACCATTAAGACAAGGCCAATTCCTGCCCAGATAATCTGTTTTATATATTCTTTAGAAACCAGAACTCCTTCAGAATTGATTCCAGAAGAATAAATGAACATAATTCCTAAAAAAACGAGAAGCAGAACACTTATAATCAGGAAAAAGTCAAAAGCCTGATATATTTTTGTCTTCATCAATTACTCCTGCCTGTTTTGCGATTTTACAAGATATTTAAAGCCCAGAGTTGAAACCGATTCATCAAAGGTCTGATTTGCAAGAATTCCCTGGAAAATAATATTCGTACAATACGGCGCCCACCATTCCCAATCGTTTACAGCTTCAACAATAACAGAAACTACATATTGTTCTTCAACTGGAGCATCAAAAGGACCATAAGCAACCATCCATGAATGCCAATGATTTTTCTTTACTCCGTTTACTTCCGCAGTACCAGTTTTTCCTGCAAGTTGAAAGCGTTTATTGCCCATTGGATACTGTGCAGTTCCGTCCGTAATTGTATAACGCAAATCATTTTGAACTTCTTTCCAGACAGCACTGTCAATATTTGATTCGCGCAGAATCTGAGGTTTTATTTCTTCAATTACTTCATTTGTTGAAGGATCTCTGATTTCCTTTAAAAGATGAGGTTTATATATTTTTCCTTCGTTACAAACCATAGCAACCATGTTTGCAATGTGCATTGGCGTTACAAGAGTATATCCCTGACCAATCGACATATTCATTGTATCGCCGTCTTTCCATGTTTCATGATAACGGCGCTCTTTCCACTGGCTTGTAGGAACAAAGCCTGCCGACTGTGCCGGTAAATCAATTCCAAGACTTTCGCCAAAACCAAATTCTTTTGAATAGCTTGCAATCTTATCAACACCAAGATTATCGCGACCAACAATCCAGAAATAAACATCGCAAGACTGAGCAAGAGCATTTTTTAAATCAAGATAGCCGTGTCCCGGATATTTTATATGACAGGTAAAAGTCTGGTTTCCGTGAACAATTCTTCCTGGACATTCAATTTTTTTATCAGCAGGAATTGCATTTTCTGCAAGAATTGCAGTTGTCATAATAGTTTTAAAAGTTGAAGCCGGAGGATAAACAGCATTTACAGCTCTGTTCAAAAGCGGATTGTTTGGACTTGTTGCAAGTTTTGCATATTCACTTGCAGAATCATCTGAGTTAAAAATATTCTGGTCATAATAAGGATAACTGACCATTGCAAGAACTTCACCATTGGAAGGCCGCAAAACAACAGCAGCACCAACACGATTGCCAAGAGCCTGTTCTGCAAGTTTTTGAATTCTTGAATCAATTGTAAGAACAAGATTTTTCCCAGGCTCAGGCGGTTCAATTATTGGTTCATCAGAAATAATATGCCCTCGCGCATCAACGGTTCTGCTTTCCCGTCCGTCTTTTCCCTGAAGATAAAGGTCATATTGTTTTTCAATTCCAGTTTTACCAACAACGGAATTTGCTTTATATCCCTGATTGTACATTACATTGAATTCGTCCTTTGTAATGTCTCCAACATAACCAATTACATGGCTGATTGAACCAGTTTCTACATAGTTTCTGATTGGTTTTGAACGCCAGCTTACGCCGGGTAAATCAGTAATATTTTCTGCAATATTAGAAATTACTGAAAAAGGAACATTTATTCGAATTTCAATTGCCTTAAAAGATGAACGCATTTTAGGAGAAATTTTTTTATCAATATGATTCTTTGAAATTCCTAAATATCCTGCTAATTTAGAAACAACTGTATCATAATATCCGGAAGGAATTTCTCCAGGCGTTAAATCGACAGCAAAAGAATCTGTGTTAATAACGAGCGGAAGCGAAG
>CAVKVK010000112.1:0-6218 GCA_963659855.1 Parabacteroides distasonis | reverse complement strand
CTGGCGGGGATTTTTTGCACAGTGCCATTCACTCCTTTTTATGTAAAAGTGAATTTTAACGTGCAAAAAAGTTTTTTTTAATTTTTAATTGGCTGATTTTGTTTGCTCTTGTTCTGGCAGATTTTGTGCTTCTGTTTGAGTTTTTTCTTCTGCATTAGTTAATTCTGTCTTAAGAATATCCTGTACTTTTTTTGTTTTGAATGTAAACAGTTTATAAAAAAGTTTGAATGGTCTGGAGCGTTTTGCGATTCTTTTTTGACCGCTAAAAACTTCAACCTTTAAAATAATAGGGTGAAATAATTTAGATTTTCCGATGTTATAATTTGGCGTTTCAAATACTTCAATGCCACCGTCTGCTCTTGTAACTTTTACTATCATCTTTTTGCCTCCAATGTTTTTATAGTCACTTTCTTAGGCTGTACGCTTCCAGCAGAACTTTACTTCATAAGGTGGCATAATAGAAAATGACGTTCCGCTTCCGGTTGTTAATGTTGTGCCTTGAGAACCTGTAAAAGTTGCAGAAGGTGTGGTTGCTGTGGTGTTACCTGAGTTACCGCCGGTTGACGAAGTCGTGCCTGAAAAACTTGCAGAAGGTGTGGTTGCCGCTGTATTTCCAGAGGCTTTTCCAGTTGTGCTGGGGGTCCCTGTAAAAGTTGCGGACGGAGCTGTACTTGTTGTGTTACTGGTATTGCCACCAGTTGCGTCTGCTGTTCCAGTGAATGTTCCTGTCGGTGTTGCATTCGCTGTGTTTCCGCTAGCAGCTCCTGTCGTAGTGGTAGATTGGCTTGAGGTTGATGTATTGCTTGCATCAGATGTGCTACCGCTCCAAGTTCTTGAAGCATCAAATACACAAGTCTGCGTATTTGATGCTGCGCCAGATTTTCCGTCAGAATTTAATGCAGTTGAGTTTATATAAAATGCGTTTTGTGAAATTCCTAGAGCACTTAATAATGTAGAATTTTCAAGTTCGTTACGCCATCTATCCAAATCTCCAAAGTATCCTTTAATGTTCATTGATCCTCGCGTATGGGTATGGCTTATGTTATGAGTATGTGTAAAAGTGTGAGTATGGCTATTTAATCCGTGGGAGTGAGCCGAGACAGTAACGGTTCCGCTTGGTGTAAAGCTGTGAGTATGGTTATTTAATCCGTGGGAGTGGCTTGCAACGCTAACCGTTCCTGCTGGTGTAAAAGTGTGAGTATGGCTATTTAATCCGTGGACATGACTTGCAACGGTTACCGTTCCTGCCGGTGTAAAAGTGTGAGTATGATTATTCAATCCATGTGTATGGCTTGCAACGCTAACGCTACCGCTTGGTGTGTATGTGTGACTATGGCTTGGCAGATTGGTTACTGTGAGTGTTACGGTTGCGCTTCCGCCTGTGGCTTTATTTGTGTATGTATCTCCGGCTGCAAGTATGAATTTGTCTTTTATCTGTACCCATGTTCCGCCTCCAAACGTTACATTTGGATTTTCTGTTGATTCTGTCCAATAAAGAGAACCTACTGGATGCGAAGCCAGAATAGCTTCTGCTTTTGCCTGGGCAATCAAATATTTAATTGAATTAACTAATTGGTCAGAACTGCTTTCAGAAGCTGTTTTTCCAGCAGAACTCAAAACGTTGTTCATTTCTTTTTCTATGCTAGAAACTCCACGGTTTAACTCTGTAATTCCCGCCGATGATTTATTTTCAAAATAATTCAGCCATTCTGCTGGTAGTACATCGGCTTCTACAAATCCCGACGAATATTTTGCACTATCCGGTTTTGTTTTTGTTCCTGCATTACAGAATTCTGGAAAGTCTATAAAAGTTTGCGTTGGTATCATTTTTTTTTATCTCCTTAAAAATTTATTTATCCCTTGTAAAATTCAAAATCAAGAACCGCTTGAAATAATTATTTGAGGTTCGGTGGCGATTCTGTAAAAAGCCTGTGTTAAAATCCATGTATTTTTGTACCCGATAGCTTTGTTAAAATGAATTTTAATGTCACAGTTTTCGTCAAAGCTGAGTGTGTAGTCGCTTGAAATAACAGACGCGATTTCGTCTATTGATTTTAATGTTACGCCGTAGCGTTTTAAGATTGCAATTTTTTCTAAAAAAATACGGTATGTTTCTAACGACATATAATTTGTGTTTGTTGTTGAAATTGAATTAAGCCGACCACCGATTTCTGAATTTAAATCTGCTAATCCGATCAACTCGTCTTGTGTAAGTGGCAAAGTTCCAAGTAAAAAAATATTTTCATCATTAAAGCCTTCCGGGACGAGCGGGCGCACAAAGCCAATAATCCGCCCGATGTTTTCGAGTTCGGTTTCCTGTGCCGTTGCGATAGAAAGATTATAGAGGTAGTCTGAAATTGTATCTGCATCACTGAATTGTTCTTTTACTGCCTGTGCCTCGCTATTAACTACCGGACCGTTCATCTGTTTTGGCAGATATTCACTTTGTTCTATTGTCATGTTAATTGCTCCACGAAGATTGAACCGTCAGAAACGCGCGGTATTGTATTACATTCAATTTCTACAAGATTTGTCCATGTTGTTTTGTCGCTACTTACGAGCGTGTATGCTACATCGGTATATGTGCAATCAATAAAAGGCGACGAAGTGTTGAGCGATGTTACTTCTTGGCCGATTCCCCATTTTGAACTTGCCGCTATCAAATCGCGCTTGAGCTGATTTGTTACTTGTGTTCCGCTTTCTGCATCGCTTTTTAAGAATATCTTTACAAAGACGTTTTTTTCTGTGGCGTCATCATATTTTATTGTAATTGCTTGTCCAGAAGCTGTTATCCAATCTTGAGATTTTGCCGGATTGTCGTGACCTGGAACGGCTGCAGTTGAATTGATAACGCTGTCAATATTTGTAATGGTAACATCAAATTCTGTAATTGTATTCGCAGGTACATTTACCGCTCCGGTTACTGTGCATGTGAATTCTGCAGTTACGGTTTTTCCGGCTGCGACAGTTATTGCGCTTCCGTTCTTAAAAATAAAGCCTTCGTAAGTTACAGACGTTCCCTTTGGCACCATTGCGCTACCTGATGCACTGGCTGTAATGTCTAATTCAACGGTTGTATATGTCGCTTCTGCAATTGGAGAGTTTTGTGTTGGTGCGCTCATATATTCAGCGTAGGTTTCAGCGATTTTATCATTTGCTCCGTGGATTACAAGATATGCAGTGCGTGGCTGTAAAACGACACCGCCTGGGAGAGTTATAGTTGAACTTGTATTGTAATTAAAATAAACTCTTGCGTAAGTTACGCCAGTTAATTCTTCTAATGCGCTTTTGCAACCGTCGAGAGTATATTTAATTGTATTTCCGGTTATAAGTCGCTGACGTAGTTCGTTTGTTGTTTCTGAGTTTACGCCTGGCACGCTGGATTCATTATTTTTGACGCTTTCAACGTTTGCAATTTGTGATTCAAATGCTGTTACTTCTCCAGTTAAAACGGTAATTGTTCCGACTGTGTCGCATGTGGTTGCAACTATTTGAGTTGTGCCTGCTGGTATTGTGTGGTCCGTATCTACAATAAAAAAATAATCTTCAAACGGTGCGCGGGTTCCAGCCGGAATTACTGCGCTTCCTGTGTCGCTTGCTTTTACTGTAAGGTTAAGCGTTGAATAGGAGCCTGGATTACGGTTTATTGCTGCAATTGGCAGAAGATTTTCTATCTGTTGGTCGTCGCAGAGTTCAATATTAAAAGAATTGATTGCTTTACTTAGTTTTTCATCATTCGTCTGAAATTTGGCGGCGTTTGCTAGACAAATTAAATAAAAAGCATTTGCAAAATTTTCAGAAAGTTGGACTACGTTTCCGTCGTCGTCAGTGATGTTATTTTCCTGTAACAACGTATTTATTTTTGCCATTAACTCTGTACTGTGTTCAGATGCTGATTTTGGAGTCCATTCTTCTTCATCAATTTTAAAAGACATTTTTATTCCTCCACCTTTCCTATAGTCATTATGAGCTGGTCGTTTTCAATTTCGTAATCTGGATAAAAATTATCTTTTCCGGCTTCGCTGATAGAGTCTCTTACTTCTGCGTCAAGTTCTCCAAATGTGAGAGAGCCTGTCAAATAATCGCTCCAGGATACTCCTGCGTCTGGTAAGAGTGGGATTGTTCCTTTTTCGATAAAACCTGCAAGTGTTGCAGTCTGTAAATCTTCTTCTTCGCCCGTAATCATTGGGACAATCGTTTTTTTTACAGTTACGTCCCATATTGGGTGCGCTGTTGCAGTTATGGTTTGTGCATTCATTTTTATATCCATTTTTTTATGCTCCGTTTTTAACCTGTTACGATGTTTTCTGTTTTGGCCTTGCTTATATCAAGTGATTGGCTACTCAATTCTGTACTTGGCGAGGCTGTTCCGCTTTGAGCTGCTGCTGAACCTGTTGTTGAGACTATGTGCGTGTGTGTTTTTATCGCAGTCCATAAAGATTGCAATGCTGAATTTAATTCAGCCCACGTTACAAAATTTTTACTATTTCCGTTTAATTCGATTTTTTTATCAACGGTGATTTTTAGACTTCCTTCTTCTGCACTGACCTGTACGGTTGCTTCTGCGCTAAATGTGCATAAAGGTAAGGCTTTTAGATTATCGCGTTTGTAGTGAACATACGCCGTCTGCTCGTCTGCTTTGCTTACATCGTTTACCGTTTGCACAAAGTCTTTTAATCCAAGAAGAAGCACTTTGTCTCCGACTTTTATTCCTATGTCAATTGAAAAATTAGAACTTGTAAAAGTTAAAAGTTCAATATTGTTTGTCTGCAATGCTGGCAGTTTTGTGCCGTCATTCATTACCTGAATTCTTGCGTGCTGAACGTTTACAGTTTTGTCTTCGTTGACTTTTGTAATTACGCCGTAATCTAAAATAAAATAACTATTTATAATTGATTCTATTAGGTCGCGGTCTGTGTAAATTTGCGAACGCATTAAATCTGATTGTGTCATACGCTTACCTTCGTTTCTGTTGCTGGGCTGTAGCACTGTAGTGTCATTGTGTTATTTCCGGTTACTGTAGAAAAATTAAAATCAACGATGTTTACTCTGTAATATTCCCGCTTTATGCTTGCGCTAAGTACAGCCTTGCTTTTGTACTGGCTTGTGTCTGCACGAACCCACGAAAACGGTCGGACTGTCGGATCCCAGGGTGCTTTTATTACAGCCGTGTCTCCTGCTAAAACAAGAGGCGCTTTTAAATATGGAATATTTATAAATCCTGGGTGAGTAGTTGCTTTGTTGTTTTTTGCTACAACTATGATTTTTTCATCTGCAAAGGTGATATAAACATTATCTTTAAATCTTTGAGCTATTTCGTGTAATGCGTCCTTTGGAGCTCCGTCAAATTTTAGGGTTGCTTTGTCTGTAAGTATTTTTAAATCCTGAGTTCCTGATTCGTACTGTGTTTCATCTTTAAATCCTGCCTGTTTTTTTACTTGCGATAATGCGTCGCTCAGTTTGTAGCCGGCAGCAAGGTTAAGGCTTACAGTCTGTGAAAGGTTGCGGCTAAGGTTTCCTGTAATGCAGACAATCACTGTTATTTTTTCTGGTCCAGGCGATTCGTCATAGATGTTTGTGATTTGCCCTTTAAAGCAGATGTGTTCTGTATTTGCATATCCTGCACTTACCATTACGTGAGTAAATGGTTTTTCTCTTGAAGAGTAAAAATTAACAAGGCGGATTTCTACCTGGCTCAATGTGTCAAATGGTAAAAGTTGCCCGCTGATTTCGATGTTTGGTTTTCTTCCTGTTGTCGGACATTTAATGACAAAGGCTTTTGTTTTAAATTCGTCATTATAAAGGGTGATTGTAATCTGTTTGTTAAAATTCAAAAGGTTTGTAATTGCCATAAAATCACCACGACAAAATATAAAGGCTTGTTAAAAAAAGTGAATTAAAGCTGATTTCTGTTAGGCTTGTTGAAAAAACAAGCCCATAATCAAGAGAACCACTCCAAGAAATAACGTTTGGATAAACGCCGGCCTGTTTTATTGTTCCGTCTGGAAGTGTTACCCAACAATTCCAGCGCTCGTTAATCCATTTGAATTCAAAGCTAAACGTTCCGTCTTGAGCCATTGTGTCAAATGAAAAGTTTTCTTGTACTTCGTCTGACGGCCAGCTGACAAGGCTTGCCGATGTGATTTCCTTCATGCTTTTATAGTCATTTTTTTTATACGTCTGAAAGTTTGTGCATTAAATTAACCCCGCCGTTAACG
>CAVKVK010000111.1:0-6245 GCA_963659855.1 Parabacteroides distasonis | reverse complement strand
TCATCTGAATCGCTTTTTTTATATTTATTTTTATGTTAAGGGGCCATCGAAGTGAAATTCACAAAAGAAATCACAAAGCTTGAACATTCAGCAGCAAAATTAACAGCTACAGTTGCAAAAGAAGATGTAGAAAAAAGTTACAAAACAACACTCGGTAAATATGTAAAACAGGTTCAGATTCCTGGCTTCCGCAAGGGTCATGTACCAGCATCTGTTCTTGAACGCAAATATGGCGAACAGATTAAACTCGAAGCTGCAAGCGATCTTATCGACACAGTTTTAAACGAAATTTTCCAGGACGAAAAAGAAATTGCAAACCGCCCTCTTCCTTATGCACAGCCAAAAATGGACGAAATGCCAGCTTTTGACACTGCAAAAGATTTCACTTTTACAGTAACTTACGATGTATTCCCTTCTGTAGAAGTAAAAGATCTTAACGGAATCGAAGTAAAAGAATCTCAAGTTACAGTTGGCGATGCAGAAGTTGAAGAAGAACTTAAAGGTATTCAGGAACGCAATGCTGCAGTAATCGACAAAAAAGAAGACGAAAAAGCAGAAAAAGACAATATCGTAACAATTGATATTGAAGAAATCGGTGAAGACGGAAAATCTGTAGAAGGTTCAAAACGTGAAGGATTTACATTCACTTTGGGAACAGCAGAAAACGTTTACAAGATTGACGACGATATTATTGGAATGAAAACTGGCGAAACAAAAGAAGTTTCTAAAAAATATCCAAAATCAGAAGAAAACAAAGACCTTGCTGGTACAACAAAAAAATACAATGTAACAGTAAAACAGATTAAGGTTAGAAATCTTCCAGCTCTTGATGACGATCTTGCACAGGATGTAAGCGATAAATACAAGACACTCGCAGACCTTAAGGCAGACATTCTTAAAAACCTTAATGTTGCAAAAGACAGAAAAGTAAAGGAACTCAAGGTTAATTCACTCCTTGAACAGCTCATCGAAAAAAATCCTATAGAAATTCCTGCAAGCATGCTTCAGGCTGAACTTAACGGACGCTTTGGTCAGATGGCTCAGCAGTTCCAGACTACACCTGCAGAACTCGAAAAAATGATTACAGCTTCTGGTCAGACAAAAGAAAGTTTTGTTGCACAGTGGGCTGGCGATGCAGAAAAAATGCTTAAGAGCAGAATCATCGTAGATTCACTTATGAAGGCAAGAAATGTTTCTGTAACTCCAGAAGAAGTTGAAGAAGCTTACAAAACACTTGCAGATTCAAACGGAATTTCTGTAGAAGATGTTAAAAAGCACTATTCTGATCCACGCGCAAAAGAATGGTTTATTGATGATGTAAAAGAACAGAAACTTTACGATGAACTTTTCAAAGAAGTAAAAGTTTCAAAGGGAGATAAAGTAGCTTTTGCAGACCTTTTTAAGGCTAACTAAAACTACTCTTCTATGAACAAGGGCGGAATGTGACAAAAAATCTTGTTTACATTCCGTTTTTTTTTGGATTTTTATTAAATTCTTATTATCTTTAAATCGGAGTATATTATGAATGAAACGATGAATACTTACGTGCCTAGCGTAACAGAAAGAAGTGGAAACGGAGAGCGCGCATACGATATTTTTTCAAGACTGTTAAAAGACAGAATCATTTTTGTTGACGGCGAAATTGATGATGCAACAGCAGATCTTGTTGTAGCAGAAATTCTTTATCTGGAATCAGAAAATCCGGATAAAGACATCAGTATGTATATCAATTCTCCTGGTGGCAGCGTAACTGCAGGATTAGCAATTTATGACACAATGCAGTACGTAAAATGCGATATTCAGACAATCTGCATTGGCCAGGCCTGTTCAATGGGCGCCCTTCTTCTTGCAGGAGGAACTGTTGGCAAAAGATATTCACTTCCTTCCAGCAGAATTATGATTCACCAGCCTTCTGGCGGAGTTCGTGGACAGGAAAGTGATATTACAGTTCAGGCAAAAGAACTTTTAAGAATAAAAAAGCTTTCGATAGAATTTCTTGCTGACAAAACAGGTAAGTCATACGATCAGGTTGCAAAAGATATTGAGCGCGACTTTTATATGACAGCAGACGAAGCTAAAGAATATGGACTTATCGATAAAGTTATGCCAAAAAGAATTTCTTCGGACAAAGAGGCAAAATAATGAGAGGATTTCGTAGCGATTTGCAGTATTGTTCATTCTGTGGCAAACCAGGTGGAGACGACAGACCTCTTGTAGCAGGACCAGGAAACAATGTTTTTATCTGTTACAAGTGTATTGGTGTATGTCAGAATGTTCTGCAGGAAAAAGAAAAGGCTCTTGCGCCAATCAACATGAACGATGTTTCTTCTCCTAAAGAATTTAAGGAATATCTTGATCAGTATGTTGTTGGCCAGGATTATGCAAAAAAAGTACTTTCTGTTGCAGTTTATAATCACTACAAAAGGATGTCTTCATTAAAAAAGCCTTCTTTAACCGTTGATCCAAAACAAAACGATGAAATTAAAATTGAAAAATCAAACGTTCTCTTAATTGGGCCAACAGGAAGTGGAAAAACTCTTCTTGCAAAAACTCTTGCTCAAAAACTGAATGTTCCTTTTGCAATTGCGGATGCAACGACATTAACAGAAGCAGGCTATGTTGGAGACGACGTAGAAAATGTTCTTCTTAAATTGATCAATGCAGCAGACGGAAACATTCCGGCAGCAGAAAGAGGAATTATTTTTATTGACGAAATCGACAAAATCGGCCGCAAAAGTGAAAATACTTCAATTACAAGAGATGTAAGTGGAGAAGGTGTTCAGCAGGCTCTGCTCAAAATTATCGAAGGCACAGTTTCTTCAGTTCCGCCAAATGGAGGAAGAAAACATCCTAACCAGGAAATGATCGAAATTGACACAACAAATATTCTCTTTATCCTTGGAGGAGCCTTTGTTGGAATCGATAAAATCATTGAACAGCGTATTGCTGGAAAATCTATGGGCTTTGGTGGCAATGTTGGAACAATGGACGAAACCCAGAAAATGGAACTTTTGAACCAGTGCACACCAGACGATCTTGTAAAATTTGGACTCATTCCAGAAATTATTGGTCGTATGCCAATCACAGTTGCATTAAAAGAACTTACAAAAGAAGATTTAAAGAGAATTCTTACAGAACCAAAAAATTCAATTGTAAACCAGCTTAAAGCAAGTTTTGCAATTGATGACCTGGAACTCGATTTTACAGATGATGCGCTTGAAGAAATTGCAGACATTGCAATTAAACAGAAAACAGGAGCCAGAGGACTTCGTTCAATTTGCGAAAAACTCCTTATGGATCTTATGTACGAAGCTCCAAGCATAAAGGGCAAGAAAAAATTAACAGTAACAAAAGAAATTGTTGCTACAGGTAAGCTTCCTGCCCCAGAAACACTTTTAATCGACAGTAAAGAAACTGCATAGACTAAAAAAAGTTGCCTGTGACACAGGCAACTTTTTTTATATTCTGCTATTCAATTGTTAAAAAAGCCTTATATGCTTTGTAAGCCTGTTCAAGGTCAAAGCAACTTGTAATTTCCCACGGAGCATGCATGCTTAAAACACTAACGCCAGCATCAAGAACATTCATGCCGTATTTTGCAGCAAGGTAAGCAATAGTTCCACCACCGCCCTGGTCTACTTTTCCAAGTTCTGCCATCTGATATTTTACATTATTACAATCAAAAACATTTCTTAGTTTTGCAATAAATTCAGGATTTGCATCACTAGCCCCACTCTTTCCACGGCTTCCTGTATATTTGTTAAAAACAATTCCGCCACCAAGGAACGAAGCATTGTTTTTGTCAAAAAGCTCTGCATTCATTGGATCATAGGCAGCATTAACATCGCTAGAAAGCATTGAACAGTTTGCAAGACAACGACGTACAGTCAATTCACTAAATCCATCTTCTGTTCGCACTACAACTTCGGCAACTGCATTTTCAAAAAAGTGACTTCCCATTCCAGTTGCACCTACACTTCCAATTTCTTCCTTATCTACACAAAGGCAGCAGACTGTGCGTTTATGATCTTTTGAATCAAACAAAGCTCTTGCAGAAGTATAAGCACAGGAACGGTCATCCTGACCATAAGCCAATACAAGGCTTTTGTCTAAGCCAAGGTCTCTGGCCTTTCCAGCAGGAACAACTTCAAGTTCTGCCGAGCCAAAATCTTCTTCTTCAATTCCGTATTTTTCTTTTAAAAGTTTTAGGATATTCTTTTTTGCATTTTCTGTTTCTTTTGAATCTTTAGAAGGATTTTCTGAACCAAGAATCAGATCAAGATTTTCGCCAGGAATAAACTCAGAAGCAGTTTCTTTCATCTGTTTTTGCGCAAGATGTGGAAGAATATCGCTTATAACAAAAACAGGCTCATCTTCGTTTTCGCCAAGACAAACATTTACAGTTTTTCCGTCTTTTGTACAAATTACACCGTGAATCGCAAGCGGAAGTGTAACCCACTGATACTTTTTAATTCCACCGTAGTAATGAGTATTCAGATAAACAATAAAATCTTTTTCGTAAAGAGGATTCTGCTTTACATCAAGACGCGGAGAATCAATATGAGCACCAAGAATATTTATTCCGTTTTCTATTTTTTCACTGCCAAGTTCAAAAAGAGCAATTGCTTTATTCATTTTTTGAACATAAACCTTGTCGCCGGCCTTTAAGCTTTTTACATTTTCAATATTTTTATAGCCATGAGTCTCTGCCATTTTTATAAGCTGCTGAGTGCACTCACGTTCTGTTTTTCCGTTATCCAAAAATTTTTTGTAGTCATTAATTAAGTCAGACAATTTTTCCTCCACAATGCATTTTTTGCATTTTTTACTGCTTTATGATGCCATTTTTTTGAAAAATACACAATTAAAGGCGAATTTGCATAAAAAAAGCCCGCCAAAAAAAGGCAGGCTTAAAATGGAGGTGGGGGGAATTGAACCCCCGTCCGAAAGTGTAATCCAGGTGTATCTACATGTTTAGTTATGCGAGGTAAATTGTCGGGAAGAACTTAGCAGCATAACAAGCGACTCTTCCGTACTCAGTCTAAAAGTGTCCCGCAAATCAGGCTGATATAATCTGCAGCAAGTTCCTATTCGTAACAGAACATC
The DNA here is from genome assembly GCA_963659855.1 of Parabacteroides distasonis. Classification (GTDB taxonomy): domain Bacteria; phylum Spirochaetota; class Spirochaetia; order Treponematales; family Treponemataceae; genus Treponema_D. The sequence continues at coordinate 1,139 of CAVKVK010000111.1, read as the reverse complement.
TTAAAGTTAGGAACAGCACCCCAAGAGTTCCGGCTCTGCTAACTTAAGCAGCGAGAGCTTCTGCAGAAGAAGCTTCAACAACTTCTTCTTCTTTTCTTTCGAAAATTGCAGTTATTTTTTTTGTCAGTTTGGGGAACCTTCACTCCCACATGCAACAAATGCATTATTCACAGCCGTCGAAACCGGTGCACCCCCAATTTTTAATCAAAATACTCAATATAAATATAGTAATTTTTTGTAGAAACGTCAATTCTATTTTTCCAAAACTGCTGTTGACTGTAATTCACCAGCTACAGGTGCAACTTTTTCTTCTATAATTTGAATCATTACAGGAACAATTTTTGGGTCAAACTGACTTCCACTGCATTTTAATAATTCTTTTTTTATTTCTTCCAGCGAAAAAACATCTTTATACGGGCGCTTCGACGCCATAACGTCAAAACTGTCAGCAACACTGATTATTCTTGCAAACAGTGGAATCTCCTCCCCTTTTAATCCACAAGGATAACCATTTCCATCAAATCTTTCATGATGATAAAGAGCCGCTTCTTTTAAGTGCGGAATTGAAGTAAAAGTTTCGAGTGTCTTTGCCCCAGCGGTAGTATGTTTTTTCATTTCTTCCATTTCTTCGTCTGTAAAGCCAGAAGCCTTCATTAGAAGTTCTTTCATGACAGAAATTTTTCCAATATCGTGAACAAGCCCGCAATAAAAAATATTCTGAACGTCTTTTTTACTGAAATTTAATCTTTTAGCAATTTCACGGGCATAAAAACCAACATTTTTAGAATGCTGACACGTATTTTCGTCAAATGAATCGATTATATTTGCAATAGTTTCAAAACACTGCTTTTGAATTATTCCAAAGTGTTCAACCTTAAACATATAAACTTTTATAGAAATTGCTGCTATAAAAACAAAAATAGTCAAAGCAAACAAAACTTTAAATGCGGCAATATAAAAAGGATTAAAATCCATCTGAAATTCAATTTTGTAACCGGCGTTTTCTACAAGTTCGAAAGAATTCAACACAAAGCCAAATGAATTTGGACATTCAGGCATAATTTTTAAATTATATTCGCCCGGAGAAACAAAAAGCTTTTCATTAAACATACAAAACTTTCCGTTCCAGGGTTCGCCAG
>CAVKVK010000110.1:0-6401 GCA_963659855.1 Parabacteroides distasonis | reverse complement strand
GAATTATGGCTCAACGGAAAAGCAATGTTTGTTTCTGTTGATAAGATAACCGCTGTCAGAATGTATAACTATGTTCAGGAATACTGGAAGCAGAAAATTTTAGAACTTGAAAAAGAATTAAAGAACCTTGATCAGCAGGAATTCCTTGAAGCAAAACACAAGATTGACTGGATGAAAGAGACCGTAATGCATGTTGTAATTTCTACCCAGAAAGGAGACGATAAGCGCTTTAAGAAATACGGCCTTGATCTTGATATTCATAAAAAGGCAATGGAAAATAACGAACTGGACAAAGACTTTAAGGATGAAGACAATCCGTTCAGAGTTGTGTTTGTATGTGCCATGTGGCTTACCGGTTTTGACGTTCCTTCTCTTGGAAACCTTTATCTTGATAAACCGCTTAAAGAGCATACCCTTATGCAGACTATTGCCAGGGCAAACCGTGTAAACGAAGGCAAGGAAAACGGACTTATTGTTGATTACATCGGTATTGTTCCGTACCTTGAAAAAGCCCTTGCCGATTACACTGTAAATAAAAAGAAGAAGAAAACCACTGTAACAATTGACCGCAAAGATTTAATCAAGAAAATCTATGACCATTGCGCCCAGATTACCCAATTCCTGCATGATAAAGGGATAGAGCTTTCTTCTATCGTTAATGAAACAGATAAAAATGCAAAATTAAAGGCAATCAAGATGGCCGCAAATACAATTGCGACACCGCCATTAGACACAAAAAAACGCTTTAATTTGATGACTTCCCAGTTCCTTCGTCTGTACAAATATGCAACAGGAAAAGAAATAACTGCAGAACTAAAACTAAATAAAGGCGGAATAGAAGCCATTTTTAAAAGACTGAATATTCGCCGCCAGCCAGCAGACACAACTGATGTAATGATGCAGCTGCAGGAAGTTATTAACGAGTACATTAAACTTGAAGATTCTGAAGTAGTGGAAGAAGGCGTAAAACTTGATATAAGCAAGATTAACTTTGCCGTGCTTCAGGCAGAATTTGAAAAAGTAAAACCAAAAGAGCTTGTTATTCAGGAACTTTCTGCAATCATAGAAATGAAGGCGGAAGAGCTTCTTAAAAAGAATCCTGCCACCACAGAATACTACAAGCATTATCAGGCAGTTATTGAAGAATACAACAAAGCCCAGGATAAGGCAGAAATCCGCAAAGTGTTTGAAGAACTTTTGAATGTTGCAAAATCACTTTCAGAAGAACAGGAGCGTTGCGTCCGCGAAGGCTTTACAGATATGAAAGAACTTGCCGTATACGATATGCTTTTTAAAGACAGCCTTGATAAAAACGAAATCGAACAGATTAAGTCTATTGCTAAGGAACTTCTTGAAAAGATTAACAATAAGCTTGCAGAAATGACAAATCCGTTTGGAAACAGCCGGAACGCCGCTGATATTGATGTTCTTATCAAGAATACTTTGTGGAAAGAACTCCCGGCAAGCTACGATGACAAGGCATTCGCCGAGTGCAGAAAGAAGATATTTGAGTATGTGCAGAGCGTTTATGGAAATGCGGCGTAGTAGAGTAGTAGCATAGAACAGAGTTTTTGGGGAAGATAACGAGTTTTTGTTTTCTAAAGAGAGCACAGTTACCTGTCAGAAAACAAAACAGAGCCTTTTCAGCATCTTCCTAACATAATTGAATTTTCCAGCAGCGGTGTGGCTTTTTTCCGTTAAAGTCCTGCGGAATTGTCTGGGCTGTTATGTCCTGTGCTGTAAATGTTAAGCCTTCTGTTTTTTGCTTTAGTTCTTCTTCATTAAAAGAAAGTCTTTTGCTGTTTGATGAAAAATATAGAATTCCTTTTGGGCGTAATATTTTAAGGCATTTTGCGCAGAGTGTGCTCCAGTCTCTGTTTATGTCTAAAACGTTCTGTGTGTTTTTTGAATTTGAAAATGTCGGAGGATCTAATATTATCAGGTCGTAGCGGTTGGTGCCTTCTTCGTTTTCTACTTCTGCATTTTTTTGATTTAAAAAGCCAGTTACGTCCTGCCTTGTGTACAGATATTTGTTTTTGTCTGTAAATCCGTTTAATGCCATGTTTTCTTTTGACCAGGCAATGTATGTGTTGCTTAAGTCAACACTTTCGACACGGCGAGCCCTGCCTTCTGCTGCATAAACAGAAAAACTTGCGGTATAACAAAATAGATTTAATACGTCTTTTCCACTCGCAGTTGCGCGCACTGTGTTTCTTAACGGGCGGTGGTCTAAAAAAAGTCCTGTGTCTAAGTATTCACTCAGGTTGAGCTTAAAAAGCTGACCGCATTCCTGTGTTATGCCTTCGATTTTTGTTAAAGTTTCGATTTTTTCGTACTGGCTGTCTCCTTTTTGTTTTTTGCGCAGCTTTTGAATTATATGATTTTCTGGAATCTGCAGAGTTTTTGCTGCTGCCTTTGCCATTTCGTTTAACCAGAGTTCTTCTTCGGAGTCTGCCTTTTCGTAAGGACGTTCGTAAAGATAAAGGTGAAGAAAGGTTCTTGATTTTGATTCTGCGATTACGTTCTGGTTATTTTGAGAAACTGCATTTTCTGTTTCGCGTAAAAAAAGTGCACATTCTGTTTTTGTAGAAACTTCGTCTGGTAAAAACTCGTAAAGGTCTGCTGCAAGAGGAACTTCCGGAATATCTTTGTCGTAAATGCGGTAGCACGAAATTCTGTTTTTGCGTGCCCATTTTTTTAACTGACGGTATTTTTTTGCCAGGCGGTTTGCAAAAAGTTCTGCCTGGTATTTGTTTTTGTCCTGTGTGTTTTCCATTGTGCTTTTACTATAACTAAAAAAAACAGAACGTTCAATTTAAGGGCAAGGGATTGTAAGGACGCCGCAGGCGTTCTGCTGACAGAATGGCAGCAGAATGGAGCGGATAGCGCAATCCTGAAAAGCCCGGTTCTGCCGTAAGGCAGAATGCCCCCGATTACTTATTCTTAATCTGCGTAAAGTTGAATAGAATGTTAAAAGACGGTATAATTTTCCTATCTTTTCAAATATAAACTTGATTTTTAGTTACAATTTGTAAATTATTTTGTTTTAGTGAATGGCATGAAATACTCAGAATTAAATTTAAATGAAAATCTTTTAAAGGGGCTCTCAGAAGCTTCTTACGAAAATTGTACTCCGGTTCAGGAGCAGGTATTAAATGTTTCGCTTGACGGCTGTGATCTTTATGTTCAGTCGCAGACGGGAACTGGCAAAACAGCAGCTTTTCTTGTAACCATAATGCAGCAGCTTTTGTCTGGTGGTAAGGCAGAAGGAAAAAAAGCTCTTGTTATGGTTCCAACGCGTGAACTTGCTGTTCAGGTTGAAGAAGAAGCAACAAAACTTGGAAAGTACACAGGACTTGTCTGTGCTTCTTTTTATGGCGGAGTAGGCTACGAAAAACAGATTGAAGAGCTTAAAGATGGAGTTGACATTATAATTGGAACTCCAGGCCGCATAATTGACCTGCACGAATCTAATAAAATGGATTTGAGCAAAGTTTCTTATCTTGCAATTGACGAAGCCGACCGTATGTTTGATATGGGATTTTACCCGGATTTAAGAAAAATCGTAAAATTTTTACCGGATTCGATTTCAAGACAGACAATGCTTTTTTCTGCGACGTTGAATTCTTATGTAAAAAATCTTGCCTGGGAATATACCCGCGATGCAAAGGAAATTACGATTGAAGCTCAGAATATTACTGTTGACGAAATTGACCAGGAATTGATTCACGTTTCGAGCGATGACAAACTCAGACTTTTGCTTGGAATTATTCACCGCGAAGAGCCAGAAAGTCTGATTATTTTCTGCAATACAAAAAAAATGTGCGAAATTCTTTCTAAACGCCTGTCAATAAACGGTGTAAAGAATGAATATATAATCGGAGACCTTCCGCAGAGCCGCCGCTTAAAGATTATGAATAATTTTAAAGACGGAAAAATCAAATGTCTTATTGCTACCGATGTTGCAGCCCGCGGAATTGACGTAAACGATCTGGCAATGGTTGTAAACTACGATTTACCGAACGAAGCAGAAAATTATGTTCACAGAATCGGACGTACTGCCAGAGCCGGAAAATCCGGCAAAGCCTATACTTTCTGTTCTGAGCAGGATGTTTATTCATTAATGCCGATTGAACGCTACATAGAAAAACAGATTCCAAGTCGTCTTGCTCTCGAAGAAGATTTTGAAGAAGACAAAAGCAAAAACGTTTATATAAAACTTGATTCAGACGAAAAATGCGGTGAACATAAAAAGTTTACTAAAAATGAAAATTCTGGAAACAGACGAAGAAAGTATTCTGCTTCTTCTAAAGCTTCTAAAAAAGATTCAAAAGCAAAGGGCTCGGGCGCTCAAAAGTCAAAGTCTTTGCGTTCAAGTGCAGACGAACTTGCAAAATTGAGCACAATGTCAGCCGACGAAAGAATGAAGTATTATAAGGAAAAATACGCTCCTCGCAGCTCTGGTGCAGCTGTTCAAAAAGGTACAAAAAAGCAGAATGTAAAGAAAAATTACAGTACAAAAAATAAAACTGGCAAAAAAGCAGAAACTGTTAAAAAAACAGGGCTTTTTGCGCGAATTAAAAAACTTTTTACCAAATAAAAATATTCAAAAATGAACCTTGCACAACTTTTGACGAAATTTAAGCCACTGTTGTGCAGATTAAACATTATATTTTTTTTGAAAAATAAAATCTTTAAAGGGAGAAAACCTACAAAATGATTACAGTATCAGACGTAAGCTTGCATTTTAGCGAAAAACCGCTTTTTAAAGATGTAAATCTTAAATTTACTGCCGGAAACTGTTACGGAATTATTGGTGCAAACGGTGCCGGTAAGTCAACTTTCTTAAAAGTTCTTTCTGGCGAACAGGACCGCGACTCTGGTGAAATTATAATTACACCGGGTGAGCGAATGGCTGTGTTAAAACAGGATCACTTTGCATTTGATGAATACAGCGTAAAAGAAACAGTTATGATGGGCTATCCAAAACTTTACGAAGTTTCTAAAGCCCGCGATGAAATTTATTCAAAAGCAGATTTTACAGAAGAAGACGGAATTAAGTCTGCCGAACTCGAAGCTCAGTTTGGTGAACTCGGCGGTTACGAAGCAGAAAACCAGATTGAACAGATGCTTTCTGGTCTTGGTCTTGAAGAAAAATATCACGACAAAATGATGAGCGAACTCGACGAATCTCAGAAAGTCCGCGTTCTTCTTGCACAGGCTCTTTTTGGCAATCCTGACATTCTCGTACTCGACGAACCAACTAACGGTCTCGACCTTGAGTCAATCAACTGGCTCGAAGACTTCCTTCTCGGTTTTGAAAATGTCGTAATTGTTGTAAGCCACGACCGTCACTTCTTAAACACAGTTTGTACAGTAATCTGTGATATTGATTACGGTAAAATTACACAGTTTGCCGGTAACTACGATTTCTGGTATCAGATGAGCCAGATTTTACAGAAGCAGGCTAAAGATCAAAAGCGCAAGAACGAAGAAAAAGCAAAAGACCTTAAGGAATTTATCCAGAGATTTGCTTCTAACGCTGCCAAATCACGCCAGGCAACCAGTCGCAAAAAGGTTCTTGAAAAACTTGAACTTGACGATCTTCCTGTTACAAGCCGCAAATTTCCGTTTGTTCAGTTTAAGCCAGACCGCGAAATCGGCAACAACGTTCTTGAATGCCGTAAATTAAATTCAAAGGACGAAGACGGAGTTCAGCTCTTAAAAGACTTTAACCTTGTCGTTAACCGCACAGATAAAATTGCCTTTGTTGGAATCGAACACAATACAATTTCTTCACTTTTTGACATTATTTCCGGCGAAAAAAAGTCAGAAAGCGGCGAATATTTCTGGGGTCAGACAACAAGTTTTTCTTACCTTGCCCGCGACAATAACCAGTATTTTAATAACGATTACAATATTACAGACTGGCTCAAACAGTATTCAAAAGAACAGGACGACGCTTATGTGCGTGGTTTTTTGGGAAGAATGCTTTTTTCCGGCGACGAATCTCTTAAAAAAGTAAAGGTTTTGTCCGGAGGCGAAAAAGTCCGCTGTATGCTTTCTAAACTTATGCTTGCCGGTTCAAATATTCTTATTATGGACGACCCGACAAACCATCTTGACCTCGAAGCAATCGAAAGTTTAAACCGTGCACTTGTAGATTTCCCTGGCGTAATTCTTTTTACAAGCCACGACCACGAATTTATTTCTACAATTGCAAACCGCATTATCGAAATTACTCCAAAGGGTGTAATTGACCGCATGATGCCGTTTGACGATTACATGAACGACGAACAGATCCGTGAGCTCCGCAGTGAATATTACAAAGGAACAGACCGTAAAATAAAGTTCTAGAATTTTTAATATCTTTGTGGCTTTTTGCAGGCATTCTGCCTGCA
>CAVKVK010000109.1:0-6564 GCA_963659855.1 Parabacteroides distasonis | reverse complement strand
GAATTACAGTCAGCGAATGTGCGATTTTCGGAAACTTTGCCAGCATAAAGACAAATCCTGAAAAAACTGCAAGAAGAACAGACAGATTCAGAATAATTTCATTCAGCTTTGGAGTAAAAACCTGAGGCTGCATAAACTCAAGCCAGGCTTCAACAGGGCCGTAATGTCCGCCAAAAATGAACGTGTTTACAACTGCAATAAAAGCGCCTGCCGTAAAAAGAACTGCGAGAATCTTTTTAATTCTTACAGAAAAAAGTGCGTAGAAGCACGTCGGCCAGAGAATAAAAAATCCGACTGCCTGAAAAAACGTTGCTGAAAGAAAAACAAACGGCGAAGAGTAGCTGTCAACATAGCAGTAATTGTTCGGCTCGCTTTCCATAATGGTTGAAGGAATTGCAAGCCCCGAAAGAAATGCGAGTGCAACAGCGGAAAAACAAAAGAGAGCGCAGCAAAGTTTTTTATTTTTTTCAAGAATCTTAAAAGAATTGTCTGTAATCTGCGCAAGTTTTTTAACTGCAAAAGGAATCAAAGGCAAAACAATTCCTAAAAACAAAATCACTTTTCTAAATCCGCTTTTTGAAGAAGAAAGAATCGTAAACGGCGAAACTATGCAGAACGCGGCAAAAATGCACAGAATAATATAAAGGACTTTTTTCGGATTCTTTAGCTTATAAAAGATATTCTTTACAAGCGAGAGAATGTTGTTCATCGTCCAGTAAACGACAAGTCCCGCCGGAGAATTGTACAAAACAACAAGGAAAATCGCTGCAAAAGCGTAAATCTGGATTTTTTCTTTTGCTTCGTGTCCTTTTGAATAGATAAAGCCTGAGCAGCAGTTGATTGCAGTCATTGCGATCGGAAGAATGTTTACGGCAAAGCTTCCGATATGAAAAGTCGCGTCAGGAGAGCCGAAATCTTTTACAAAAAGAAACGAAACTCCTTTTAAAGTTCCAAGTTCAGAAAGAAAGTGGTAGGCTGCAAGAAAAAAAGGAATTTGAATCAAAAGACTGAATGAAGAGCGGAGCGCCATAATCGGGCTGTAATGGTTCTGCCTGTAAAAAGTGTTCAGAATCATGTACTGCTCATCGCCTTTAAAGAATTTTTTGATTCTTTCAATGCCGTTCTTGAGACTCGCCTGAGTTTCGCGTTCCTTTTCCTGCCAGCTTTCGGCAACCATATAAAGCGGAAGAGTGCAGAGCGTTACAACAAAACTTAAGCCAATGACAGCAATTCCCGGATTGCCTGTCGCCTCAAAAATAAACTGATAAAAAAATTCAAGAAGAATGTTAAGCGGAAGTATAATTACATTGTAGAGAGCTGAAAACATAGTCTTACTAGTTTACTGTAAATGCTATTTTGTTTTCAATTGCAATGATATTTCTGCTGAATAAGCCTGATTTTATTCTTCCACAATTTTCCATTCTGTAAGATTGCGCTCTTTTGTGGAAAAACTTGCGCCTATTTTTACAATCCGCCTGCCGCTTGACTTGTAGCTTTCAGCATATTTTGCTTCTTCAATCTGCTTTAAGGCTTCGTCTACGCTTTTGTCTCTTTTAAATTCAAAAATAAACACATTGTTGCCGTTTTCTAGTACGCAGTCAGCACGCCCAAAACTTGAAGTTTCTTCAACTCTTGACCACTGTCCCAAAAGTGTAAACACAAGATAGAACACGTTCTGAAAATTCTGCTCAATAATCGTGTCCTGCTTTTCTTTTTTTGCTGTTGTGTATGGAAGCGTTGCAAAAAGGGACTTGAAGCGGTTCATTACGCTTTCTATTTCGCCTTTTTTTATGTCGCGCGCAAAAGAGACAACGTCAAGCCCTGTTGAACAGTTATTTTTAAGCACAGCCGGGGCAAGTGAGTTTATAAATGCGTACTTTACTTCGTTGTTCGGATATTTTAAAAGATAGACGCCAAATTCCCTGTCGTAGCCTTTTATTGTAAGGTAGCCTGTCTGGTAAAAAAGCGGAATCGGGTTTGGATTGTCGTTTCTGTAGTCCTGAATTTCCTGGGCAGTGGCTTCAACTCCGTTTGAAAGATCCATGTAGTTTATTGTACTTTCCTGAAGCTTTTTTATCAGAAATGTCGGCGTGCCGGTTGAAAACCAGTAAAGGGAAAAATCCTGCTTTTTCAGCGCATTAAGCAGGCTAAAAGGATTGTATACGCCTTCGCTGTTTTCATAGAAATGATAGCCGTCATACATTTTTTCAAGTTCGTTTACACATTCTTCTTTTGTGAGCTGGTTGTGTTCTGCAAAAGCATCAACTTCCTGACCGAGATTCTCGAGCATCTCTTTTTCTGTGATTCCACAGAGTGTGGCGTACTGCTCTGTTATTGATATGTCTTCTAACTGGTTCAGGTCGCTAAAAATGCTCACCTTGCTGAACTTTGTAACACCTGTTAAAAATACAAATTTTAAGTCCTCGTCCAAAGCCTTGAGCGTTACATAAAGACCGCGCAATGTTTCTCTGTTTGAATTGACAAGTTCTTCGTTGTTCTGTGCGTCTAAAAGAGGTTTGTCGTATTCATCTATAAGGACAGCCACAGGCAGGCCTGTTTTTTTGCGGGCAGTTTGAACAATATTTATAAACCGGCCGGCAAAACGGTTTTCAGTTTCTAAAATGCCGTAAATCGCTTCATATTTTTTTAGCTGAAGGTTTAAGCAGTCTTCAAGAGCTCCGTTTGAAGAAAAACTATCCTGTGCAAAATTCAGATAAATAACAGGGTAAGCTTTCCATGCGTCTGGATTGTCTTTTTCAAGTTCTTCAATTTTTAGACCTTTAAAGAGTTCTTTTTTGCCTTCAAAATAGGCTTTTAGAGTTGTAAGAAAAAGGCTTTTTCCAAAGCGGCGCGGTCGGCTTAGAAAGTAAACTTTTCCTGAGTGAACAAGACTGTATACAAATTCAGTCTTGTCGATATAAATATAGTCATCCCTGCGAAGACTTTCAAAACTCTGAATACCAATCGGCAATTTTCTGATTTTCTGCATATGAAAATAATAGCATAGAAGAGAATAAAGATAAATTATTTAAAGGCTTTGAAACAAAGTAACTAAGTTCCCCGAATAAAGTAACTATATTTCCAAATTTAGTTACTTTATTTTAAAATATAGTTACTATATTTGCCTGACGGACTGGGTACGTTTTTGCCTGGGTTTTCACTGCACAGCGGTGCAGTCAGGCGGTTTTCATTAATTTGAAAAAATCATAAGATTGAACGTCTGCAAACACAAAATCTTTGTTTTTCAGTGAATTTCTCAAGAATTGAATTCACTCTTTGGGAGAAAAAAATGAAAATTGCGGCAGTTGTTGTATTATACAATCCGGAGGAAATAGGGCTAAGCAAAATAATAACCAACATAAACTCCTATGCGCCGTACTGCGAAAAACTTTATATTGTTGACAATTCACAGGCACTGCACGAGGAGATAAAAGACCATTTTTCTTCCTGCGCTTACAATTCAAACAAAAATGCTGGCGGAATCGCAGGTGCGCAGAACAAAGGCTGCCTTCAGGCAATGAAAGACGGCTGTGAGTGGTGCGTGACAATGGATCAGGACTCATGCTTTGAAGACGGCCAGTTTGAAAAATATCTTTCGCTTGCCAGTTCTTACATAGAAAAAGACAGCAACGCAGTTTCATTTTCTCTGCACATAATAAACTCAAACAAACGCATCTTCTGGACAAAGCAGATTCGTTTTAAAATTCTTTCTCCGCTCAAAAAATTAATTCTTGGAAAAAAATACAGACCAAAAAACTTACCGGAAATCGAAGAAGCCATGCGGGTAATTGCCAGCGGAAATATAATCAGATTGAAAGAATGGAACGCCTCAGGACGATTTGACGAATCGCTGTTCATAGACGAAGTTGACTATGACCTTTGCTACAGATTTATTCGTAATGGAAAGAAAATTATTGTCTTTAACACAGTTCATCTGACGCAAATGCTTGGTGCAAGGCCTCCATTTACGATTTTTATAAAACATCATCAATCCTACAGCAGCACAAGACTTTATTATATATTTAGAAACGCATTTATCGAGCAGGATCGCTTTCCTGAGCATAAGGCTTTCTATGACAAGCTTATAAGGGAATATTATTGGGACAACTGCATAAACTCGCTTTCATTTGCAAAAAACAGGAAGATTTACAATAAAGCGCATAATGACGCTCTCGCTATAATCGAAAAAGCATTTTGACTAAACGGGAAAGGCCTGCGGTAGCATAACATGTGCTACCCAGGCGATTTTTTACTTAACTTTCCATTCAACAATATTTTTTTCTTTTGAATCAAAATTTACGCCGACTTTAAAAATCTTTCGTTTGTCGCTTGCAAACGGCGCGGCGTAGTTTTTCTCTTCAATCTGTGCCAATGCTTCGTCTGCGCTTTTGTCGCGTTTGAACTCAAACAGATAAATAAAATTGTCCGCCTGAACAACGCAGTCAACTCGTCCTTGAGAATAATGCTGCTCAACGCCAACAAACTGCCCCATCAAAATAAAGACAATGTAGATTACATTCTGGAAATTCTGTTCGATTACAGTGTCGTCAGTTTTTGTTGAATAAGGAAGATTTGCAAAAAGTGATTTAAAGCGAGTTAAAATGTAATCAATTTCACCGCTTTGAATGTCGTTAAAAAATTCTTCTATGCACAAAGAACTTGAAGTCTGTTTTGCACGTGTAAAAAGCGGAACAAGGCATTTAAGAAAACTGTAGCGCACTTCATCATTCGGGTAGCCAAGATAATATGAATGGAGTTTTACATTATAATTTTTTATCGTCAGATAGCCCGACTGGTAGAAAAGCGGAATCGGGTCGGGGTTGTCGCTTCTGTAGTCCTGCAGTTCATCCTGGAATTCTGAAATCCTGTCTGTTGAAAACTTTCGCGGGTCAAAATTGACTTCCTTGAGTTTTTTTAGCAGAAAAGTCGGTGTTCCGCTTGCAAACCAGTAATTTCCGAATTCTTTCTTAAAAAACGCGTTTATCAGGCTGAAAGGATTGTAAAGTCCTTCGCCATTCTGGTGAAAACGGTAGCCGTCGTACATTCTCTTTAGTTCCGCAAGGCAGTCTTCGTAAGACATAGAAAATTTAGTCGCCATTTTTTGAATTTCTGGCTTAAAAACTGTTTCCATTTCGCTTTGTGTTATTCCACAGATTGAAGAATAATCTTCATCAAGTGAAATATCGTTGAGCTGATTCAAATCAGAAAAAATTGAAACTTTGCTGAACTTTGTAACGCCTGTAATAAATGTGAATTTTAAATGCTCGTCGCAGGATTTCAGGTTGCCGAAAAATCCTTTAAAAAGTCTGCGTGATTCTTCTAAAGCCTCGCCCTCGCTTTCTAAAAGCGATTTGTCGTATTCATCAACAAGGACAACAACTCCAAGTCCTGTTTTTTTGTGGGCAGCTTCCAAAAGATAATTAAACCTTGACGGAAGATTCTCTCTTGCAATGTCGGGATTTTTTCCGTAAATTTCTTCCCATTTTGAAAGATGAATATCCAAAACTGTCGCAAGGTCAGAGGAAGATTCATATTTATTCTGGTTAAAATCAAAATAGAACACCGGATATTTTATCCAGTCCTGCTCAAGCTCAGCGATTTTTAGCCCTGTAAAAAGCTCTTTTTTTCCTTCAAAATATGCGCGCATCGTAGAAAGCAGAAGGCTCTTTCCAAAACGTCGCGGACGGCTCAAAAAATAAGTAGAGCCTTCGGTAGCAAGCTTATAGATAAATTTAGTTTTATCAACGTACAGATAATTTTCGCTTCTCAGTTTTTCAAAACTCTGTACGCCGATTGGAAGTTTCCGGATATTCATAGCTGGATTATAGCACATTTTTCGATGACAGAAAGATTTAATATTTTTTTTGTGAAAATTAGAAAGAAGATTTTCATGATTCTTTATTAGCTCCCCCTTTTTTGATTTTTACATTCAAAATCAAAAAGACTGCAAATGCTGCAATTGTTACAATTATTCCAAGTGTAAAATAAATGTTTGCATAACTTAATTCTATATGATGATTTCCTTTTGGAATAGAAAGTTCCATAAATGCAGTTTTCGAAAGCTGTATTTCGGCTTTTTTTCCGTCGATTTTTGCTTTCCAGAATTTAGAATACGGAATAGAAAGAAAAATACTGCTGTCATTTGAGAAATTTGAATCCGCAGCAAGAGTATTGCAGCTTAGTTTCACATTCTCAATATGCTCTCCGTTTTCGGCTGAGCCAAATGGCAAGAATTCTTCGTTTTGATATATTTTATATTCAAGGTATTTTTTTCCTGTGTCCTTAAAAAACTGTGGAATTTCATTTTCTTTGTTTTTTGGAACGAGATAATATTTTACATTAAAAAGCTGGAAAAGTTCCGAACGTGATTCAAGACCGTGTGAACTTAATGCACTTCCTGTTAAATTCTTTTCTTTATAAAAATCATATAAAAGTCCATTATTCATAGACCAGTAATATGTTGTTCCTTTTATTCCAATGACGGCAGGAACATTTGGACTTCGTAAATCAGAGGTCTCAATCCGATAAAAATCGTTATCATCTATCTTAGGCGCTGTCGTGTAT
>CAVKVK010000108.1:0-6623 GCA_963659855.1 Parabacteroides distasonis | reverse complement strand
TTCTCCTTTAAGATAAAGTAACTAGAGTATAAGGCAAGTCGCAAAAAATTGCAAGGCTGTATTTTGCGAAAGGATTGCTGCGTGCAAGCACGACATTTTTTAGCTGATGGTTTCGACGGGCTCAACCACCGTGTGCAAAGAAAATCTTGACAGTCGACTTTTGTTTTATTATATTTTGTATTAGTTACATTATGTAATTAAAAACAGAAAGAAATATATCGACGGGATTTTGAAATAAATATCCGGCTGTTTTGGAGCTTTTACGAGATTTGACGGCAAAAATAATCTGTGCTATATTTTGAAAAAGGAAATGCCCGATTCAGTCGGTCGTCTCCACTGAATAACTAAAAAAGCCGTCCAGTGTGTCGAAAACTAAAGGGCGGCTTTACTTTTTAACTCTTCTTATCTTTTAGGTAAGAAAGGGCTTCAAGAATCAGAATGGCTAGATTAATAGCCAACGAAATAATTTCGTAAATCGTCATCTTCGTAAGCCTCCCTTATTCAAATTCCAGCAAACAAGCCAGGCTGGTTGAGTTCGGGAGACGCCGCCTTTTGAAATCAGGCACTTCCAAAGCAATCGTAACATATCTTATTTCTACTGTACATATATAAAGTCTCAATTCTAAGATAAAAAAATCATGCGAAATCAGGATTTTAACAGGAGAAAAAAAATGCCACAAAACGAAAACACAGAAAACAAAAATCCGCAGAACCAGCCTCAAAAAATTGTTCAGACGGCCGGGCGGGAGGCTCTTGGCGAGTTTGCGCCGGACTTTGCTCACTTTAACGATGATGTTCTTTTTGGTGAAAACTGGAACAACCACGGCATTGACATAAAGACGCGCTGCATTATTACGGTTGTCTCGCTTATGTCGCAGGGAATAACGGACGGTTCGCTTAAATATCATCTTGAAAACGCAAAGAAAAACGGCGTTTCAAAAAACGAGATTGTGGCGATTGTTACCCACGTTGCGTTCTATGCCGGCTGGCCGAAAGCCTGGGCGGTTTTTAATCTTGCAAAGCAGGTCTGGACGGAATAGTTTTCAGGGCTTTCGACGCATCTGCTGTTTGAATGCAAAAACCGGCTAATGGATGAAAAAAAGAGGAATGTGATTTATTCAAGCTTTAAAAATAAAGTAACTATGTTGAGCGAATAAAGTAACTATATTTTAAAATATAGTTACTAAATTTGACTGACAAAGCGGGTTTGTTTTGAAATATTATCTGAATATTAAAATGCGAAAAACTGTAAAAATCATTACCGACATTCTGATGTTTGCGGATTTTATTTTTTTGATGAGCCACGAGGTTGTGCGCGACTTTTTAGCTCATGGAATTTTTGGAGCGGCGCTTTTTGCACTGTTCGTTCTGCATCACATTTTAAACGGCGGATTTTTCCGTTCTGCGTTGCGCGGAAAATATAATTCCGTGCGGATTTTGCTGAGCGCGACTGCGTGGCTTTTGTTTGCGCTTATGATTTTGATGGCGTTCAGCTCGGTTATGATGAGCGGAGCGATTTTCACTTTTTCTTCTATTAATATGACTTTCTGGAGCCGGCCGTTGCACACTTTTTCATGCTCCTGGGGATTTTTGGTGATGGGATTTCACCTGGGGATTCATCTTCATTCAAAGCTGAAAAAACTTGAACAGGCGGCAAATGGCGGAAAATCTGCAAACGGAAAAAAATCAATGCGCTTTGTAATCCTGCAATTTTTTTGGATTCTGATTTTTGCTCTCGGAATTTTCTGCATTGTTCACAGCCAGCTCTACGTTTATCTTTTTTTGATGAACGCCTGGAAACTTTCTGCGCCGAATATTTTTGTCTGCGTTGCTGAATATCTTGGAATGACCGCCGGAATGATTGTTCTTGCACATTTTGCTATGAAGTTCCATGTTCGCTTCATCTGTTAGGCAGCGTTTACTCTCATCTAACATTGTCCTAAAAATTGCTCGTTATTTTGGACAACTTCTGACATTATTTTATAATTCCTTTTCTTCTATATAAAGAATCGACAGTTCAGAAAAAATCTTGACCTGTAAGTTTCTGTTCTTTAAAACGAGCGTTTAAATGAACAGAAACTTAGGCTGCTCTCTCTCTTTTCCGGCTGTGGCGGAATGGATTTGGGATTCACAGGCGGATTCAAATGTCTTAAAAAATCTGTAAATCAAAATATTCATAAAGACTGGGTAGAATCAGAAAATGAAAGCTGGTTAAGTTTAAAAAGAACGTGTTTTGAAACTGTTTTTGCGAATGATATTCGTCCCGATGCAAAAGCTGCGTGGATTTCATATTTCTCAAAACTTAATGCAGACACAGATAAACTGTATCATCTTGAAAGCATTGTTGACCTTGTAAAGGAATATAAAAACGGCACTTTCAAATTTCCCGAAAACATCTCAGTTGTTACAGGAGGTTTTCCTTGTCAGGATTTTTCAGTTGCAGGAAAGAGACTTGGCTTCAATTCAAAAACAAGTCATTCTGGCGGAAAACTGAATGTTGACGAGCCTTCCGATGAAAGTCGCGGAAAACTTTATATGTGGATGCGAGATGTTATTTCGATTACAGAACCGAAACTTTTTGTTGCAGAAAATGTAAAAGGTCTTACAAATCTTGCGGATGTAAAACAAATAATCGAGCATGATTTTTCTGAAGCTGGCGGTGGCTATATTGTTGTAAATGCAAAAGTATTGAACGCTTCCCATTATGGAGTTCCGCAAGGGAGAGAAAGAGTTATTTTCTTTGGTTTCAAAAAAAGTGCATTGACAGAAAAAGCCGTTGAAGAGCTTCAGAAAGAAAATATTTCAGCGGAATACAATCCGTATCCGCAGGAAACTCATTCAAGAACAGATAAAAGTTTATATCCGATTGTAACTTGCAGTGATGCTTTTGCAGATTTATCAGAACCTGAAAAAGCCGATGACAAATCCCAGCAGATTTATTCAAAGGCAAAATATATGGGAAAACATTGTCAGGGGCAGACAGAAGTCAAACTTGATGATGTTGGACCAACAATCAGAAGCGAACATCATGGAAACATTGAATACAGAAGATTGAGCGCAGAACACGGTGGAAATCATAAAGAAGAGCTTGCGCAAAATTTGATGGAACGCCGTCTTACAGTCCGTGAATGTGCAAGGCTTCAAACTTTTCCAGATGACTATCAGTTTATTCTTCCAAAGATAGAAAACAATGCGGCGGTTTCTTCTAGCGACGCATACAAGATAATCGGAAATGCTGTTCCTTGTGTGCTTGCCTACAACATAGCAATGAATATCCAGCGGAAATGGAATTTGTGGTTTGGAGATGAAAAATGATAGTCGCTGAAAATCCTAAGCCAGAACTACAGTCTTTCAAAATGCTGATGGAAAAAACAGACCGTCTACTGAATTCCGAAGCCCAAAAAAAGGGCAATGAATTCAAAACTCATCTTGCACAGAAGCTTGAAGCTGATGTATGCGACGCATTAAAAGAATGTGCTAAAGGAACTGAATTTGAAAATACAATACAGCTTGTATCAGGGTCTAGTTTTCCTGATATTGTAGCGGCAAGTCTTTACGGCGTTGAAGTGAAAAGCACAGAAAAAAATCACTGGACTTCAACAGGCAGCAGTATTTTAGAATCGACTAGAGTCAAAAGTGTTGAGCGTATTTATATGACTTTCGGAAAACTCGGCGGAAATCCAGTTGAGTTCAAGTCCCGACCTTATGAGGAATGTCTTTCCGAAATTGCAGTTACCCATTATCCAAGATACAAAATCGACATGAACCTGAAATCAGGCGAAACGATTTTTGACAAGATGAAAATTTCTTATGATGACTTGCGAAAACTCAAAAATCCTGTAGAGCCGGTTGCAAGATACTACAAGTCAAAGCTGAATGACGGCGAAACTTTGTGGTGGGCACCTGATTCATTCGACAGAGAGGAGGGAATTCAGTTTTCTGCAAAACTTTTCAAGAATCTTGATTCGGAAGAAAAATCTGTTCTGACCGCAAAAATGCTTGTTCTTTTTCCAACACTTTTCAGGGAGAACGACAATGCAAAATATGAACAGCCCGCATTGTGGCTTGTAACAAACAGTGGCGTTACAACTTCAAGCATGAGAGATATTTTTTCCGCCGGAGGAAAGGAAGAATTCAGAACAAAAACAGGCCTCGTTATAAGAATGCCTGCTATATTCAGAAGAGTGAAAAAGCACAAGGAACTGATTTCATCTTTGATTGAAAATGCTGAGACTTCTGTGCTTTTTAAGCATTGGCAAGTTAAAATTGACAACGAAAACCGTCTTTATCAGTGGTGCTGCCTTTGTGCGAAAAACTATTCAGGCGGAAATGTTGGTGAATATAAAAGAGCGTTAAGCGTTATGAGAAGTATTTTTAATTTTTATGAAATTGAAGATATTGGACTGAAAATCGCTTCTCCGAATCCCTAATTCTGAAAATTCTTGCTTCGGGATTATCCCGATTGCCGTTTTCTCCTGGAATTGCCTAGTTTTCGTTCGGCGTTGCGCGGAAAATATAATTTTTTAGATTTTGACTGGATTTGTTGAAAAAAGTTTTTCAAATGAATCCAGTCTTTTTTTTATGTGCAAGTCGGCTTGACAGATAAAATTAAGTTTATTATATTCTTTATTAGTTACGATGTGTAACTAATTTGTTTTTTTACGAGGCAATTTATGAAAAAACTAGTTTCATTTTTATTTGCTTTGTCTGTCGTTTTCTGCAGTTTTGCGCAATCTAAAAATACTCAAAACATAAACGTTGAATTCGGCGGAAAATCCTATGCGCTGAATCTTTCTCAAAACAAGACTGCCGAAGTTTTTGCAAAAAAACTGGACGGAAAAAGTCTTTCTATGACAAAATACGGCGGATTTGAGTTCTACAACTACACTGCGCTTGACTACGGCAAAAGCGATGAGACAACTTCTGTTTACAAGGCTGGCCGCATCTATTACAACTTGAATTTTCAGGCGATTTCTGTTGCTTACGCTGACCACAGCATTGGCTCTGCAAAGGCGGTGGAAATCGGCGAATTTGCGGACAAAGGCGTTTGCGATGCGCTGAAAAATCTTTCAAACGGAAGTGTTTTTTCTTTCAAAAAATCTGAATCAGCGACGGCAGTTTCCAAAAAATCTCCTGTTGTTTCTTCAGGCTCAAAAAAAATCGTCATTTATTACAGCCTTACTGAGACAACCGCGAAACTTGCAAAACGTATTGCCGACGAAACCGGCGCGGACTTGTTCAGGCTTGACTGCAAAATTCCGTATTCCAAAAATATGAATGAATGCGACCGCGAGTCAAAGGCAGACATAAAAAACGGCATTCACCGCGAGCTTGCTTCCGTTCCGGATCTTTCTGGTTACGATGTAGTTTTTGTTGGAACTCCTGTCTGGTCGGACGACATGGCGAATCCTGTTGAAACTTTTCTTTTGAGCTCTGACTTGCGCAGAAAAACTGTTGTTCCGTTCTGCACATACTGGTCGGGCGGGCGTGATTCAACCTTGAAACGCATTTGTGATTTGAGTAAAGGCGCGAATATTCTTGACGGAATCGGCCAGGCTCATGCGCAGAGTGCGGAACAGCCGACGGTTGCGGAAGTTGAGCTTGTCGAAACTGTAGCAACCGGAACGCCAAAAGATAACATATATAGAAGAAAATGGAGGAATTTATGACAAAAGAAGAATTTTCTAAAATCGACAAATTTGGAGTTGGAGCGCCGAATGAAGCGTTTGCGAAGTTTTTTATAGGGCAGTCGTTCTTAAAGCCTCTTACGGACGCGAAAAAGGGCGAGATTCCGATTTTTAATGTTACGTTTGAGCCGGGCTGCCGAAACAACTGGCATGTTCATCACGCTGTGAAGGGTGGTGGCCAGGTTTTAATCTGCACTGCGGGAAACGGCTGGTATCAGGAATGGGGAAAAGAGGCGGTTTCGATGGAGGCAGGAAGCGTTGTTGTGATTCCTGCGAACGTGAAGCACTGGCATGGCGCAAAAAAAGACAGCTGGTTCAGCCATATTACGTTTGAGCCGGCTGGAGAGGGAACTTTTAACGAATGGCTTGAAAGTGTAAGCGACGAAGAATACGGAAAACTCGGAAAATAAGGAAATTAAAATGAAAATTATCTGTTTTATGTACTCAAGCCTTGACGGGCGGATTGACTGCGCGATGACTGAAAAAATTGACCCAGAGGCGAATGCTTATTACACTCATCTTGCGTCGTTCGGGGATTTTACGCAGATTAACGGAAAGACGACGAACGCAATGCACTATGCACAAAGCGGCGTTTTTGAGGCGAAAAATTACCGTGCGTGCGGTGAGACTTTTTTTAAGGCGGAAGATTCTGCCGGCTATCAGGTCTGCATGGACACAAAAGGAACTTTGCTCTGGCGCACGAACCGCGTTGACGGAAAGCCTTTGATTGTTGTTACAAGCGAAAAAGCGAGCTGTGAATATTTGGATTATTTGAAGTCGAAGAAAATTTCGTACATTGCCTGCGGCGCGGAAAAAATCGACCTAAAAAAAGCTGTTTTTGTTCTTGAAAAAGAATTTGGCGTAAAAAAATCAGTGATTACCGGCGGCGGACACATAAACGGCTCTTTTTTGGATGAAGGCCTGATTGACGAAGTT
>CAVKVK010000107.1:4928-6674 GCA_963659855.1 Parabacteroides distasonis | reverse complement strand
GTTCAGCCTTTTCGTAAAGAACTTCGTCAGAATCATCAAGATAGTTTTTTACAATCGTAACCTTTGTATTTGAAATAAGGGCTTCGTCCTTTAATTTTTGAGCAAGAGTATTGCGTCTGTTCAAACTTAAGGCTTCGTCCAAAAGTGCAAGTTTTTTAGTTAAATTAGTTTCTTTTTGAGCCTGGCGCGCAAGCGCAGTTGAACGCTCAAGATCTTTTTTATGCTGTTCAGACTGAGCAAGACGATTTATCTGGTTTTCTAAATCTTTTACGGTTTTTGCAACGCTTTCATTTTCTGGAATTACTTTCTGCAAATCTTTCATTTCTGTCAAAGCTTTGCGTAAATCAGAATCTTTACCAGAAGAAGCAATTGTTTTTGCCTGATTTATTTTTAAATTTACGGTTGAACTAAACAAAGCAGGATCTAAAACCCGGTTTATTAAAAGATTTAAATTATTTGCTTCAAGGTTTTTAGGGAACACTCTCTGCACTTTTCTAACTTCGTCGCGGGACTGAACTAAAAGATTTTTTCCTTCATCAGTTTTACCAGCATTAAAAAGTTTTAAGCCTTCACCGTAATGAAGTTTTGCATTATTTAAATATGTTCCCATGTCTTTATAAAGCGGATCGGAATAAGCAATTTCTGTTCCACCGCTAGACTCAAGCGCATCTTTTACAAGGCTCATAAGTTCAGCAATTTCTGTATTTTCTACCGCCTGGGTTTTTTCCCAGATTTCCGCTGCATTTTCCAGGGAACGTTTTGAATTTTCAAAACTTCCGGCATAATAGTCGTTATAAGCATTTGTAATAAGCGAACGGACATTTGTAATTACCCAGTTGTTCTGTTTTGTCGTAATCTGTTCGTCGAGCAGGGCAATTTTTCCGTCTTTTCCACCAAATTCCTGCCTCAAAGAATTATTTTCTTCCAGTTGAAGGGATTTTTTATAACTTGAATCCGCATCCGACAACGCCTGCCGCGCACTGTCGTAATCAGAATTTTTCAAATATCTTTCTGCCTGACTATAAAGTTGACGAGCTTCGTTTGCAGTTTTAAGAGCATCGTTCGCCTTAACCTTTGCACTGACCATTGTTTTATTACAATCATTCAAAAGTGAATTTAAGGCAACAATTACCATTTCAATATTTTTGCAGCCGTCAAGGTAAGTCTGTTCAGTTTTTGCAGGTTCTGCTCCGCCATTCAATTCCTGTCTGTAAGACTTTAAAATCTCTGTCTGTTTTTTTATTTTTTCATTAATTTCCAGGCATTTTTCATAAGCCTTTGTCGGATAGAATTTTACAATCTTTGTATTTTCAACAGTTTCTTCAACTCCGTTTAAATACGCGAGAGCCTGAGTATTCTGCAATGTAAAAAATGCAAGTTTTTCGTCACTTTCTTTAGAATAAGCACGGGCAAGAGCTGCCCAAACCTGGATTTCGCTCTTTTTACATTTTTGTAGCGCACCATTAAGAATATTTTCGTAAAAAGCAAGATTTTCGTTCCAGTTTAAATATTCATCTTTAATTTGAATTCCTGCCGTTGTGCGTTTCTGCTGCTGCGTCGTTTGCAAAGGCTCATAAAAGTTTTCAATTTCTTCTTCCTGAATTTTTTCTTCATTTAATGCAAACTGTTTCTGTACAATTTTTTCGTTTTGCACAATCTGAGAATTCTGTTCAAGTTGAATTTTTTTGTTTTCCTGTGCATAAAAATCCGCTGCCGACAAAAGTTTTTGTGCATATTCTTCTAGAG
>CAVKVK010000107.1:0-4918 GCA_963659855.1 Parabacteroides distasonis | reverse complement strand
CTTCTAGAGAATTTTCTTTTGCAGCCGCCAGCTGCAATTCTTTTTCTTTTAATTCAATTTCGCCGCTCAAACTAAAGGCATTTTGTAAATTTTCTTTCGAAAACTTTTTTATAAACTCAAGCGAAGCACAATAATTTTTATAATTTTTTGCTTCAAAATCTGCTAAATTTTCATAAACCGAATGAAGTTCTAAGCCTTCTCCTGCAAAATAAAATGCACAATCAGCAAAGTCCGCTGGTTCACTAAAATCTGTTAATCCATAGATTTTTTCGTATTCATTTTGAATTGCCCTGTAAATACACAATTTTAAATCTTCGATTCTTGTATTAAAAAAAGCATCAACAGTACGGACAATTCCAGAATCCGGATTAGATTCAACTCCAAGCACCGCCCAGCGGCTAAAAGTAATGTAAGAAGTGTCAACGAGTCCAGGATTTAATTCAATTGCCTT
This sequence comes from Parabacteroides distasonis, assembly GCA_963659855.1. Lineage (GTDB taxonomy): Bacteria > Spirochaetota > Spirochaetia > Treponematales > Treponemataceae > Treponema_D. The sequence continues at coordinate 4,467 of CAVKVK010000107.1, read as the reverse complement.
TTTTTCAAGAGAATAAAGGGCTTTGCCGCACTCATAAATCTCGTTTCTTTTTTGTGCAAGTTCAAAAAAAGCATTTTTCAGAGTTTCTAATTCTTCTAAACTTTTCTGCACTTCGCCATTATTCAATGCGTTTTTATAATTTTCATAACTTTTTTGGGCATTCAAAAAAAGATTAGAAATCTGCCCTTTTAAGCTTTGAATCTTTTTTAACTGTTTTTCAACATCATTATTGAGTTTTTCAGGATAGACAACAGCAATTTCTTTTTCGCCTTCAAACACAACATCAGAATCTTTAGTTTTTAGAGAAAGTCCTTCTGCAAATTTGCTGGCCGCCAGAGAATAATTTTCTACATTATTAAGACTTCCGCCCGCAACCATTGAAGAGCCCTGAGCCATAATTGCATTTGAACGGTTTATGTAATAAGAAAGACGGATTGTACGTCTGGCATCATTTGTCAGTTCAACAGCTTCTTTCAACGGATTTTTTTCGGCATTTTCAAGCGAAACAATTATTTCCATTTTCTGGGAATCAAGACTGTCGTTTTGTTCGTCGCTCAATTGTTCACTCGCCGACTGCTTCATTTTTTGAGCAAGTTCAAAAGCCCTTTGGTTAAAGGCCCTGCGATCTTTCATTATTTTAGAAATTCTTTTTTGAGCCTTATCAAACTGCGACGGATATTTTTGAATATAAAACGAAAGCTGTTCAAGCGCACTGGAATATTCATTTTGTTCAATCAGCGCATCAATTTCAGAAAGCGTCATTACAGTTTTTTCTTCTGCCGGTTTTTCTTGAGCAAAAAAACAAAAACTAAAAAGAGAAAAAATAAAAATGACAGCAAATTTCTTTTTTAACATCTACCCATAACTATTTTCGGTTTAATTTCTTATGTTATATAGAAAAAAATCCGAAAATCATAAGGTTATAACTTTATTTGGGCGCATCTGCCGCAAGCGGCAGACCAGGCTATTCGTGGCTACGGCGTCTTACGCGCCTTCGGTGCTGTGCACCGCGCTTTGCGCGCCACTACTATCCTTTGCGCGTTTTGCAAAACACAACAAAAGCTTCAAAACAACTTGAGATTTTGGAGAAAATTTGGATTATAGTAAATATATGATGCTTCGTTTTTTTTGTAAAAAACATTTTATTTTTCTCTTCTCAATTTTTTTTTACGGTGCACATTTATCATTGTATTCACTTGAACTCATTGACGTTAATTCAAAATTAAGCGACGTTTTCAGTTCATTCGACGACGACAACGAAGGAACAACAGTTTTCCGTTCACTCAATATTCCGACAGGTGGCAGGGCAGAAAGTTTAGGAACTGCAATAACAGGGCTTTGCGACGACATTACTTTTTTTGACTACAACCCGGCAGGCTCAGCAGTTCTTCAAAACACAGAACTTGCATTTTTCCATAATGCCTGGATCGCAGACTCCGCAATGGAAACTCTCGAAGGCACAATCCGCAAAAACAATTTAGGTCTCGGACTTCAATTAAAATGTTTTTACGTTCCATTCACAGAATACAATCTTTTTGGCGACAAAGTTGCAGGCAGTTACTATTCAGAAACTTCGCTAGCATTCAACATGGCGTACAATTTTCTTGCAGGATACAATTTTAAAGGAATCGCACTTGGCTACAATCTCCGCGCTTCCTGGCGAAGCATGCCCGACTACACAGACAACCAGACAGACGAAATAAAAAGCGGTTCAGGCCTGGAACAGTCGGCTCTCGGTGTAATGGCAGATTTTGGACTTTTAGTAAGATTCAATTTATTAAAGCATTTTGACAGCACAGAACCAAATTTCAATTTTGGGCTTGCAATAAACAATGCCGGCCTTGCCTTAACAGGATTTGGGCAAAACACACAACTCGACGACTCTCTTCCAACCAGACTAAGTGCAGGATTTTCGTACCGGCTATTTAAAAATCTTCTTTTTACAGGAGAATTCCGCCAGCCGTTAAACATTCTCGACATAAAATCAACCCAGAAATTTTCATTTGCAACAGGCGCAGAACTAAACGTTACAAAATTCTTCGATTTTGAAGCAGGATTCCAGCTTGCAGGAGCAAACCCGCGTTTTAGCCTTGGAAGCCAGTTTGACATAAAAGGCATAAAAATGAACGTCAACTACACGCTCGACCTGACAAGTTCATTCAATCCGGTAAACCACATAAGCCTTGCAGCCCGCCTCGTACTTGGCGACCGCGGCCGCTCAAATGTAGAAAAACAAGTAAACTTAAAATACGCAGAAGGCCTGACACTCTACGCAAAAGGCGACAGAGAAAACATTCAAAAAGCAATCGAAAAATGGAACGAAGCCCGCGCACTTTCAAAAACAATCGGAATAAAATTTGACCCGGCCTTACAGGCAATAAACGCCGCACAAGAACTGTTAAACGCCCACGATCAGATAAACGCCTTCGGAACCCTAGGCCAATAAAAATCTTCACTTCACACGCAGCGCCGGTAGAGCCCTCCGCCCGAAGGCACAAGCGAAGCGCAGTAACCAGCGAATAGAGAACGCACAACTTGCAAATAAATTACCTGCAGAAGCCACGGACTTTTTGTTTTTTCCAAAAATGATAATTCCTCATTGTAAATTTCATAAACTCATAATATAATAGCCATTAAGTTAATGGTTATTACATTATGACAAAATTTTATGACCGAAAAAAAGAACTTGAATCGCTTGAACAAATTGAAAAAAATTCTTTTACAAACGCAAATTTCACGTTAATAACCGGGCGAAGAAGAATTGGAAAAACAACTTTGCTTAAAAAGTTTATTGAAGGCAAAAAAAGCTGTTATCTTTTTACAACACGCTGCTCCGAAACTCTTTTATGCCAGCAGTGGCAAAAACAGCTGGAAGAATCGATTGGACTAAAAATATTCGGAACTATTACAAAACTTTCTGTGCTCTTTGAACAGATAATGCAGTTTTCAAAACAGCAGCATTTTATTTTGATTATTGATGAGTTTCAGGACTTACAAACAATAAATTCTGCCTTTTTTAGTGAAATGCAGAATATCTGGGACGCAAACAAAAATGATTCTAAAATTAACTTTATTGTATGTGGTTCAGTTTATTCAATGATGATAAAGATTTTTGAAGATTCAAAAGAGCCATTATTTGGACGTGCAACTGCAAAAATCAATTTAATGCCATTTGCTCCTTCCGTATGTAAAGAAATTTTAAAAGATTTTAATCCAGCTTTTACAAATGAAGATTTGCTCTGCCTTTATATGCTTAGCGGTGGAGTTGCAAAATACATTTTTTTGCTTATGGAATCTGGCTGCACAACAAAAAATCAGATGATTGACTTTGTAACAGGAATCACTTCTCCTTTCTTAATCGATGGCAAAGATGTCTTAGTAAGCGAAATGGGAAAAGATTATGGAATTTATTTTTCCATACTGTCACTGATTTCAAAGGGAATGACAACTCAAAGTGAAATTGATTCTATAATTCAAAAGAATACGGGAACATATCTTTCAAATCTTTATAAAATTTACAATGTGTTAAAACCTATAAAACCTCTCTATTCAAAAACAGAAAGTAGAAATGTTCGCTGGCAGATTACAGATTGTTATCTGAGGTTTTATTTTTGGTTCATTTATTCCAATCAGAATTTAATTGAACTTGGACAATACGATTTGTTAAAAACGTTGATTCTAAGAGATTATGAAACTTTTACAGGCAAAACTCTTGAACAATATTTTACAGAAAAAATAAAGGAAGAAACTCAAGTAACTTTGCTTGGTGGCTGGTGGGATAAAAAATCTCAAAATGAAATTGACATTATTGCCATAAACGATTTTTCAAAAACATGTAACATTTATGAAGTTAAACGCAAAGCTGAAAAAATAAATCTCAAAATGCTTGAAGAAAAAGCAAATATATTCAAAAAAAACATTCCTGGTTTTTCTATAAAACTTTGTGGACTAAGCATTGACGATATGTGATTTTATTCATTTGAAATAACTTAATTTTGATTATCAATAACACAAATTTCAACTTTTTTACGTCCTTTGTAAAGTCACCTCCCCCACACGCCAGTTGACCCCGCCGCCCGAAGGCACAAGCGAAGCGCAGTAACCAGCGCATAGAGCCCCCCCCCCCTCATAATTTCTCACTTCTTCACCTTATATTTCAAAAGCACAGTGCCATTTTCAAGCCGCTCAACGTCAAGAAGTTCCAACAAAACAGGATTTCTGTCCTGAGCGCGTCCGTCAAAACTAGAAGCCCAACCTTCTCTTCCGTCGATTCCAGGGCCGAACATCATTTCAACTTCGTCAATCAGGCCTTCATCCAAAAAAGAGCCGTTTATGTGTCCGCCGCCTGTAATCACTGATTTTTTAACGCCAAATTCTTTTTCCAGAACCAAAACAGCTTTCTTAAGGTCGATTTTTTCCGCGCCGCAGGCAATGTACGAAATTCCTTTCGACTTCAAATAATCCAAA
>CAVKVK010000106.1:513-6692 GCA_963659855.1 Parabacteroides distasonis | reverse complement strand
TTATCGATGGTTAACAATTTTAATTATGAAAATTCTTGCAGTAAAACTTTTTAACAGCAAACTTACAATGTCTCAGTCTTATGTTTACAACTGGGAAGACGAAGAACACGATTCTTTTAAATATTCCCTGAGTGGTTACGGGGCTCAGCTTGCTTACACAATGAGCTATAGCACAGATTATAAATTTGTAAAAGATGAAGTAACAAAGATTGCTTACGGCTGGAAGACTATGAGCACAAAGTCTTTTCATCCTTATTCTTTGAGTTTTGCATATACAACGCCTTCTAAAACTTTTAAGCGCTGGACAGATAGAATTTCGTGGACGCCGTCTCTTTCTACAAGTCTTGTTTATGACTTTTTGCGCCCGACGAGCAGTTATTTTGTATTTATTCCAAAACTTACGTTTAAGGTTAATAATTTTCTTAATTTTTCGTTTAGTTCAGAAAGCCGAAACAGCGTAATGTACAGATATTTCTGTTCTGCAGATAAATACGAGCATTATTATAATTCAACTGGAGAACGCAATGTTTTTAAGGATTTGCTTGATTCTTTTATGTTTTCTGATGAATCAAAACGCAAGTCGAGTGGATTTAAGTTAAAGTCTCTTGTACTGTCTGCTACTCACGACCTTGACGACTGGGATTTGAACTGTTCGCTAAAACTTTCTCCACGTTATGTTTCTAGTACCAGCAGTTATGATTTTAGCCCGTATTTTTCTTTGAGCGTAAGCTGGAGACCAATGTCTGGAATGAAGACAGAAATCTTGGACGAATACGGTTCATGGAGTTTAAAATAAAAAAGCCTTAGCGATGGTAGCCCCGAAGTTGCTGCGTTTCGCAGCAATGGAGCGAAAGCGGAAGGGCGGACAGCGCGACGGGGCAGAGCCCCGGAAGGCCAAGAAATAAAAAAAAGGTGACTGAAGCCGCTTATTCCAATTTTAGGAATAGGTGGCTTTTTTTTGTTACGGGGGCGATAAAATGGCAAAGGCTGAACTTATAAATCTTGAAAAAGAACTTAAAAAGCAGGTTGCTTTTAACAAGCTGGCAAACAATTCAAACAATATGCTTTTTAATGATTATTTTTTTCAGATAAATGGAAAAATCAGGCTTGTTTCTGTCATAATTTCTAAATTCTATGGGCAGAAAAAAGTTTACATCTCAACAATAAATAAAGCCGTATCAGAAAATGACACGGCTCATATTAAAGATGTTTATTTTACAGACCCGAAAACTCTTACTAGTCAAATAAAACTTAACTTAGGAATTTCTGTCAATGAAAGTCGTCAATCAAAGACGCTAAGCAAAAACGCTTTAACCTTACCTGGTAAGATGCAGGGGGCAGCTTCTGAAAATTACGCCATACAGCAACTTAAGCACATCTCAAATATACCACAAAACGGTGAAAAATCAAACATAAAACTTGATTATAACGACAAAGAAAACCGAAAATATGTTTTTTCTTTTGCTAATTTTCCAATAAAAAAATCCATACTTAACAGCATGGATTTTAAGTCGACATCTTTCTTGGCGTGTCCGGTAGGTGCGTGCAATGCAGAGGCTTTTTCTACCACCAACATAAATGTATATCCAATTAACAAAGAGGTCAAGAAAACCACAAATAAGTCAATAATTCGTTCAGGGGGAAATTCAATGATTGTTGTAAAACTTGATTCGGAAAATCGACAGAAACTAATTCTACAAGCACAGAATCTACTGAAAAAACAACTGTAGAAACTGAAATCATAAAAAAAGGTCTTCTGAATAACAGAAAACCTTATTTGGTGAACGAAAAGACCAAAGAACGTTCTGAGTTTAGAATCAAAAAAGATTCACGGTCGTATGATGGGGCTATAACTCCCAATCAAACTATACTACAAAACGGTGAAAAATCAAACATAAAACTTGATTATAACGGCGAAGATATGCTTCATAAATCTTTTGATATTGAGATTGCTGATATTACGGAATCAAACAGAGAAAAGAAAGCAATGCAGACGCAAAAAGCACTCAACGCAATTTATGTAAAACAACCGTTTGCAGTTCGTCATGTAAAAGCAACCAAAGGGGAAAAACTGTTTAATAATCTTGTTTTGCGCATTAGTAATTTTGACAAAGGCAAGATTGAAAAAGCAGTTCATACAATGGCTTTTACGCTTGATACAAAAATAAAATCGGCTGGAAGTGGAGAAGCATTTAATTATAAAGCACAGGAAGAACTGACAGACAGATTTGTAAATGAACTGACAGAAAAGACAAAGAACCTTTATTCTTTACTGATTTTGTGGCTTGGATTGCCGGAAGTCCGCATTTTAAGCAAGGCTGATTTAACATACAAGGGCAAGATTTTATATAATCCAGAAAGTGGAGAGCCTATAAAACAAAGTGAATGGAAAAAGTTTATTAAAACAGTTGAAGATTTTCTGACAAGAAACTATAGCAAGACAGGAGAACGTATTGTCTTATCGGCGGAGGCTTTAGGGCGGATTCTTGAGAGAATGTCAAAAACAAATTCACTTGAATCTATAAAAAAAATGCAACTTAATAATTTGTCATTGGGACATAGAAAATTTGACTGGATTAGCGACAATGTAAAAAATATGAAAGATGTTTTTGGAAATGCTTTTACTGACAGAAAACAGCTTGCAAAAATTCAAGTTGCGATTGATAGTGCAGCGCAACGAGTTACAAAAGTAACCGATGAAATTAAGAACGATATTCAGCAGGTTATTATTGACGGAATTAAAAACAGACAGTCAAAAACGAAAATATCGCAGACCTTATTTGAAAAATGTGTAGGGCTTAACCGTGATTTTCAGAAAATTGCAGACACTGAAATACAGAACAATACCAATGAAGCATATGTAAAAGAAGAAGTCTTTAATACTGATGAAGGGGAAAAAGTTTATTTTAAGCGGTTTGAATTATCCGATGATAACACTTGCAAAAAATGCAGAGCGATAAAAGGCAAGATTGCGCTTTTTAGTGAAACACCGCTTGAAAGTGAAAAAATAAATGACCCTTATGCAGATTTTGCGATATGGGAAGGAAAAACAGACGGAATAATGCCAATGGGAACTTTGCACCCGTATTGCCGTGGCGGTTGGTACAGATATTATCCGGAACTTGAAAAATACCGTAAAGATTGAAATTCAATAAAAGATACTATAAAATCAATTTAACATTTTTGGTCATCCCCTGAACGTCCATAGAACAAGGCAATTTTTATTGTCATATCGTACAAATCGGCTTGTGGGTAGACCGTTACGTGTCTATGGATTTAATCACTTTGTTAAAAACAGATAATTGACACTTTTTGTAATTGTGTTAATATCTAATCGGGCTGTGGGGCGTTTTGGACGTTCGGCGATTGGGTTTTTAACATAGTCGCACCGCAGACGTTTTAGACGATTTGATAAGGTCTATAAAAAGTCTCCAAACATAATTTGTCAAACTTCCTTCTAAAAGTCATTTGAAATACAGAATTCCCTATTATCCTTCTTTTAAACTGAATGGAAAGATTTTATACAAAAATTATCATAAAGATAACCTTTTTTGTTGCAGAAATGGCGAATTTTTAATTTAGCCAGAGCCGATTCAAAAAGATTTCTTGTATACGGACAGATTTATGATGTCAGTATACAAGCAACCTTTCAATAAAAACACAATTACGAAAAAACTTTTAAATGCACGGCTTCGTAATGATTGCAAAACAACAAATGAACTATTATTCAAATACAGAGAATTGCTTGATAAAAATAAATTCACTTTGTAATATGTGCATAAAAAAATATTCATAAATATCTATAGTGTTGAAAATATCAAAAAACGACACTAGAAATGGCTAAAAATAGGTATAAATATTTTTTTATATGGGTTTTTACCAGGAGATTTACAGGATAAAATAAATCCTTATTTAAGGCCTTTGTATGATTCAATGAATGCATGTATTTCTAGCGAAGTAGTGAAGAAAATGCAGGAAAATGGTATAATCGAAGTCGCTCCGCTTGCTTACATGAGGAGACGGACGTTAAATAATGCGGCTGTAATTCTTGACGAAGCTCAGAATACGACATGCGGGCAAATGAAAATGTTTTTAACGAGAATGGGGGAAAATTCAAAATTTTTTATTACGGGAGATGTAACTCAAATAGATCTTCCAAAGAAAATTCCTTCTGGACTTGTTCAGGCACTTGAAATATTAAAAAATATTGGAGAGATTAGTATTGTGGAACTAGACAGCGAAGATGTTGTCCGGTCGCCACTTGTCAAAAAAATTGTACAGGCTTATGAGAATTGCAAAGATGAATAACGCAAAAATTTCTTTTTCGGCAGATATGATTCACACTGCTGCACAATATGTTAAAAAAAACTGGGCACTTTTGCTGATTTTTTTACTGACTTTTGTTGTTACTTCAGGAATAGTTTATTTTGATGCAAGTACACAACAGACAATTGCTTCTTTTTCGATTGATGAATATGAACCGGGAATGATTGCAGACAAAACTATCATTGCAAATAAAAGTATGTCGGCAGATGAACAGTTTCCAATTGCAATTGAAGAAGGCGAAAAAGTAATCCGCAAAGGTTTTGCAATTGCAGACGAAGATTATTTAAAGCTTAGAAAAATGGCTTCGTCTCCGTCTTATATTGATTACCGTGTTTTTGCAGATCATATTTTGTTTTTAATGCTGGTTTCGGCACTTACATTTCTTCTTTTTACCCCTGTTTTTTTAGGGCACAAGGCGCAGCTAAAAGAAATGATTTTAATGGCTTTTCTTTTTGTTATTGTCTTTGCACTTGCGTCTTTTGGAGATAAGGCTCCGGTTTTTCAGGGGGCATACAAAATTACAGTTATAATTCCTTCTGCATTGTGCGTTGCCCTTGTTACGATTCTTTTTGGGCAGGTTTTTGCACTTTATTTTTCATTTATAATTTCGTTTGGAGTTTTGTGTGCCTGCGGTTTTGAATGGATTCCGTTTTTGTATACATTGGCTTCTTCTTTAACTCTTGTAAGGATTTTGCGCAATATTGAAAGCCGCATTGATATGATTTTTTCTTCTATCAGTGTTGCCGTAATGAACATAATTTACATTTGTGTCTTAAAAGTTATGTTTAACGATAATTTTGAAGATGCACTTTTTGTCCTTTCTGGAGTTGCCTTTAACGGTTTTATTTCTGGAATTCTGGCTCTTGGTCTTTTAACTCCGTTAGAAATTTTAATGAATACGGCTTCTGTATTCCGCCTTATGGATTTGAGCGATCAGAATTCTCCGGTTTTAAGAAAACTTTTGCTTACAGCCAGCGGAACTTATCAGCACAGCATTATGGTAAGTCAGCTTGCCGAAAGTGCCTGCAAAGAAATTGGAGCAAATTCACTTTTAGCTCGTGTTGCAGCCCTTTATCACGATATTGGCAAAATGGAGCATCCTGAATATTTTACGGAAAATAACATCGACAGCGAAAATAAACACACGGATTTAAATCCTTCTTTGTCGGTTTCAATTATAAAAAGTCACTTGCGAATTAGTGTTGAAAAAGCCCGGGCAATGCACTTGCCGGAAAGTGTCGTAAATATTATTTCTGAACATCACGGAAATTCTGTAATTGCATATTTTTACAATAAAGCAAAGGAAAAAGATCCTTCTGTTAGCGAAGCAGATTTCCGTTATGACGGAAAACTTCCTTCTACAAAAGAAAGTGCAGTTGTAATGCTTGCAGACGTTTGCGAAGCAGCCTGTAAATCGCTGGAAAAACCTACAGCGCAGAGACTTGAAAAATTTATTCAGACTTTGATTGATTCAAAAATTGCGACAAATCAGCTTGACGACTGTGCCTTAACTTACGGCGAAATGACAAAGATAAAAGATACTTTTGTGTCTATTCTTGCGGCTTACTATCATGGAAGAATAAAATATCAGAATCAGGATTCAATTACTTCAGAAAATTCAAATTCTGAAAAAAAGACAGAAGGTGAAAAAAATGAATAGAATTTTAGTTTCAATGCAGGACGGCGTAAAAGAACCTGAATGGTTTTCTAAAATTGAAGGTTATGAGCAGGAAGTTTTAAATCGTCTTGGTTTTGACGGTCAGGAAATTTCAATTTTGTTCTGCAACGACAGTTTTATTCAGGAATTAAACAAAAATTATCGTGACATCGACAGCCCGACAGATATTCTTTCT
>CAVKVK010000106.1:0-474 GCA_963659855.1 Parabacteroides distasonis | reverse complement strand
GGCGAAGAATACACTGACGAAAATGGCGAAAAATGGCTTAGCATCGGGGACATGATAATTTCGCTTGATACGCTTCCAAAAAATGCACAATATTTTAACGTAAGCGAAAATGAAGAATTAAAAAGACTTTTAATTCACGGAACTCTTCATTTAAATGGCATGGATCACGGAGAAGAACATGTTGAAAAGGGCGTTGAACCGGAATGTGAAATGCTCAAAAAACAGGAAGAATTATTAAAAACTTTTTCGGATTTTTGTCTTATTTAGGTTGAATTTGAATATTTTATTATTTAATTTATAAAGGTCACTACATTTTTTTGTATTGATACATAAAAACAGTTTTTTGGGATTTTGTTTTAAAATCCTGATTTTTATAAACATAAGGAAAAATATGAGTATTTTTAAATTTTCTAAGAAAAAGGATGATGAAGGTCACAGTATGAGCCCGCAGAAGGGCGATGGAAAAATGTCGTC
>CAVKVK010000105.1:0-6709 GCA_963659855.1 Parabacteroides distasonis | reverse complement strand
TTAAATATAACACAAACAAATAAGAATTAAGGCTATTTTTGCAATTTATAAGCATTTTTTGAAGATTTTTTCTATCATCGGAAAGTAAAACTCTAATTACTCCAGCAAAATTTTTATAACTCCACTCAAAAGGAAGAACAATCCAATGTCCTTCGCTCTTTTTCGCCGGCAAAATTGAATTGAATAAAGTTAATTCACCGGGACTTCTTTTTAGAGAAGCTTCGTCAACATCATTAAAAAAGTTCTGAATGTCGTCCTTTTTTAAAATTTCGCTTTTTTGAGGATTTTTTATATTTTGAAAACTGTTTTTTTCATTATTTTTTTGTTCATTTTTTTTGTAGAATTCATCAAAAATTTTTTCTACAGCGTATTCTGTTGCGCAAAGCCCTTTTTCTTCAAGCAAAAGTGAAATTTGTGCTTTTTCAAGATTTTTAGACTCTTTTAAAACTGCCCTTTTTAGTGTTTTTTCTAATTTTAAAGGTTGAATTTTTATTCCCAAAGAAAGAGCAAACTGAACAAGCTTAAAACTTTCCTGACAGACAGGAAGTCCAAGGCTCAAAAGCATTTTAGAAATTCCTGCATCTTCTGCATTAAAAACTGAATTAGAAAAACTAATACTTTCGTTTGCATTTTGCGTGAGTTCGAGAATTTTTAAGTGAACTGTGTTGTTATCCGTAAAAATCTGAGCCTTAAAAACCATTTCTTCTTTTAAAGGAACCTGCGATTGAACATTTATTTTTTGTCCGGCGACACTCAAAATATAAGACGATGCGCCTTGATAAGAAACAACCCTCGCATTCACAATATCTCCAGAACGAAGAATGTTTTTTTGAGACGTTAATGCAATATCATGAGTATTAACAATACGAACGTTTGAAGTCATAAAAAAAAACCCGGAACATTATAATGCACCGGGTTAATTTAAGCAGTTAAACTACTTCTTTTTTGATTTTGCAGCAGCTTCTGCAGCAGCATTTTCTGCCTTTGCTTCTGCATTGATTGACTCTTCTGCCAAATCAGCTGCTTTGTTAGCAGCACGAGATGCAGCAATGCGTGCATTTGCTTTTGGTCCAAGGAGTTCCTTAATTCTTGCTCCCTTACCAACCTTGTCGCGCAAGTAGTAAAGTTTAGACTGACGAACTTTACCAGTCTTAACGATTTCTACTTTGATTACACGTGGGCTGAATACCGGGAATACACGTTCAACACCAACACCGTAAGAAGTCTTGCGAACTGTAAAAGTCTTGCGAACGCCAGAACCTTTGATACAGATTACAACGCCTTCATATTTCTGAATACGTTTTACTTTACCTTCGATAATTTCGAAGTGAACTACAACAGTGTCTCCTACTTTGTAGAGCAAAGCGTTTTCTTTTTTCTGCTGTTCTTCAATAGTCTTAATAAGATCCATTGTTATTCTCCTGAATTATCCGTTGACATTTTTCTGCCACGGCGTTTTCTGTGTTCATGCTTTTGCAGATGCATGTCCATCAGTTCCTCAATCATTTTTTCAGCTTCTGAAGTAAGCTCTCCTTTTAACCTTGCCTGAACAATTAAGTCCGGTCTGTTTGCAAGCGTTTTTTGAATCTGCTTTTTCAGCCGCCACTTTCGGATCAGTTCATGGTTACCACCAGTTAAAACATCTGGAACTTCCATGCCTTTGTATACTTTCGGGTGAGTATACTGAGGATACTCCAAAAGTCCGCCAGAATAACTTTCCTCTTCCAGTGATTCGTGTGTAATAACATTGTCAACCAACCGATAAACAGCATCGATTATTACGGTTGCCGCTACTTCACCACTAGACATAACGTAATCTCCAATGGAAATTTCGTCATCTACGTACTCGTCAATTATACGCTGATCAATACCTTCGTATCTTCCGCATATAAGAACAATTTCGTCCTTCTGACTAAGTTCCTGCGCTTTAGATTGTGTAAACGGCTTTCCAGAAGGAGTAACATAAATTACATGCTTCTTATAAGCCTTTACGCTGTCTAGCGCACGCCCGAGAGGTTCAGCCATCATTAATTGACCGGCTCCGCCTCCATACGGTTTGTCATCACAAGTCTTGTGTCTATCAAAGGCAAAATCCCTGATATTCACTAAATCGTAAGCAATAATTTCCTTTTCAACCGCCTTCGCCATGATTGAGGCTTCAAAAAAAGCGCGCAGAATTTCGGGAAATAAGGTCAGCACAGTAAATTTCATGGAATTACTCCAGAATCCAGAGGTGCATCAACTGGATTGTCTTGTTTTTAATATCTATATTTCTTACAAACTGTGGATTAAAAGGAACATATACTGTCCTTACAGTCTTTCCGTCTGCAAGATATTTAATATTATCTGCAAGCAAATCGCAATTCTCGGCCAGCAAAATCTCAAGGAGATTTCCAGAACCGCCTTCTATTACGTCTGTGATCGTTCCCACTGTAACACTTTTGCCAACAGCAGGCGCAGTCCAAACTGCCAATCCGTCATTGCCCTGTTCAGGATAAAAGTTAAGGGCACATTTTTTAAGGTCTTCAATATACCACTCGTTTTTACCGAGTTTTTTGGCATATTTCCGTGGTACAACAATCTGCCATCCGTTGAGCTTACGAACATCTTCGGGTGTATCGATTCCCACGAGTTTTAAATACAAGGTTCCGGCACCTTCACTAACCGACTCAACCTTACAAAGTTTTGAGTCTCCTGTTTTACCGTTCCTCAAAGTTACTTCTTTCATTGAATAAAAATGTTCAAATTCGCCAGAAGCACTTTCTACTTTCATATTACCCGACACGCCATGAGAGCCACGGATAAAACCAACAATAAACTGTTCGGTTTGTTCTGCCATTTACTAGTCCAAGATTTCGAGACTGTAACGTCTTCCGTCTTTTGATGCAGACGCACTCAAAACAGTACGCAACGCTTTTGCAATACGGCCGTATTTGCCGATCACCTTACCAATATCACCCTGGGCAACACGAAGTTCCAGAACTGGACCACGTTCACCCTCGGTTTCTGTCACCGAGACTGCACTGGGATCATCGACCAATGATTTTGCAATATATTCAATCAGGTCTTTTTCCATTCCCCGTCACTCCAGTTCAGTTATTTGTTAAGGCCTTTTGTGCTGAAAAGCTTGCGAACAACATCAGTTGGCTGAGCACCAACACCGAGCCAGTACTTAGCGCGATCTTCTTTTACAGAAAACTGTTCACCTGCTGCAATTGGATCGTAAGTTCCAATTTCTTCGATTGTTGTGCCGTCACGTGGTTTGCGTGAATCCTGCACTACGATACGGTAAGCTGGACGCTTTTTTGTACCGAATTTCTTGAGTCTGATTTTGACCACTTTATCCTCCAAGGGCTTGTTTCCAAGTCCTAAAATTGAATGATTATTCACCGTGCATAAAAACACTAGTGTAGAATGCTGAATATCTTATTCTTTTACAAAGATTTAATCAACTATGAAGAAATCATTTTTAAGTAGAATGTAATAAAACATTCAAATAGCCTTTCGCCGGGAACCCGCCAAAATCCGCACGGTTGAGTCAAGCTCAATGTGCGTTTTTGGCAGAACCCCGGCTACGGCTATTTGACATATTAAATAAAAAAGTTGTATTTATTCGACTAAAAAAATCCAAATAGCCTCTCACCGGGAACCTTGATAAAGAAAATGCCTTCCTGTCATTTTCTTTATCGCAAAAACTTTTTTAGTTTTTGCCTTTCTTTATCCGCCGTCCGTGGCGCTCAAAAAAAATAAACGTCTTTACTGGTGGTTTCAACGGGCTCAACCACCGTGTGCAAACGACCACATAAAAAACTCGACGAAAGGCATATTATCTTTCAAGTTTGACACTTTTTGTATTTTTATACATAATTTATGCATAAAAATTACATACAGGCATATTCGTGAAAGAGAGAACAACCAGGCTAAAGGCCATAAAAAAACTTATAAAAAATAACAGAATAAAAAGTCAGGAAGAACTGCTTGGACATCTTTTAAAAGAAGGTTTTGAAGTAACTCAGGCAACACTTTCGAGAGATTTAAAACTATTAAAAGTCGGAAAACTCAGCGACGGCCACGCAGGTTACGTTTACACCTTACCAGGCGAAGACGAAAAAGGCGAAAATGAAGAACTTTTTGTCCAGGATTTTTTGCGCGGATACGTAAGTATTGAATGGAATGCAACAACTGTTGTAATAAAAACTTTTAGCGGACAGGCAAATTCCGTTGCAAATGCCTTGGACAGCCTTAATTTAGAAGAAATTTTAGGGACTGTCGCTGGAGACAACTGCATTTTTGCAAGCTTAAGAGAAGGAATTTCAGGCGAACAATTCTTAAAAGTGCTGAAAAAGCACATTCCAAATTTAGATGAATAATACTGCCTTCCATTGCGCCGCAAGGCGTTGAGCGCGTGAGCGGGTGTAAGGGTGCGCAAAGCGCAATGTTTGCGATGGTAAAACCAGCGCAAACATCGAAGGCGCGTAAGACGCCGTAGCCATGAAACACGCGACGGCTAAAAGCCGGCACGCCCATACAAAACTCAAACACTTTTTTATTTTTTATTTTTTGTAATCCTAAAAGCACTAAGATATAATAAATCTATGCTTACATTAAAAATTGATGACAGAAAAATTGAATTTCCATTTACAGTTTCGGGCACAAAGGTTGTTCCGTTTTTAAAAAAAGGCTCGTCTCCGATTGTAGCCTTACGTTTTAACAATGAAATTTATTCTCTTACGCGCCACATTCTTACAAACGGCACGGTTGAACCGGTTTACTTAAACTCAAGAGAAGGAATGTATATTTATCGCCGCTCGCTTTCTTTTATACTTTCGGCAGCGGCTCACAAACTTTTTCCAGAAAAAAGACTTGTTATTGGTCACAGCCTTGGTGCAAGTTATTATTACACTTTTGATGATTCTCCGGTTACAAAAGATCAGGTTCTGGCGTTAAAACAGGAAATGCGGTCTTTGGTTGAAAAAAACGAAGAAATTACAATGCATTTTATGTCTTACCAGGACGCCTGTGAACTTTTTGAAAAATACGGACTAAAAGATTCAAGACAGCAGCTTGAATACACCTGCCCGCCAATGATTATGTTCAATATGCTTGGTAATTATTTTGACATTTACCAGGGACCGTGCCTTGAAAAAACCGGACTTGCCGAAAGTTTTGATCTTACGCCTTATGACGAAGGCTTTTTATTGATTTTCCCGGCAAGTGCGCAAAGTATGGAATTAACTTCGTTTACGGACTCTCCAAAGATTTTTGAAATTTATAAAAAATACAAGGAATGGGGAAAGCAGGTAAACGTTAAAACTTCTGCAGATTTAAATAAATTGATTTTAACAAGACAAATCAATGATTTTATTGACATTACAGAAACTTTTCAGTCGCAGAATTATGCTTCGGTTGCAATGCAGATAAAGCAGAAAAAAAATGTAAAGGTTGTTTTAATTGCCGGCCCTTCTTCTTCCGGAAAAACAACATCTGCAAAAAAACTTGCCCTGCACTTAAAAGCTGTCGGATACACGCCAAAAGTAATTTCGCTCGACAATTATTATGTTGGCCGCGACAAAAATCCAAAAGACGAAAACGGCAACTACGATTATGAATGTTTAGAAGCCCTGGATATTCCGTTATTGAATCAAAATTTAAACGATTTATTTGAAGGTAAGGAAGTTGAAATTCCTTCTTACAATTTTGACATTGGACAGCCTTATTATACCGGCGAAAAAATGTCGTTGGGTGAGCACGATATTCTGATTATGGAAGGAATACACGCATTAAACGAAAAACTTACTCCAAAAGTAAAGAGTGAATACAAGTTTAAGATTTATCTTTCTGCGCTAACACAGTTGAATGTAAACGACCACACAAGAATTGCTTCTAGCGACAACCGTCTGTTACGTAGAATTGTGCGTGACTCAAAATTCAGAGGAAAGAGTGCTGCTGCAACAATTGGAATGTGGGAAAGCGTACAAAAAGGTGAAAAACTGCATATTTTTCCGTTTCAGAATAATGCTGATGCTGTCTTGAACACAGCCTTAGATTATGAAATTCCAGTTTTAAAGGTTTATGCAAGTCCGCTTTTAATGGCTGTAAAACCAGACTGCCCGGAATACAGCGAAGCAATAAGACTTTTGTGCTTTCTTTCGAACTTTGACCAGATTCCAGAAACGTATGTTCCAAAACAGTCGATTGTAAGGGAATTTATAGGCGGCTCAAGCTTCCATTATTAGAAATTAAGGGCGCGAACGGTGCATGACTTTTTGTCTGTGCCTTGTAGCCCCGATTGTAACGGCGACGAAGTCGTAGTTTTCGCAATTTTTGCGAAAACTATGGAGCGAAAGCGGAACCGTGAAAAGCGGGCGCGGGAGGCAAAATGCGCTCCTGAATAAAAAAAACTACTTTCTTGACTGCCTTGAGTTTACAATGTCGTCCAGTTCAACTGCCTCGCGGCGTGCATTTTCGATTTTCCACTCGTTCTGGCGGCTTTCTTTTAATTTTTCGAGCGCTTTTACTTTTAACATTGCGTCTTTCATTTTCTGGCGTTTTTGTTCTGTTTCTAAGTGCGCGCTTGTAAGTTCCTGCAAAAGTTTTTCTTTGCGCTGATCTAACAAAGCAAGGTAGTTATTGAGATTGTAAAGTTCATAGGCATCTTTTATGCTGTCTGCCGTTTTTACGATTTGCACGCGCTGCTCGCCAACCAAAT
>CAVKVK010000104.1:4175-6933 GCA_963659855.1 Parabacteroides distasonis | reverse complement strand
ATTGTATGGAAATGATTTTTTTAAGAATGATATTCATAATCTTCTTGAATGGCTGAAAAATCGTAGTGTTTATCCAGAAGCAGATTTTTTAATTGGAAAAATTTATCAGCTTGAAGGCGAATATTCTCTTGCTCAGAATTTTTACGAGCGAGCCTATGAAGAAAAAGAATATCTTGATATTGCCGATGTAAAATACGAAATACTATATTCAATTGCTTTTATTTCAAAAATGAACGGAGATGACGAGCAATTAGAAAAAGTTCTTCTTTTGATTTTAGACAATGATGAATCTTTTAAAAATGAACTTTTAAAAGATTCTATTTTGCGAACAATTTATACAAACAAAAAAGACAGCGCCGACCGCTTATTTTTGTTATACAGGAGTCTTCCAAAATATTCTTTAAATGCTTTAACAGAACTTTCTGCTCTTTATCAAAAGCAGGGTGAATTAAAAAAATCGCTTTCGTGTACTTCAATTGCAGTAATCGAAGCTTTTACCTATATTTTTAATTCAATTTGTGAAAAAAATTCTCAATTTAAATATACAAATATTTCGGATTTTTTTAATGAATGTGGCAAATATGAAGAAATCGCTGAGTGGGCAAGATTGAATAATATCTGGGAACTTTTTTATCAGCTTGCAGTAAAGGCTGAAAACGAAGGTAATAAAGATTTTTCTGAATCTTTGTATAAAGCCATGGCTCAAAATATTCCAGATAAATATTACAGAACCCTGGCTTCAAAAAAAATAAAATCTTAAAAATGTAAAAATTGTTTTAATAGTGAAGACCGATTCCAATTGAAATCTCAATTGCAGAAACCTGTTTTCTCCATTCATCGTCGATCAGTTTTGATACAACCTTCTTTACAATTTTTCTTCCTACGTCAACGCCTGCGCTGGCTCTTACAACGAGGCTTCGCCATTTTGCAGGAAAGACAAGGACTTCAAGTCCTGCTGCATACCAGCCGTCTTTTATTGCAAATGTTTTTTCTGTAATTGTATTGTGAGCAAGTGCAACGTCTACGAATGGAGAAAGGTGCATTTCAAAATCAAAATAGCGCATCCAGCGAAGATGATTTGACATCCAGGAATCTTCACCAAAGCAGAAATTATTAAATCCAAGCCAGTCTGTAGTAATCAGTCTGAATGGAAAATCAAAATTCATTACGATTGCAGCATTTGTATTAAGTGCTTTTGCCGGCTCTCCAGACAATCCTGCATCAGTCCATGCAGACGAATCGTATCTCTGGTCGTCTCTGATTCCTCTTAAATATGAGCCGATTTCTGTATTCTGATTGTAGTTATAGAATCCGTAAAATCTTGAATAAATTCCAAAGCGGTTATAAAAAGATTTATATAATTCCATTGTTCCAGAAACGCCTGCAATATATTCTTTGAGCTGATAGTTGTAGCCAAAATACTGATCAAAAGAAAGATCAACACCGTCTCTAAAATTATTGTGCCAGTTTACGCGTGCTGTTGAAACACCGTGTCCGATTTTTAATGTTGGACTTCTTAAATCTTCGTTATCGTCGCTAATTCCGTCTTTGTCCCAATACCATGCGTAAGAAACATAAGGTCCCCAGGTTACATCATCAAAATTGTCAATAGAAGCAACTTTATACGGAAGAGAAAGTTTTGCACCTTCTGTCATGTAAAGTTCATCGCCGTATTCTGTGTAATCAAAATTGCGGTCAATTCCCTGAGTCAATTCAAGTTGTATAGTTAAGCGATCGAGTGGCAGTTCAAATACAAACCCTGTTTCATAAGAAAATTCTGGTTTAGTTTTTCCGAGTGTATAGTCAAAACTTAAACTGTTCGTCCATTTTGAATCAAGTTTCCAAAGCTTAAAAGGGTAGTCGTACGAAATGTTTATTCCAAAAATTGTATCGTAGGTAGTAGAATCCGTGTCAGAATCCTGAGGTTCATATGAAAAATTAAAATCAAAATCCAGAGTTTCGAGTGTGCCCAAAAAATTAGTATCTTTTGCTTTTAATTTTAAAACTAAACCATCGTTTGAATTGTACTTAGGATAAGGAACGAGAAGAAAATGTTTTGAATCCTGGGTTGAAATATTTAAAATTACGCTCGTAATTCCGTCTTCGTCTGGAACAGAATCATATTTTGTGTAAATTACAGAAGATTCAAGATTTCTTTCATTGTTAAAAAGCTGACGTAAATTTTCAATGTAAAGATTTAATTCTTCATAATTTTCAAAAACACGTTTTTTATCAATTTCGATATTTCGTTCAAGTGCATACTGCCTTGTCATTCCGTTAATATCGTAATTTACCTGATTTATTCTGTACTTTTCTGCAAAAGAAAATACTGATAACGAAAGCAAAGCAAAAAGCAGTGTTACTGTACGTTTCATTTAATATGCACCTTTTCCTTTAATAACAATGTAAACAGTTTTTATGATAATCCATATGTCGAGCCATACTGACCAGTTTTGAATGTAATAAGAGTCCAAAGTAATTCTCTCTTCGTAGCCTGTGTCAGATCTTCCTGAAATCTGCCACATTCCGCTTAATCCTGGTTGAACGCTTAAAATAAGCTTTGATTTTTCGCCGTATTTTGCAAGTTCTGGCTCTGTAACCGGGCGAGGTCCAATAAAACTCATTTCTCCAGTCAAAACATTAAAAAACTGCGGAAATTCGTCAAGGCTTGTTTTTCTTAAGAATTTTCCAATCTTTGTAACTCGCGGATCATTCGTAAATTTTCTGTCTTTTTCCCATTCTGCTGCCATAACAGGAT
>CAVKVK010000104.1:0-4141 GCA_963659855.1 Parabacteroides distasonis | reverse complement strand
CCATTCTGCTGCCATAACATGATCTTTTAAGAGTTCTTCAAGTCTTTTGTCTGCATCTACAACCATAGAGCGGAATTTCCAGCATTTAAATTCTTTTCCGTTTTTTCCAACTCTTTTGTGTCCATAAAAAACTGGACCCGGACTCGAAATTTTTACACAGACTGTAGTAACCAATACAATCGGAATAATAAGCGGGCTGGCAAGAATAAGAAGGAAAAGATCAACAACTCGTTTTATAAAAATGCTCAGTTTTTTTGTTAAATTGTGAGTAGAAGAAAAACCTAAAATTCCTCCAAAATCGCGAACATTTGTAGACAATGTATTTAAATTCTGAGTATGAGGAATTGTAATTGTGTATCTGAAGTAGGAATTGATTAAATCAAAATTCAAATCCCAGTCAATTATGATTGCAACTTTTATGCCTGTCTGGCGGATTATATCACTAAGAGTCTGCGAAGGTTTGTAAACCGGAACATCATGATAAAAAGAATTTTCCAGTGCGCTGTTGTCAATAATTATTGCAGGTTTATATCCAAGATCCTTTCGGGTTAAAAGGCGGTCAACCATAAAATAATTCTTCTTGTTATTAACGAAAATTACGGCAGGAACTCCAAACCATTTAGTATTTTTTAAAATATGACGTGCAAGTTCTCTTCCGCCAGGGAGAAAAACAAGTGCAAAAGGAGTTGCAAAAAGCAGGGCAACAACAATCGGCCATTTATCGTCTGCTTCTTCAACTGTAATTGAAAGGGCAATTCCTGCAAAAACAAAAAATGAACAGATTCCAAATTTTTTCACTTCGTCTGCTGGAGGAAGTGAAATTCCAGGATAAAGACCTGCAGCGTAAAAAACCGCAATCATCGGCGGCAGGTAAATCCAATACGTTACAAACGAACGGAAATTAATCCAGGAATGATTGATTAAATTTATGATAAAAAAAGATGTACCAATCGAAAGCATTACCATAAGGCAGTCAACAACCGCCAGGGCAAAGCCAGATGTAAAAGAACTTGTTTTCCAGTATTTGAGATTAAAAAACTTAAGGAAATCGTTTTCAGTCATAGCAAATTTAATTATATAGAAAAAAACTTCATTGGTCTATTGAATAAACTTTTCCGACTACTAGCAAGGTAAAATGCTTTATTGCTGCAAATATTCTTTTAATGATTCTTCTATGAGATTGGCGGATCTTTTATAAGAATATTTTTGAGTTAAGTTTCCAAGTTCAATTTTTTCAGGAGATTTTTCTGCTTCTAAAAGTTTTTGGCAAAGTTCGTCTGAGTTCTGTGCGCTATAAAATTCAACTGGAAAATCTTTATAAATTTCTTTAAAAACCGGAATATCAGAAATTATTGCCGGAGTTCCCATTACCATGGCTTCTAATGGAGGAATTCCAAAACCTTCGTATAACGACGGCTGAACTAAAACCAGGGCAGAAGCATAAAGTTCACGAAGTTTTTCATTCGTAATTCTTCCTGTAAATTCTATTTTTTCTGTCGGAAAATTATTTAATCTTTCGACAGTTTCTTCATCCCCAGTGCGAAAATTATCTTTGTTTCCGACTATTAAAAGTTTTGATTTTAATCCCTGATTTTGTGCTTTTTCAAATGCGTCTAAAAGTGTTTTTAAGCCTTTGTGTTTTTTTATATTTCCAACAAATAAAATTGAATTAGTTTTTTGCGGCCAGACAAATTCTTCGCTTTTTTGAACTAAATATGACGGAAAAGAATTGTAAACTACTTTAATTGTTTTTTTACAGTGAAGTTTTGAAAGAATTCTCGATTTTGAAAATTCAGAAACTGTAAAAATCATTTTTGACATATTTATTGCATGCTGGTAAAAATATTTTCTACCAATTCTTCCTAAAAAGCCTGTAAGTTCTTTTACATCCAGAAAAACAATGTCGTGGATTGTAGAAAACACAGGAATTTGAATTCCTCCTGGAATATTGCAATACGGCGTAAAATAACAATCGTATTTGTGGATTGCTTTTAGAACATCCTCAGGAAAATTAAACATTTCCTGAACAGAAAACGGCTTTACGTCGCAATGACAGAATTCAACATTTGGCAGACGTAAAAAATCCATGCACTGTTCGTGTGTGCCGATTAAAAGACATTCGTTGTGTTCAAGAAAATATGGAATAAGTTCACTTATAAAAGTTCCGATTCCGCCGGAACCAATCATCCGACAGTCAATTGCAATTCTTAGCATTGTTTTGAAAATCCTTCTAGCGTAAGTTCAATTTTTTCCTTTATCTGATTGCAGAATCTTTGTGTTGAAAATGAACGCGCGTGTTCTGCTATTTTACTAGAATCAAAAACATTTTGTTCGGCTAAGGTATCAAAATTTTTTATTGCTTCAATAAGTGACTGAGTTTCCTGCTTTTTAAAAAAGACGCCGGTTTTATTTTCAATTACAGTTTCGAGCGCTCCGCCTTTTGCGAATGCAATTACAGGTCTGCCACACGCCTGAGCTTCTACAGGAACGATTCCAAAATCTTCTTCGGCGCAAAAAATCATTGCCCTGCATTTTTGAAGATAATTTTTTACTTCTGCATCAGAAATTCTTCCTGTAAAAGTAATTTTAGACTTGTCGTATTTTGAAGCTAAAAGTTTTAATTCTTTTTCCTGAGAGCCGCCACCGATTACAACTAATTTTTTTCCAAGTTCACCGCAGGCAGAAATTGCCAGATCTATTCTTTTGTATGGAACAAATCGACTAAAGACAACGTAAAAATCTTCTGCTTTTTCGTTATCTGGAGAAAGGCGGTCTGTATCAACTGGCGGATAAATTACAGAACTTTCGAGATTCCAGTATTTTTTTATTCTACGCTGAATATATTTTGAATTTGCAATGAGACAGTCAATTCTTTGAGAAGAAACAAAATCCCAAAGACGGATTGAAGGCATAAAACGGTTCATAAAGAAGGCAACAATTTTTTTTGAACGTTTTTGATATTCAAAAAACTGATCCCAGGCATAGCGCATCGGAGTATGAATGTAGGCAACGTGAGCAACTGAAGGAGGCGTAATAACGCCTTTTGCACAGCTTGAAGATGAACACAAAACCAGATCGTAAGAAGAAAAATCAAAGCTTTCGAAAGCTTTTGGCATTAATGGCAGCATTTTTGTGTAAAGTTTTGTTGCCATAGGAATTTTTTGAACAAACGATGTGTGAACTTTTTCTTTAGGAAAGATTTTTCCCATTTTTTTTTCATCGTAGACAAGTGTAAAAATATCTGCATCAGGATAAATCGAAAGAAAACTTTCTACAACTCTTTCAGCTCCACCATAATTTACAAGCCAGTCATGTACAATTGCAACGCGCATTAAAAAACCTCTCCTTTTATTTTAGCGGAATTAAAAATAAAAGACAATTTTTGTTATAAAGTCGCCTGGAGCAAACTTTGACAAGAGTTATTGGAGACATTCTGCTTATGTTATACAATTTTTTTTATGATCCAGGTTTCTGACTTTTATAAATCAATTTTTGGGTGTAAGGTTTATAAAATTTCGCTGGACGCTGGTTGCACCTGTCCAAACCGTGACGGAACAAAGGGAGTGGGCGGTTGTATTTTTTGCAGTCAAAGCGGAAGCGGAGATTTTATTCAAAAAACTAAAAGCATAAAATTACAGTTTGAAAATGGAATTTCTTTAGTTGAAAAAAAAGCGCGGGGACGAAGTGGAACCAATAAAGTTTTGTATTTGCCGTATTTTCAGTCGTTTACTTCAACTTATGGAGATTTTAGTGAACTTAAGAAAAAATATCTTGAATCACTATCGTTTAATAATTCCTGCGGAATTGCAATTGCAACAAGGCCAGATTGTCTTCCTTTAGAAATTATTGAATTTTTAAAAGAACTTAACGAAAAATATTTTATTCAAATTGAACTTGGCTTACAGACTTCAAACGAAAATACAGGAAAACTGATTAACCGCTGTTATACAAATAATGATTATATAAATGCGGTTCAAATTCTTCAAAATCAGCTTCCAAAAGCTCACATTGTAACCCATGTTATTTTTGGTCTGCCCGGCGAAACAGAAAAAGACATGCTTTCAACAATAAACTTTATAAAAAATTGCTTTAGTAATAAAAAAGAAACTTTCTGGGGAATAAAAATTACAAATCTCTATGT
>CAVKVK010000103.1:0-7045 GCA_963659855.1 Parabacteroides distasonis | reverse complement strand
CAATCGAACAGTATGTAGAAGCCGGAACAGGTTACGTAGTTGCTAAAAATGTCGAAAAAGAATTTGTTCCATTCAACCTTGCTTATTCAATAAAACAAAAAACTTCTGACATAAAAACAAGATTTTCTGCCATTTCAGCAATTCAATTTTCTGACAATATTTTTGATTTTACGCTTGGCGGAGATTATTACTTTCCTTTTGCCTCGTGGCAGACAGACAACGCAAGCATAGATTTAGGCGGTGGCGCCGTTTACCATTTTCAGTATTTTTACAATCTTTTTACAGAAGACGATTTTTTGGGCGATTTAATTTTCCGCTTTATCTGCACAACAAAATTCCAGCTGATAAAAAGATTTGGAATCGGTTTTAAGACATCTCAGGTTGAATCTCTTTCCTTTTCTTCCATCTGGGAATTCAATTTTACAACTTCGCTGGAAATGCGCTGGTTTTTAAAACACGGATTTGAATTTTCCGGCGGATATTATTCGCACGATTTATTCCGTTATCCTCTCGTTTTTAGCCCGACATATTTTATAGGTGGATTCATTCATTTAAAAAATGGTTTTGCAGCAGGCACAGACATCTGCGTTCGCTTTAGAGACCAGATTGTTGTTGCTCCTTACGTTGACAGAGTTTCCTGGAATTTAAAACTGAGGTACACATTTTGAAAATTCAAACTAAAATAAAAAAAATTAAATTCAATATTCTTTTGCTTTGTTTTTTGTTCTCTGCTTTGCTTTTTTCGTCATGCTCAAACATTGGTTTTTACCATATTTTGTTTGGCGAAGATGATGTTGACGAACGTTTTTCAGGCTTTAAAGAACTTACAGAAAATAATATTCCTCAAATTCCACAAAATGCAGACACAACAACTGCAAAATACAGTTTTTTAGTTGTGAGCGACCTTCATTTTGGTGCAAACGATGTTCATTCATCAAAAATCGAAAGTTTTTTAGAAGTTTTAAATTCTCTTTTTACAGACACAGACGAAACAAAACGCCCGCGTTTTATAATCAACCTTGGAGACACAGCAGACGGCGGACACGCAGGCGAATACAAGGAATTTAATTCATTTTGTAAAACTGCAGGAACTTTAGCACAAAAAAATGGAATTGTAGAAAATACCGACGATTTTAAAGTCTACACAATACTCGGCAACCACGACCTTTACAACAACGGCTGGAAAAATTACAAAAAATATATTTTTCCGTACAGTGCCTGTTATTATTTTTCGTTTAATTTTTCTTCAGCGCAAAAACCTTTTACATTTATTTTTTTAGACACAGGCAACGGCGCATTCGGCACAAAACAGGTAGACGCACTGGAAAGTCTTGTAAAAAAAGACACGAACAACAAAATCATTCTTTCTCACTATCCTTTCCAGGGAACTCTTTCGCCATCTTTAACAATGGAAGACACTACAGACAGAAATTATCTGCTTTCTCTTTTTGGTAAAAATAAAGTTAAAGCAATTTTTGGCGGCCACATACACAAAAACTTTACTCACGATTTTGGAAACTTTGAACAAATAAATACAGCGCCACTTTTTAAGAATGGATACTTCCGCCTTGTTACGATTGACGAAACAACGGCTGCAATCTCGACAGAATTAAAAAGTTATTAAAGCTTAAGCAAGCATATCTAAAATCTGACCGTTCTGCGGTTGAACGCCTGCAAGCCCGTATCCAGAATTTCTTGATTTTTCAATTTCGTATTGAATTTGCGACTGATAATTCTGAATCAGGTTTTCCATTTGATCTTCGCTCATTGAACCGTCGTCTTCCATTTTTACTTTTGCCTGACCACGCATTGTAATGAGCTGATTTAAAAGAGAATTTAATATATGAATTTTGCTTACAGAAACTCCACGTTCCGGATTTGAAGAAGCAACGCCCGAAATGTGGTCAAACTGCGAATAAATAACAGCACTTGGATTTACAGGTACGTACAGTTTTCCAGAACTGCCGCTTACAATTCCACCATAAGAATAAGCATTTAAAGAAATAGAATTGACCATAACCAAAACCTCATAAACTAGAAAACAAAAAGTCTCCTGTTTAGATTTTCGGAATCTGCAATTCAATGTTTAGAAGTTTTAATGCCAGGTTCAGGGCAAAATATTAAAAATCTTTTCTCTAAATTCAATATTCAATTTATTAAAGTTTTAGTCTTTGCCTAAAAGTCTGTCCACTTCTTCCTGCTTTACAGTTACACCAAGAGTGTCCAGTTCTACTTTAATTTCTTCTGTTGTGTAGTTAGAAGGCTTAAGAAGTTTTTCGCGATTAAATGTAAAACGCGGTTTTATTGTCTTTTTTTGTGCACGTTCAGCCTGCAAAAGTCTGTTTAATTCATCCTGAGAAATAGCAAGTTCACTCATAAATAATCCTCAATCCTTAATCTTTATTCAAACTGCTTGAGCCAGGTGTTCAAAAGAGATTCCATTGACTGCGCCTGTCCGCTTCCGTCTGTTTTTATGGCTCCGTTCAAATACGGAAAAATTACGCGTTCTTTTATGCTCTGCCATCTGCTCGAAAAAATATCCGGAGCAACAATTTTGTCTTCTGCCGGTAAGTTTCCAAGAAGGCTTCTGTAATATGTCGGGAATAAATGTTCGTTTACCCCTTTAACACTCGAAAATCCATTTGCAATTCCAAAAGTTACAGTGTCGAGCTTCATTTTAGAAGAACGTTCAAGCATAAGTTTTTGATTTTGTTCCTGAAAAAACCACTTAATAAAATTTTCTGCCTGCTGCGGCTTTTTTGCACTTTTATAAATTGCCATGCAGACAATATCATCTTCCGCAGGAATTCCACCTTTTATCGAAAGCCACCTGTAATCAATGTCGCCAAGTTGTTCAAAAGAAATTCTAAAAAGTGAACTGCTCGTCGTATAAGCAAAAAGCGTGCGTTCAGCTGCAATCTGCCTGTATTTTGGCGTGTAAAGATATTTAAATTCAAAATCCTGCTCAGACGTAGTATCTGTATTTTTTTGAGTTGTCCAGTCGCGGATATAAGCAACAGCGGCGTCGAGTTTTGCAGAATCCCAGGTAAAAGAATTTGCTTTATGCTTAAAACAAGGTCCGAATTCTTTTGTAACTTCGTATAAAAAATCATCGTCCCAGGACGGGGCAAATCCCATTCGAGTGTAAAAGCCCTGTTTGTTTTTTGCGTTAAATTCGCCGGCAATTTCCTTAACCTGCTCAAGCGAAAGAGAATACTGACTTTGAATTTTATCTTCGTTTTTAGAAGAAAAAATCAAAAGCGGAAGGTTAAAACTTACAGGCAGCAAAAACTGTTTGCCGGCAAGACGGCCATATTCAAGCAATGGAGAATAAATTGTAGAAGAATCAATGCTGTCCTGGCTTAAAATGCTGTCGAGAGGCCTGAAAAGTTTTCTTGTCTTAGAATTTTTTATCCACGAACCAACAACTAAATCTGGTTTTTCTTCGTCTTTTTCTGGCGGAAGCGAAAGTGCAAGCCTGTCCTTAAAAACAATTATCGCCTTACTTTTATCCTGAATTGAATTAAAAAGTTCTGTATAAGAAACAAATTCCTTGCGGTCAGTCCAGATTACAAATGTATCAGTTTTTTCAGACTTAAGGTTGCAGCCCGTAAAAAAAAATCCACACAAAAAAGCTGAAATCAAAAAAGAAGCACCAAAAGTTTTCTTCATTCGCTAAGTATAAACCATTTTTAGTTTTTTACAAATATGCGCAAAACTTCCTGCTTTGTTCTTTTTGGGCGGCCCGGCAACAGGTTGCCGTCGGGCTTTTCGGGGTTCCGCTGCCGCTCCATTGCTACGCAACGCTCCGCGCCCCTGCAATCCCTGCCGCAGCACACAAAAAAAACACCTTCCATAGAACATTTTTTTGCTATATCCTAAAATATTTTTTATGAAAACTAATCTAAACATTGTTCACACAGATTCTAAAAAAACAAAACTTATTATTTGTTTTTCCGTAATTTTTATTATTCTTGCAATAATTTTTTCTTTTTTTGTCTGGTCATCTTCGTTTTTTAATACAAAAAACATAAAGCCTTTAACTCAGGAACAAAAAAATTCTCTAAATGCAGTTCTTGACCAGAGTTTTCAACTTAACCGCAGCCAGAGTTTAAAACCGCTTCCTTATCCGATTGTTGAAGCTTCTTTAGCTGTTGATTCAGGCTCAGCCATTCTCGTTGACTCCAGCAATGGCTGTATTCTTTTTGAAAAAAACGCCGACGAAGTAATTCCACCGGCTTCTATTACAAAACTGTTTGTAATGTACATTGTTTTTAAAGAAATCGAAGCCGGCACACTCACCTTAGACGACCTTGTTGCTCCTCCAGAAAACAGCTGGACAATAAATATGCCGTCAGACGCAAGTTTAATGTTTTTAGGACAGGGACACATTGTAACCGTGCGCGAACTTTTAACAGGCTTAGCCGTTGCTTCCGGCAATGACGCAGCCCTGGCCTTAGCCTACAGAATTTCTGGCAGCACAAAAGCTTTTGTTGAACGCATGAACTACGAGGCACAGGCATTAGGTTTAACTCACACTCATTTTGAAGAACCAAGCGGATATTCAGAAAAAAACGTAACTACAGCCCGCGAACTTGCAGAATTCTGCCGCATTTACATTAACCGCTACCCGCAGAGTTTAACCGACTACCACAGCCAGAAAGAAATCCACTATCCACTCGAAAAAAATTTACCAAGCTGGCAAAAGGCAAAAGGCGACAGCATGGCAATTTACCAGCGCAACACAAATCCACTTTTGGGCAATATGGAAGGCTGCGACGGTTTAAAAACAGGTTTTATTTACGAAAGCGGCTACAATCTTGCATTAACAGTACAGCGCAACGGAGTAAGATTTTTGTCAATAACCTTAAAAGGCCCGGGAAGTGGTTCAAAACAAGGCAATTTTTACCGTGTAAAAGACGGAACAACAATGATGGAATGGGCGTTTTCTTCTTTTGCAGATTATAAACCATGGCAGCACACAGCCCAAAACTACACGATTGCAACTCCAGGTTCAAAAGAAAAATTTATAAACCTTGTGCCGGCCTGGACAAATACAATTACAGTTCCGCACATAAGCGCAGGCACAGCTTTAGAAGAAGTACAAAACGTTACAGCGCAGGTACAGATTCCAAAAAGCATTTACGGCGGAACAAAAGCCGGCCAGATTTACGGACAGATTCAATATAAACTCGGCGAAACAGTTTTAGAGACAGTTCCATTAACGGCAGACCGCACAGTACAAAAAGCAGGATTGTGGGGGCAGTTCTGGGGCAAACTGGCAGAACTGCGATTAAGGTAAAACTGCTGACAATGGCATCTTAAAAAAAGATGCCTTGTTTTTTGCCACGTTACAACTCGTTTAGCAATCTAGTGAAAGTTAGAAAATTGAACGAACAGCTTAGCATTGTAAAAAAACAAAACAGTTTTACGTAATATTAGAGCAGATTAGTTTGAATCTGGTCTAAGACTTCAAACAGTTCTTCAATTTTTGAAACAATTCTTTTTTGTTCGGAGATTGGAGGGAGAGGGTAAAACCATTTTGTAATATCATCACCACTAATTGAAGGAGAATTATCTCCTTTCATAAATTGATTTAGTCCTTGTACAACGTAATCCGATGTCATCAATAGAAAAAGATACTTTGAATATAAGGCTTTATTTGGCTTACACACATAAAAACCTGTTGAGGCGATACAATATTGGTGCTCTTCGTTTATTAATGCAATATTTTCCAAATATGGACGAACCAACGAAAATGCCCCTGTAAAAAAAAGCCCTTTTCCTTAGCATTTAGAAAAAGGGCTTTCGTTATTAAACTTAGATTAAAAGTTTTTTTACTTACAACTTAAACCTGTAAAAATCATACCGCTGGCAGCAATTTTATAAGTGCCTGCTGCTGTAATTGGATAAGTCCATGTTTTTACAGAAGTATCAGAAACATCGGTTTTGCTATAGATAGAAGTTCCGTCTATAGAAAATGAATTTGGTTTAGCTGATGTCCAGCTTGAACCACTAGAGCCTTTTCCAGTAAAGGTAAGTGTACAAGTATCATCAACTGTGATCGAAAGCACTTCTGTTTCTTTTGAACCTGCTCCAATATTAAGGCCACCATCAGTTGCATTTTGAATTTTTAATGAGGCTCCCGTTTGTACAAGAACTGTTAATGTTGCTCCAGAACCAGATGCTACAGGAATTTCTTTAGCTACAGTAGGTTTTGCTGCAGTTGTTGACAAACCTGCACTTGTGAGTGCTGTAACACTAAAATCCCAGGTTGCATCAATTGTCGTTGTTTCTTCTGTATCTGTAGAAGATGAAGTTACTGTAACTACAACTGTTACCTGTGTTGGTGCGGCGTCTGCTTTGTTGTATATCTGGGTTACTTCTTTGCCATCTTCATCTGTCGTTTTTAAGGTAACAGATTTTTTATCTTCTGAAAGAGTTGCTGTTGAAGTATCTTCACCAGCAGTAATTGTTATAACAGAATCTGCTACAGTGTATGTAAATGCAGTATCTACATAATTAGTAGAAGTGTATGTATTAGATTCTGATATAACAAATTCCCAGTCTTCAATCTGGCTTAATGTACCGCTTGAACCGTCTTTAATGTAAATATAACTGGCATCAGAAGTCTTTGTTGTTACATTACCTTCTGTTTCTGTTTCATCTTCCAAAATCCAGTAAGTGCCACTCAAATCAAGAGTTTCAGAAGTGTCAGAGCTTCCACTATCTGTGCTGTCGTCATCATCACTTTTGCAGGCAACAAAGTTTGCCATAGAAATAATTGCAGCTATTGTTGCAATTACTTTAAACATTTTTTTCATATTTTCCCCCAAGTTTTTTTTGTTACTTACAAGGATATAACACGTTTTATATAAAATGGGGGGGGGTATTTGCACAATACTGACATTTAGCAGTTTTTAACAACTAAAAACTCGAGTTTTATACTAACTAAATTCAAATAGCCTCTCGCTGGGAACCTGCCCCAAGCCGCACGGTTGAGTCAAGCTCAATGTGCGTTTGTGTCAGAACCCCGGCTACGGCT
>CAVKVK010000102.1:0-7141 GCA_963659855.1 Parabacteroides distasonis | reverse complement strand
GCACTCTTTGTTTATGGGCTTATTTCTTACGCTTTAAAATCAGAAAAAACAAAATGAATAAGCAAAAAATAAATAAAAAAAGATTTTTTAGTTTTTTTTTATTCATTTTTGGAATTTTTTATATTCACGCACAGAAAGTTGAACAGACAAGCGATGCTGTGCAGACAATAAATGTTGACAGTTCAAAAATTCCATTTGTACAAAATCCAGACTTTTCAAAAGATTTAGTTTTCAGACAGTTTTTAGAAGATGCAGACTTTAATGCAAAAATAAAAAACGACAAAACAATTTTATTCACATTCTATAAAATCCACGTTCCAAAAAATATGGATTTTATCTGGCTTTCTTCGCGTTTAAGTCCGGTTTACAAAGATACAATTGCAACTCTCAATTCTTTTTCGTCAGCAAAACAACAGATCGAAGATACTGTAATTATTGCACCAAGTTTTAACGGTCTTTTTATTCCACAAAAACCACAAAATGCCTGGGAAGAACTTTTATACAAAAAATATTCAACCCAAGGAAAAATTCAATCATCTCAAATTTTTAAAATCGACGGAAAAGTTTTTTATGTACAGCCCTTTAAAAGAACATATTCTGACAAGCAGCTATGGATACCGGATAAGTCCGATTTCTGGAAAATGGAAATTTCATTCAGGAATTGATCTTGCCTGCCCTCAGGGAAGCGAAGTTTACGCCTGCAAAAGCGCAACAGTAAAAGAAACTGCTTTTAATTCAATTTATGGCAACTACATTGTGCTTCAGCACTACAACGGAATGACAAGCCTTTACGCTCATCTTTCAAAAATTCTAGTAAAAAAAGAAGACAAGGTAAACGGCGGACAGTTAATTGCAAAAAGCGGAACAACAGGGGCAAGCACGGGACCTCATCTTCATTTTGAACTAAAAGAAAACGGAAAAACAACAGATCCGGCTAAAGTTTTTGATTTTTAATAATCTTTTCTATACAAAAAGCCACAGATTTTATATTATAAAGATGAAAAAATTCTAAAATTTCTGGTTAATCCTAATGAAGAATTTAAAAAAGTTATGTAAAAAATCTGTAATTTCTCTTTTTCTTTTTAATATTTGTCTTTGTGCATTAAATGCAGAAACGTTCAGAGTTGCAAAAATGCACGCTTTAACAATTCCACAGGATTATTCAGAAGTCAGCGCAACTTTAGGAATTGCAGATGCAGTTACTATAAAACTTCCTCATGATAAAACTTTTATTACAGGGATCGAGCTCAGCTTAAAAGTTCCACAGATTGTTGCAACCTGGAGAGACAGTGTTGCATACGCTTTTTACGAAAAGTTAGATCCTCTTCCAGCAGAAAAAAAAATTGACTATAGCGCAAATAGAATTTCGCTTTATACAATTCCTGGAAAATTGACTCACACTGTTTACATTCCACTAAACGATAAATTCAATGTAAAAAATAATCCCTACGCAAGAATAATCGAAGAAAAGCTCAATCCCGAAAACGATCTTATTTTTGTTCGCTTTATGCTTGCAATGAAAGGCGCCCCAGAAGAACTTGAATACGCAAAACTTGAACTTACAGCAAAGCCAGTTTTAAGCGATGAAGGCTATTTTTCATTAGATGTAGAAAAACCGCAGGATAAGCAGGACGGCTACAGCGTTTACATTGACGACAATTTTATTACCAGCAGTTTAGAAAAAATTGTACTTTCAAAAGGTGAACATCATTTAACTGTCAGCGGAGATTCTTACAGAAACGAAATAAGAACTTTTATAGTTGAACAGGCAAAAACAACACAATTAAAAGTTGAATTACGAGGAATTGAACCAGAAGTAAAAATTGTTTCGCCACGCAATGCTGCAATTTTCTTTGACAACGAACCAGTAGAAAATTCAAAAGAACCGTTTATTATTACACAGGGCAGCCACACAATAAAATTTGTAATAGGCGACTACGAAATTACAAAAACACTCAATGCAGAAAACGGCCGCTCTTATACAATAAACTTAAACATAGACGCTTCTGTTACTGAAGAAGAATAAAAACATAAAAAGTCCGGCAATTGCACAGCAAAAACTTACAAATCTAAAGTTTATCTAAAAAAAGATTAAAGTTTTTTAGCACTAGAGACGATATATATAATGTCGGGCGTCAATTATCCCCTCCCACCCATTGAGCCCGACTGCCTGATGGGCATGGGCCGGCTAGTAAAGCCGGTCTTTTTTTTCGCTTTTTTGCTTAACCTTGCAGTAAACAATTCAATCTTACAAAAATGGCTTTAATTGACTAAAGCAGGGTATTTTCTTATTATGTAAAGATATGAAACTTAAAAAGTCTACAATTGTGTTTGTTTTCGGGCTTTTTTTCTGTGCTCTTTTATCTGGAGCCGGCCTTGGACTTGCACTGAGCAATACAAAATTCATAAAAGATAACGAACAGTTTACAGAGTTTTCTACTTCACTTCCGACAAAACTTCTTGATATAAATGGTGAACTTATAACTGAACTTGCTTCAGAAGAAAAACGCGAAATTATCAGCATAAGGGATCTTCCACAGTGCATGCTCGACGCTCTTATTACGCGCGAAGACCGCCTTTTTTACAGACATCACGGATATTCTGTAAAAGCTTTGTTCCGTGCAGTTTTTGGAAAATTAACTGGAATGTCTTTGGGTGGCGGTTCAACCCTTACACAGCAGATTGCAGGAACTCTTTACTGCGACAGAACTGATATGTCAATAAAAAGAAAGCTCAAGGAACTCTGGTGGGCAATTCAAATGGAGAGACGCTACACAAAGGACGAAATTCTTGAACTTTATTTAAATAAAATCTACTTTGGTGGCGGAACTTACGGTGTAAGTGCAGCTTCAAAATATTATTTTGGACACGACGCAAAAGAAATTACACCAGCAGAAGCAGCAATCTTAGTAATTCAACTTTCAAACCCAGCCTTTTACAATCCTTTTGAATATCCTAACCGCGCAATGGACAGACAAAAAGATGTCTTAAACACAATGGTTAGTGCCGGTTACATTACAAAAGCACAGGCAGACGAAAGTTTTGACGACTATTGGGCAAATTTTGACTACACAAGAACAGCAACGGCAGCCGTATTCAACCACGACGACAATGCACCGTGGTTTTCGGAATATGTACGCCGCGAACTTGGAAGCCTTATCTACGGAACAGAAGACATCTATACTTCAGGCTTTACTGTAAATACAACGCTCAACTTAAAAAATCAGGCAGTAGCACAGGACGTAATGGATCGTTATATCCGTTATGCAAACAGAACTTATCAGCGTTCAACAGGAGAACGCACAAATCAGGCATTTTCCGTTTACACTCCAATGACAGAACTTCTTGCCTTAACTTTTAACCTTAACGGCTTAAAGGTTAGTGAACAGCGCAACGAGTCAATTTCTAAAGCAACGTATACAAACCAGCTCAATCCAGTTATGGACGTAATGTCTTTAATGTTCGGAATTGATTCTTTAAAACTTGGAATCGTAAACAAATCAAATCAGCAGGCAAAGGTAAAAGTCAGCAAAACTACAATCGAAGGCACAATGATTGCCCTCGAAAATGACACAGGCTACATTACATCACTTGTCGGCGGAAGCAAATTTGACAGCGAAAACCAGTTTATTCGTGCAGTTCAGGCAAAACTTCAGCCAGGATCTTCTTTTAAACCGCTTTATTATTCAGCAGCAATCGACAGCAGGAATTTTACACCAACGACAATAATTTCAGACACACCGGTTGTATTCCACACGGCAGACGGTAAACCATATATTCCTCAAAACTTCCGTGGAGAATGGAAAGGCGACGTAGAACTCTGGTACGCACTCGCCCACTCTATGAACGTTCCTTCATTAAAAGTTCTTGATGGAATCGGTTTTGAAGCAGGAATTAACAGGGCAATTGCGCTTTTAGGAATTCCAAAAGAAGAAGTTCCTTACAGAGGATTTGTTCCAGGTTACCCGATTGGACTTGGTGTCTGTTCAGTACGTCCGATTGAACTTGCACGCGCATATTCAATTTTTGCAAGTGGCGGAAAAGAAGTAACTCCAATTGCAATCCGCTCTGTCGAAGACAAAAACGGAAACACAATCCTTAACCCAGAAAAAGAAATACGAAAAGCACAGCAGGCAAAGGGAGCAGACGCACAGGTCATTACACCGCAGACAGCATTTGTCATGACGCAGCTGCTCCAGAATACAGTAAAATCAGGAACTCTTGCAGGTCCTTCTTCTAACGGAACAAAACTGCGCTACCGCGACGAAAACGGAAGACAGTATCAGATTCCGGCAGCAGGAAAAACAGGAACAACACAAAACTGGGCAGATGCCTGGGCAGTTGGCTTTACTCCGTATTATACTTCTGTTTTCTGGTTTGGATTTGACAAACCAGGTCAATCACTTGGCTTGCAGCTTACAGGTTCTACACTTTCCGGCTATGCCTGGGCAGATTACATGAGAAAGATTCACACAGGTCTGCCAATGAAAGATTTTACAAAACCGGCAACTGGCGTAATCGAAGCAACAGTCTGTTCAATCAGCGGAGGAATTCTAACTCCAGAATGTGGCAGCAACAGCGTAACGGCATGGTATCTTGAAGGAACTCAGCCAACACAGGTTTGTACAGTGCATTCAAGTTCAAACTCAGGACGCACGCTTGGAATCTACCGTCTCGAAAAAGAATTATACAAGGCAGGCTTTGCAAGCGAACTTATAATCCGCGACAACACAAATCTTTCGTTCGATTTAAACCGCGCACCGCAGGGAAGCGATTACGGAGTGTTTGACTCAAATATTTCTGGCGCTCAAAACGATTTAGACGAAAACGGAGTTGCTCCTGCATTCAACTATTTAATGGACTAAAACAAACAGTTTTAGCTAAATTGCAATAGTGCAAAAAAAATCCCCTGAACATTAAAAAAAATGCAGGGGATTTTTATTTTATAACTGATTTAGTTTTCACTTAAACACAACACGACAGAACTTTTTCTTTCCAGCACGCAAAACAAGTTCACCGTCGCTGTCAAGGTCGTTTTGAGTTACAGTGTATTTTACGTCTGTAACAGCCTTTCCATTTACAAAAGCTCCGTTCTGCAGAACAAGACGGCGAGCATCTCCATTACTTGCAGTAAGTTTTGCAGTTGTAAAAAGATTTAAAAGACCAATTCCCTGTTCAAGTTCACCTTTTGAAAATTCAACAGTCGGCATCTGGCTTTTGTCACCTTCGCCACTAAATGCAGCTTTGGCACCAGAAAGAGCCTTGTCTGCTTCTTCCTTACCGTGAATAATCGACGTTACTTCGTAAGCAAGACGTTCTTTTGCTTCGTTAATATTACCAGAACAAATTTCAGCAATTTCTTCGAGTGGAAGGAATGTAAAGAGCTTAAAGAATTTTTCAACATCTGGATCAGCAACATTGCGCCAATACTGGAAAAAGTCAAAAACAGAAGTAAGTGAAGGATCAAGGAAGATTGCACCTTTTTCTGTCTTACCCATTTTTTTACCGTCAGAACGGGTAATTAACGGGAAAGTAAGACCAAAGACCTGATGTTCAGCATTGAGTTCAGTTGTACCGCCAAGTTTACGGCGAATCAAATCAACACCGGCAGTAATGTTTCCCCACTGATCGTCTCCACCAATCTGCAAAACAACATTATGGCGCTGATGCAGACAGTAAAAATCGTAAGCCTGCAAAAGCTGATAGTTAAATTCAATAAACGAAAGTCCACGTTCAAGGCGCTGTTTGTAAGCTTCAAAAGTGAGCATTTTGTTTACAGAAAAACATGAACCAATGTCGCGCAAAAAATCAATGTAGTTAAGGTCTGCAAGCCAGTTTTTATTGTTTTCGCTGAATGCAGTTTCGTTATCAAAACCAATAAATTTATCCAGCTGAGCCTTAATGCTTTCTACGTTAGAATCAATCTGTTCGTAGGTAATCATTTTACGCATTTCTGTCTTGCCCGAAGGGTCCCCGATGCGAGCCGTTCCACCACCAATCAATGCAATTCCGTGGTGCCCGGCATTACGAAGATGTCTGAGCGCAAAAAACGGAACCATGTGTCCAATATGCAGCGAAGGACCAGTCGGATCACAGCCAACATAAAAAGTTATAGGTCCTTTGTCCATTAAATCAGAAAGGCCCTGTTCGTCAGTGCACTGTGCAAAAAAACCACGTGCCTTTAAATTTTCAAGTGCTTTATTCATTTTATATTCCTTTTTTTTTATATTCTTTTGGGCGTACCCCTTTTCGCTTAACGCTCAAAGGGTCAGGCTTTCCGCAGTTCCGCGACTTACGCGCTCCATTGTTTGTGCGCCAAAATGTCGCCCAAACAACGCCTGCGGCGCTGCTCCAATCCTTTACGCAAAGCCTAAAAATAATTCAATCCTTAAAATTATATATTTTTCTGTATAACTTTTGCAGTTCTACTTTTGTCATTCTGATATTTTACACAAAAGCACAAGGCTATTCAATTCAATATAGATAAATGTCAAAGATAACGCTAGTATAATAGTAGAAAAAAAAAGAGGTAAAAATGCTCAGTTACGTTCACGCTTTTCATGCAGGAAACTATGCAGACATCTTAAAACACAGTGTTTTTGTTTTTACACTTGAGCATCTTTTAAAAAAAGACAAACCTTTTACAGTAATCGACACACATTCTGGCAGTGGAAAATACAATCTTTTAGACGAACGCCTTATAAAAACTCAGGAAGCACAAAACGGAATAAAAAAACTGATTCAAAATGACAGCAATGCTCTAAAAGAGATTTTTGGAGACAATTTTTCTAAAATCTTAGAAACTTACATTCAAAAAAATGAATACCCAGGAAGCCCGGAAATTGCCCGCTGCCTTTTAAGAAAAGAAGATCGGCTTATATTAAACGAGCTTCATCCAAAAGTTATAGAAGAATTAAAACAAAATATGGCATTGCCCATTGAATCAACCAAGCAGGAATTGCCACAAATTCAAATAAATTCAAAAGATGCAAAAATAATGCTAAATGCTAACGTTCCGCCGCAAATAAAAAGAGGCTGCGTAATAATAGATCCAAGTTACGAAGATAAAAACGAATACGAACAAACCGCAAAAATGTTTATGAGCGCGTATAAAAAATGGTCAACTCCAGCATATTTAATC
>CAVKVK010000101.1:0-7272 GCA_963659855.1 Parabacteroides distasonis | reverse complement strand
GCATAAAAGTGTTGAAGGGCTTTAAAAACTTTATTAAAAGAAATGTTTTTTTAGCCCTGCACTTGTTGTTAAACTTTTTTTTTGATAACATAAAACTATATCTGATTATTTGGTTGGTTTTTTAGGCGAAGAGGTCTGCAAGAAAATTTATTTGCGGACCTTTTTTTCTTTTAAACTAACTTAAATAACTATGGTAGACTAACGATTAGATTTTTTTCGAGAGGTATTCAAATGAAAAAAACTGTTTTAGCTGCAGCCGTTTGTGTTTTGTCAGCTGCATTTTTAATGAGCTGTGGAGAAAAAACTCCAACTGTAAAAATTGGTGTATTTGAACCTGCATCTGGCGACAACGGTGCTGGTGGCAAACAGGAAACTTTGGGAATCCAGTACGCAAATGCAATTAGTCCGACAGTAAATGTTGGTGGAACAGAATATAAAGTTCAGCTTGAAATTGTTGATAACGAATCTTCAAACGATAAGGCTGTTTCTGCTGCTTCTGAACTTGTATCAAAGGGCGTTTCTGTAGTTCTTGGTTCTTACGGTTCTGGTGTTTCAATTGCTGCCTCTGATACATTTGCTTCTGCAGGAATTCCTGCTATTGGCGTAACCTGTACAAACCCACAGGTAACAGCTGGTAACGATCATTATTTTAGAATCTGCTTCCTTGATCCGTTCCAGGGCTCTGTTCATGCATATCTTGCAAAAGAAACTTTCCATGCTAAAAAAGCTTATGCCCTTGCAAAACTTGGTGATGACTATTCTGTAGGTTTGTGCAACTACTTTATTGAAGCTGCTAAAAAGTTAGGAATTGATGTTGTTTACGAAACTTTCCCAGACGGAACAAGTGACTTTGCTGCTTACGTTGCAAATGCTAAAAACTGCGGTGCTGATGTAATGTTTGCTCCAACTTCTATTGAAGCTGCTGCCTTAATCATTGAACAGGCTAACACTCAGGGACTTTCAATTCCACTTCTTGCATCTGATACCTGGGATTCTAACGTTATTCTTGCTGCTGCAAAGGGAACAAAAATCGGTGTATATGTAACAACATTCTTTGTTGAAGGTTCTTCTGATCCACAGGTTGTTGACTTTGTAAACGGATTTAGAAACTACCTTAACACAAATGCTACTGCAAAAACTAATAACGGTGGCGATGACGAAATTGCTGCAGTTTCTGCAATGGGATTTGACGCATATTACACAGCTCTTGAAGCTTTGAAAAAAGCTGGTTCTGTAAAACCTGCTGATGTAAAAAAGGCTCTTCCTTCTACAACATATAAGGGAGTTTCTGGTGGAATCGCTTTTGATGAAATCGGAGACGCTGTCCGCGACGTTGCTTACATTAAGAAAGTAAATGTTGAAACAGGAAAATGGGACTTTGTTTCTCAGCAGAATGTAAAATAAATTTAATTTAGCGAAAGTGGCTGTCTAAAACTGTTGAACTTGAGTTTTGAGTTTGTTTTTTGACAGCCACTTATTTTGCAAACTGATGTTTTTATTGTCCGTTTTGCCGGAAAAACTTAGCCCGTGCTGGAGCAGCGCCGAAGGCGGTCCGAAGGACCGAGGGTTACCGAGCTGCGCAAGGACGGTTGTGTGTGTGCCTGTGCTGCAAAAAAATATAAAAAATCACCGGTAAAAATCTATTAAATGACGAACTTTTTTTTGATAGACTTTTACAGATGCTTTTTTGAGTATCGTTACGCTTTTGCGTTTAATTTTTATTGATTGGAAACATAAATGAACTTTTTACAAACTAATTTGCCGTATCTTCTTGCCGGTGTTTCGACTGGCGGTCAATATGCCCTGATTGCAATCGGTTACACAATGGTTTACGGAATTCTGCGTCTTATTAACTTTGCCCATGGAGACGTTTTTATGGCAGCGGGGCTCATAATGGTTTATTCGTATACGATTATGCCTTTGTGGGTTTCTGTTATTTTTACAATTTTACTGACCGTTCTGCTCGGTTTTTCGGTTGAACGGGTTGCTTACAAACCTTTAAGAAATGCTCCGAGAATGTCAATCATGATTTCGGCAATTGGTATGTCTTATCTTTTGCAGAATATTGCCCTTTATATTACTGGCGGACTTTTAAAAAAGTATCCTCCGATTCCGTGGATTTCGGATTCCATTACGATTATGGGTGCAATTACAAAGCGGGTTACTGTAATTACTCCTTTTTTGACGATTTTTCTGGTTTGCGTTCTTGTAATTCTTATTAAAAAAACAAAGATTGGAATGGCAATGCGCGCTGTTTCTAAAGATTTTGAAACGGCCCAGCTTATGGGAATAAAAATTGACTCTGTAATCAGCATGACATTTGTAATTGGTTCTTTTCTGGCGGCAGTTGGTTCAATTCTTTTCTTTTCTAATTATCCTGGCGTAACTCCGACTGTTGGCGGAATGCCTGGCTTAAAGGCTTTTGTTGCAGCAGTTTTTGGAGGAATTGGTTCTGTTCCTGGCGCTGTAATTGGAGCGTTTATTATTGGAATCTGCGAAAACATTATAAAAGGCATTGGCTGGACAACTTTTAGCGATGCCTTTACTTTTGTTCTTTTGATTATTGTACTTATGTTTATGCCGACTGGTCTTTTTGGCGAAAAAAAGACTGACAAGGTTTAATAAAGAGGGCAGGAAATAAAAAATGCTGGATAAAATG
The DNA here is from genome assembly GCA_963659855.1 of Parabacteroides distasonis. Classification (GTDB taxonomy): domain Bacteria; phylum Spirochaetota; class Spirochaetia; order Treponematales; family Treponemataceae; genus Treponema_D. The sequence goes on along the minus strand of CAVKVK010000101.1, from coordinate 4,613 downwards.
AATTTTATTAAAGAAAAGAAAAATCTTTTAGTTGGCTTTGCCCTGCTTGCTCTTTTGTTTGTTGTGCTTGCAGTGTTAGAAGCTGTATTACCAAGAACTTCAATTTTGTTTACTGTATTAAAAAAAGGAGCAATTTATTCTTTGGTTGCCGTAAGCATGAACCTACTCAACGGTTTTACGGGCCTTTTTAGTCTTGGACAGGCTGGTTTTATGCTTTTGGGAGCCTACACTTACGGTATATTTACAATTCCTCTTTCTGCGCGTGCCCAGGTTTATCAGTATTTTAACGGCGGTCTTATTCAATTTACTCTGCCTGTTGCACTTGCCCTTGTTCTTGCTGGAGTTGTAGCTGCAATATTTGCGTTTTTGATTGGTTTACCGGTTTTAAAGTTAAAGTCAGATTATCTTGCAATTGCAACCTTAGGGTTTGCAGAAATTGTCCGCGCGATTTTTCAGTGGGATAAAATTGGTGCTGTAACAAATGGTTCAAACCTTCTTAGAAAATATCCTGTTTTTCAGAGTTGTCTTTTTTATTTTGCAGTAAGTGCCATTTGTATCGCTTTGATTATGCTTTTAATAAATTCAACTTATGGAAGAGCTTTTAAAGCTGTCCGCGACGACGAAATTGCAGCCGAAGCTATGGGAATTAACCTTGCGCGCACAAAACAACTGAGTTTTGTAATAAGTTCTTTTTTTGCAGGAATTTCTGGCGCTCTTCTGGCAATGTTCCAGACGACAATTCAGGCAAGTCAGTTTAAGTCGGCATTAACATACGAAATTCTGTTAATCGTTGTAATTGGCGGAATGGGCTCAGTTACAGGAAGCTGTATTTCTTCATTCCTGTTTATTGCCTGCTCAGAATGGTGGCTTCGCTTTTTGGACAGAACGATTCAAATCGGAAGTTTTACAGTTCCTCTTTTGCGTCCTGGTTTTAGAAAAGTTGTATTTTCTGTTGCAATTATGGCAATCGTTCTTTTTTACCAGAAAGGAATTATGGGCGAAAGCGAATTCAATATAAAAGGAATTTTGAATTTCTTTAAAAAGTTTAAAAATAAAAAAAATAAGACGAATGCACTGACGGAGGCAAAGTAATGGCAGAAAACGTTTTAAAACTCGAAAACATTACAATGCAGTTTGGTGGTGTCGTTGCAGTTCGTTCTTTGAATATGGAAGTAAACAAAGGCGAAATCGTTTCTTTGATTGGCCCGAACGGTGCTGGAAAAACAACGGCTTTTAATGTTGTAACCGGTGTTTATGCTCCGACAAATGGTGCAGTTTTCTTTAACGGAAAAAAGATTGTAGAAAATCATCCGCGTGGAAAAATGAAAAAACTTTACGCTGGCGAAGAAAATGGAATGTACAAAGGGCATCTTGAACCTACGCCAGACAAAATTACAAAACTTGGAATTGCAAGAACATTTCAGAATATCCGGTTGTGGAAAAGCCAGAGCGTTTTTAACAATATTTTGATTGCAATGCACCTGCGTCGCACAAGCAATGTTTTTTCGGCAACTTTTAGATTAAATTACGCCGAAGAAGCAGAACAGAAAAAAGAAGTTGAGCGGTTATTAAAGATTTTGGGACTGTTTGAAGTAAAAGACGAAAAATGTACTTCTCTTCCGTACGGACTTCAGCGCCGCCTTGAAATTGCCCGCGCACTTGCGACAAGACCTTCTCTTCTTTTACTGGACGAACCGGCAGCCGGAATGAATCCTCAGGAAACTGTTGAATTGACTCAGTTTATAAAAAAGATTCGTGACGACTTTAATTTAACGGTTTTAATGATTGAACATCACATGGATCTTGTAATGGATATTTCTGACAGAATTTATGTATTGAATTTTGGTGCACAGATTGCAAGCGGAACTCCACAGGAAGTTCAGAATAACCCGGACGTAATCAGCGCATATTTGGGTGAGTCGGAGGAATAAAATGCTTAGTATAAAAGACCTTCATGTTTCTTATGGTGGAATTAAGGCTCTCCGCGGAGTTGATGTTGAAGTTCCTGATGGAAAAATCGTAACCTTGATTGGTGCAAACGGAGCTGGAAAATCTACGCTTTTAAGAACAATCAGTGGACTTGTAAAGGCAGAAAACGGTTCAATTACTTTTAATAATAATGAATTGACTGGTCAAAAAATTGATAAAATCTGTTCAACTGGAATTGCTTTGAGCCCGGAAGGCCGGCATGTTTTTGCCGATCTTACGGTTTTAGAAAACTTAAAAATCGGTGCTTATTTAAGAAAAGACAGAGCAGGAATTGAAAGCGATATAGAAAAAGTTTATTCACTTTTTCCGCGCTTAAAAGAAAGAAGCTGGCAGTACGCAGGAACATTGAGCGGTGGCGAACAGCAGATGCTTGCTTTGGGAAGAGCTTTAATGAGCCGTCCAAAAGTTTTAATGCTCGACGAACCTTCTTTAGGGCTTGCCCCCCTTATCGTTCAGCAGATTTTTGATATAATAAAAGAAATCAATAAAACTGGCGTGACGATTCTTTTGATTGAACAGAATGCAAATATGGCTTTGCAGGTTGCAGACGTGGCATATGTTCTTGAAACTGGTTCAATCGTGTTAAAAGGAAGCGGCGAAGAACTTTTAAAAAATGAATCTGTTCGCGAGGCTTATCTTGGAAAGAAAAAATAGATGAAACTTTCAGACTTTGAACTTAAGGCATATTCAAATAATACAAAAAAAAGTGATACAAATGCAGACAATCCTGCAAATAAAGTATTAAACGAACAGTTAAAAAAAGAACAAAAAACTGTAAAGCCTTTTAAGCCTGAAAGAATCTATTCAAATCCAGTTGTTCAAAAGTCAAAAGAACAAAAAGAACTAAATGATTCAAAAAATAAAAAAGTTTTTGAAGAATCTACAGTATCAAAAACATTTACTCCAAAACTTTTGAATAATGCAAACTGGACAGACGAACAAAATGCTTCTTATGTCCACAGTGCAATTACGGAAGAAGCAATAAAAAACGGTGGACTTTTAAAAGTTCCCGTCAGTCCTCCACAAAAAGACGGAAAAGACAGTGTTTATCGTCGTGTTGCAAAGTTTTTAATGCTCATTGGTGTGGACGAAGCTGCAAAAATTCTTCCACATTTAAATCCAGAACAGATTGAAAAAATAATTCCGGAAATTACGACAATCCGTTTTATTGACGAAGCAGAAAAAAAACAGATTTTTGAAGAATTTAAAAATCTTACAGACCGCGCCCGCGAAAACGGTGGAGTAAACACAGCGCGTAATATTCTCGAAAAAGCATTTGGTTCACAAAAAGCGAGCGAAGTTCTTGAAAAAGCAGTTCCTTTTAAAAATGGAAAACCTTTTAATTATTTAAGCGAAGCAGATCCAGAAAAACTTGGCGCCTTATTAAAAGATGAAAGTGCTTGGGTTAGAGCTTTAGTCTGTTCAAACCTGCCTGCAAAAAAGGCTGCAGCCTATATTCAAAACTTGCCGGAAAATGAAAAAAAAGAACTTATTCTTCATCTTGCAAAACTAAAAAAAATGGATTCTGAAGTTGTTGCAAGAATTGACGAAGCAATGCAGAAAAAAATGAATTCGCTTATAACGCAAAAGTCGGATTCAATTGATGGAAAAAATATTCTTGCAGGAATTTTAAAGCAGATGAACAGCTCAAGCGAAGAAAAACTTTTAAATCAGATTTCTTCAACCGATCCAGAATTGAGCGAAGATTTACGTGAACGGCTTTTTACGATTGATGACATTGTAAATGCTGACGACAAATTTATTCAAAAAAAATTGCAGCAGATGAGCGACGAGTCAATTGCGTTTTTAATTCATTCAAAAAAAGAAGATTTTAGAAATAAAATTCTTTCAAATGTTTCTCAAAATCGAAAAGCACAAATCTTAGACGAAGAAGAACGACATTCTCCAATGCGTAAGGCAGACGTAGAAAAAGAAACTTCAATCTTTTTTGCTTTTATGCGTCGTGCCTGGGAAGAAGGTAAATTGATTATAAAAGGCAGGGATGACGAAGTTTATGTTTAACAGCAGTATTTTTGTCAAAGGAAACGATTATAAAGGTTTTAGTGTTTTAAATGTTTTTGAATTAAAAGATTATCACTCAACGGCAATTTATCTGCGCCATAAAAAAACTGGGCTTGAAGTTCTTCACCTTTTTAACGACGAAACAGAAAATCTTTTTTCTTTTACATTTAGAACGCCAAACAAAAAAGGCAATGGTGCGGCTCACATTATGGAACATTCTGTTTTGTGTGGTTCTGAGCGCTATCCATTAAAAGATCCTTTTACACAGCTTTCTAATCAGAGCGTAAAAACATATTTAAATGCTGCAACTTTTGCTGACAAAACTGTTTATCCTGCAAGTTCTACAATCGAAGCCGACTATTTTAATCTGATGAATGTTTACGGCGACGCTGTGTTTTTTCCAAAACTTTCCGAAGAAATTTTTAATCAAGAAGCACATCGTCTGGAATTAGACGCAAACGGAATTCCTTCAATACAGGGAGTTGTCTACAACGAAATGAAAGGCGTTTATTCTTCTTTTGAAAGCGTCGCACTGGATATTCCGCTCCGCGCACTTTTAAAAAATAAAAAAAAAAAAAAAGATTCTGGCGGAGATCCATTAG
>CAVKVK010000100.1:0-7402 GCA_963659855.1 Parabacteroides distasonis | reverse complement strand
CGTGTTCCCGGTTTTAATTAATCCCTGCCATTTACACAAATTTTATGACAGGGTCAATTCTGATAATCCCTCTGTTTTTTTTATTGAACTTAAACATTATGCTTTGTCTAATGGAAGAATAGGTTTTGGCTCAAAAGGAAAAATAACTTTTCAACCAGAAATATTGAATACAAGACCAAAATATTTTGAAAAAAATCTTCGTTGGATTTTTTGTGATGAAAATTCCAAGGATTATTATATTCTAACAAATGAAGATTGTAAAAAGTATATAATGGGAGATTCTATTTCATATAATAAACAAAACAACTTTAAGTTAGATATTTTTCAAAAAGAAAAGAGATATGATGAAAATGAATTATGCCAGTATTTAATTAATTGGTTCTCCTCTTTTAACACTTCATCTTGATATTGAATTATGTTTTTCACCCTTCCAAAACCCATTCCCTTATGTTCTTCCGGACAATTCCGTTTTCGTTTGAAGGCGGAAGTTCGTCCATTGTGAGAATTAGCTTTGGAAAGTTGTCGCCTAGTGCCAGAAGCGATTTTAGCGGGCGGATTTCTCTTTCCTTCGTTTCTTCCGAGCTGATTAGGTATGCAACCTGAATATAAAGTTTTTCGCCGTTTTTTTCCGCCACAAAATCAATTTCCATGTCGCCGATTTTTCCGATAAAGACTTTGTAGCCGCGTCGCAGAAGCTCTATGAACACGATATTTTCCAAAATGCCGTTTATGAAGGTGTCCTTGTAGCCGTGCAGAAAAGTCAGAAGTCCCTGATCAGCAAGGTAATATTTTTCCATCGTCTCAAGGACTTTTTTGCCGCGTACGTCATACCGCGGAACTTTGTGCAGAACGAGTGCGTTCTCAAGATATTTTATGTCGTTGTAGATTGTCTCCACGGAAAGCGAACGGCCGCCGGACTTCATAAAATCTGAAATCCGTTTTGCGGAAAAAATGTTTCCTGTGTTGTCGGCGATGTAAAGAATGATTTTTTCAAGAATCGCAGTGTCACGGATTTTGTTACGGGCAATCACGTCTTTTAAAAGGACTGTAGAATAGATCCCTTCCAAATATGAGCGGATTTGAATCGGATTTTCCATCATGTCCTTCAGTCCCGGAAATCCGCCGAATTCAATGAATTTTCTGAACGCCGCCGCAGAATCATTTTCAGAATTGAAGTACAAAAATTCCTTATAAGAAAGCGGCCAAACGTGAATCAAAACATAGCGACCGCTCAAGTACGTTGCAAGTTCAGAGGAAAGAAGGTTCGCATTGCTGCCGGTTATGTAGATGTCCGCGTCAATTGTGGCGGAAGAGTAGAGCGAATTCACAAGCTTTTCCCACCCGCTGACTTCCTGAATCTCGTCCAGAAAAAGATAAAGTTTTTTTCCGTCCGTTGCTTCACTTTTTGATTTTATGAAATCGTAGAGTTTTTTTGCGTCCATGAATTCCGCATTTTCAAAGTCCTCCATATTTAATAGGAGAATTTGATTTTCCGCCGCGCCGTTTTCCATAATCTTCTGAGAAATAAGCTCAAGCATGAACGATTTTCCCGCTCGCCTGATACCCTGAAGCACTTTTATTACAGGCTTGTCTTTGTAAAGAGAAATTATTTCGTCAATTCCGAATCTGTCCAGCGCAATTTGTTTCATTTGTTTCCACTATAACCGAAAAACTTTCATTTTGCAATAAAAGTTTCAGGTATAGTGGAAAGTTTTGTTGCAGTTGAGGAGTTAAAATCTGCAATTAAAATTTTCTTCCGCCGGTTATGAATGCGAAAACTCCTGGAAGAAATTTCTTCAGCATAAATCCAAAAATCAACAAAAATGTCGTGCATAAAAATACCGTTAAAAAAAACTGAACTAAAATAAATCCGCCGTGCATTGGAATCGCTCTTGAAATCAGTTTTTTTATTGAAACTACAACAAAAGGGGCGTGAGCCGCGTAAATCCAGAATGAATATGCAGAAAGTTCAGAAAGTTTTTTGGACACGGTTTCATTTTTTGCAAAGTTTCCGGCGAGTTTTACAAAAAGCAGGATTGTAAAAATTGTGCGCAAAAAACTGACAACTGCTGAAGCAGAATTTTCTGAAAAACCACAAAACATTGAAAGTGCAACAAAAACGATGTAGGCAAAAGAAAAATCTTTCCATTGTATTGAATCCAAAAAATCAAGAATCTTTTGAATGTGGTTCACCGCATAAAATCCGAGTGAAAAATAAAACAGTGCCGGAAAAATCCAGAGCGGGTCAGAAAAAACGCCTGTAATCCTGAGCAAAGTTGCTGCAAGAACTGCACAAAAATAAGAAAGCGGAAAACGCCCGGCAAGAAATTTTATTATTGGGGAAAAAATCATAAAAGTGAGGAGGTTTCTGACATACCAGAACTGATAGACTAGCGGATGATAGTAGGTGTCAAGATAACTAGTTTTTCTTGCGAAAAAAGCCTGCACAAAATCGGAAAAATGCCAGGAGCGGATTATGTTTTCCGGCTTTGAAAAATAATTTCTTGAGAATGAAAAACTTTGCGCGACAAAATAAAGAAAAATTGTCAGAACCGTCCAAAAAATGTAGGGAACAACAATCGACTTGAGTTTGGATTTTACGTTTTCTTTAACGCTTTTTGGCTTTGCAAAAAACAGATAGGCTGAAATTACAAAAAACAATGGAACGGAAACGCCACCCAAAACGTCTGTGAAAATTGCTTGAATTATTTTTACATAAAGCGGAAAAGTGATTTGCATTGAACCGTCGGCAAAATCAATTGTACCTTGCTCAATTTTGCTGTGAATAAAAACTACAATAACTGCAAGAATAAAACGCAGGCACGTGATTCTTTTTGAAAAATCCGCATTTATTAGATTGATTTTAAAATCATGATTTTCCATGTTAAATAAACTCCAAATTTTATAATTAATGATTAGATGTAATTACTTTTTGGTATTTTAGTATCTTATAAGATTGAATTCAATCCAAGAATAGTCTGATTAAATTACATTCTTGAAAATGAGTTTTAAGGACAATTTAAGAGACGAAATGGAATTCCAGGACATAAAGCAGAAAGAACTTTCTGAAAAAACTGGAATCAGCGTGAATACAATCAGAAATTATATAAACGGCCACAACGCCTTACCTAGCGCGGAAGTTGCTGTAAAGATTGCGGAGGCTTTGGGCGTTTCTGTTGAATATCTTGTGAGCGGAAAAAAGTCCGGAACGCATAAAATTTCAAGTAAAATTGTTCATATTGAAAATTCTCTCCTTCAATTTTCAGAATCTGATTTGGATGCGGTTTCTAAAGTTGTGGATTCGATTGCAGAAAAATACAGGAATAATTCAGTTTGTTCGGATGGGACAGTTTAAAATAATAGTGATGAACGCACAGGTAAAGTCTCTTTCGGAATAATTGCTGAAATAGAAAATCATCTTATGTGTTTTTTTACGACTTGACAAAATAGAATATACAATGTATATACTAAATGTACAGAGGTGTATTATGCAGACTGTAGTTCAGAAATGGGGCAATAGCCTCGGTTTTAGAATTCCTGCTCTTTGGGCAAAAGACAACAATGTAAGAAGTGGCAGTAAGATTGAAGTTATTGCTGAAAAAGGAAAAATAATCATTCTTCCTCAGAAAAAATCACTTGATGACATGCTTGCTTTGGTAACGCCAGAGAACATTCATTCAGAAGTTTCAACTGGCAATGTTGTAGGAAAAGAAGAATGGTAAAATCAAAATATGTTCCTGAAAAAGGTGATTTAGTTTGGTTAGATTTTGATCCGCAGACTGGACACGAACAAAAAGGTCGTCGTCCCGCAGTTTGCGTTTCTCAGAAAAAATACAATCAGAAAATTGGACTTGCTTTGTTCTGTCCTGTCTCAAGTCATATAAAGGGCTATCCTTTTGAAATTGTCTTGGAAAATCACTCTATAAATGGCTGTATTTTAAGTGATCAGATAAAAAATCTTGATTGGACTCAAAGAAACTGTGATTTTATAGAAAAGACAACTGAAGAAGAAATAAATTCCGTTGTTGATAACATAAGGTTGATGATTGAATAAAATACTTTTAATACTTTGAAAATATCTTCCAGCTTTTTTTAGCCTGGTCGTTTTATTGCAGTTCGTTTATAAAATCTTCACTCCTTTCCATTTTACCGAAGATTTTTCAAATCATTTTCCCCGTCTCCGACATTCTGTGTCGTTCCTGTGATTTATACTTAAAACACAAAATTGAATATTTTCTTATTGTTTTTTGTTGGAGAGACGTATGGAAAACACAATTCTTTGTTTATTTGTTTTAAGTCTAGCTGTTGCTGAATTTCTGATTGTTTTTTTCTTAAAAAGAAAGGTAAAAAAACTTCTTCAAAAATGAATAAAAATAACTGTGGTATAATTGCTGTATGAAAAAAAAACGCGATGACATTCGCCGCACAACACGCATAATTCAGATTGACGAGATGCTTCGTGGCGGGGCTTTTGTTGGAATAAACGAACTTGTTTTTAAGTTCGGGGTAAATAAACGCACTATTGAGCGCGATTTTGAACGCTTACGCGACGACATGAACGCTCCTCTTGAATACGACAAGGCTAGCGGAAAATACCATTACACCGACCCGACTTTTTGTGTTCCGAATGTGGTTCTTACGGAAGGCGAGCTTTTTACGGTTTCAACTTTAATGCCTCTTTTAGAGCAGTACAAGAATACTCCGCTGGAACTTTCTTTTAAGAACATAATGTCAAAAATCGCTTTATTCCTGCCGGATAAAGTTACGGTTGATTCTTCTTTTTTGAACACAGACATAAGTTTTATTTCCGATCCGCTTCCAGAAATCGACGCTCAGGTTTTTAATCAGATTTTTAAGGCGATAAAAAACAGAATTGTAATTTCACTTGAATATAAGAGCGCCGGAAGCAAAGTCTTTAAGAAAAAAACTTTTGACTGCTACCACGTTATCTGCCAGAAAGGAAACTGGTATGTTCTTGGTTTTGACCACGACGCTGCGGATTTTAGGGTTTTTGCGCTGTCTAGAATAAAAAGCATAGATTTTACAAATGAAGCTTTTACAGTCCGGCAGGATTTTGACATTCACAGGCACATCGACTTAAACTTTGGAATCTGGAACAATCCCGAACCGCCTGAAGAATATGAATTTATTTTTTCGGCAAATATTGCAAACTATATTCTTGAGCGTGAATGGCACAAAAATCAAATTGCCGTGCAGAATGACGACGGCACAGTTCTTTTAAAATTCAACTCGAACCAGAAACAGACAGTGTTTTCCTGGGTAATGAGTTTTGGAGACGCCGTTACAGTGCTAAAGCCGCAAAGATTGATAGAAGAAATCCGTGAAGAATGTAAGAAGATGTCAAAAAAGTATGAATGACGGTTCTATCACTTTTATTGAAAAAATCATAAATCTGTTACAGAATAAAGCAAAATTTTGTTAAAAATCTAAAAAGGAGTTTATCAACTGATGAAAATTATACATTGCGCTGACATTCATGCGGATTCTAAAATGGGAACGCATTTTACTAAGGAACAGGCAGAAAGCCGGCGGAACGAGATTGTTGATTCTTTTGCAAAAATGGTTGATTTTGCAAATAAAAATGGCGTAAACGCTGTAATTATTGCTGGCGATTTGTTCGATACAAAAGAAAATCAGCAGAAAAAAATAAAGCAGCGCATTCTTTATATTATTGAACAGAATCCGGAGCTTAGTTTTTTGTATCTGCGCGGAAACCATGACGAAGACGTTGATTTTTTTGAAGAAAAATCAATTCCAAACCTAAAGCGTTTTTCAAAATCAGAATGGACAAAATATTCTATTGAAAATGCTGATATTTATGGCCGGGAATTTTCTTCTTCAATTCCTGCATCTTCCTATAACGAGTTAAATCCTGATCCGTCTCGTGTAAATATAGTTGTTATGCACGGTCAAGTTGCTACATACAAACCAAAAAATGATGCTCCAGAAATTTCCCTGCCAAAACTGGTAAATAAAAATATTGACTACATTGCGCTGGGGCATATTCACGATTTTAAAATTGAAAAACTTGACAGCCGCTGTTCGTGGTGTTATTCGGGCTGTCTTGAAGGGCGTGGCTTTGACGAATGTGGGAAAAAGGGCTTTGTTCTTCTTGATATTAAAAATAATAAAGTTGAAGCTGAATTTGTTCCTTTTTCAAAACGTGTTGTTCATGAAATTCCTGTAAAACTTTGTGGCACGATGGATTTTTCTGAAATTATGAAAAAAATAACGGATTCACTTGCTGGAATTCCTTCTCAGGACATTGTTCAGCTTGATTTAACTGGAGAACTTTCTGAAGAAACTGAAGTTGAGCCGGATTCTTATCAGTCGGCACTGGCTTCTGACTATTTTTACATCCGGATAAAAGACAAGACAGAAGTAAAAATCGACTATACAAAATATGAAAAAGATGTTTCGTTGAAAGGTGAGTTTATCCGCCTTGTAAAAAATCAGCAGAATCTTACAGAAGAGCAGAAAAGCAAAATCATAATGACTGGCATAAAAGCGTTGGCGGGGAGACTGTAAAAAATGGAAATCGTAAAAATTCACATAAATAATTTTGGAAAATTCCACGATCTCGACATAGATTTTAAAAAAGACGTAAATTCTTTTGTATACGAAAACGGCTGGGGAAAAACAACTCTTTCAGTTTTTATAAAATCAATGTTTTACGGAATGGAATACACGACTTCAAAAGATGAAGAAAAAAACGAAAAACTAAAATATTTTCCGTGGCAGGGCGGCATTTACGGCGGAAGTATGATTTTTAGCCACAACGGAAAAGAATATCTTTTGAACAGAACTTTCGGACTCAAAAAAAACGAGGACACTTTTGAACTTCGTGATTTAAAGACTAATAAACCTTCTTCTGATTTTTCGGAAAATTTGGGAACTGAGCTTTTTGGAATCAACCGGGATTCTTATGCACGCAGTGTTTTTGTAACGCTAAAAGAGTCTCCGGTCGGATCAGCGGATATTACTGCAAAACTGAACAATCTTGTTGAAAGTGGCGATATTTCTAATTTTGAAGACGCTGTTGCGATTCTTGAAAAAAAATCAAATGAATTGCAGGGAAAAAGAAAGGGAAGTGGCGAGATTGCTCTTATTCAGCAGAAAATTGATAACGATCGAAACTATATAGAAGAAATTGATTCAAAATTAAAGCAGAATGAAATTTACGAAAAGCAGGTTTCTTTAATTCAAAAAGAAATTTTAGAATTAAAAAAGCAGCAGGAATCCATTGCGGCTCAAATTTCTGTCTGTGCAAAATTTGAAACAAAAACAAGATACGAGCAGTTTAAAAATGACCTTAAAAAGTCAGAGGACAAAAAGAAAGAACTCTGCGAATTTTTTAACGGACAGATTCCAGGTGAAGATG
>CAVKVK010000099.1:0-7557 GCA_963659855.1 Parabacteroides distasonis | reverse complement strand
AAGCCGTTTTTACAGCAAGGCTTGCAAGGGCTGCGTTTTGTGCCTGGAATTCTCCTGTAAGATGCAGAGTTGCATTTAATGGACGCTTAAAAAGACTTGAAGTTATCTGTGTTTGCATTCCAAAAGAAGTTAAGTCATTTTTGTTAAACTGATTGATTGAAGTCGTAATTCTGCAGATTTCGTCTGTAAAGAAGATCGGTGCATTTTTTTGAGAAGCAATTTGCTTAAAAACTTCTTTTACGCTTTTTTGTTGCGGGGCAATAAAAACCGGAGTGTTTTCCTTTATTATTCCGCCTTTTTCGGCTGCAATTTTTTCGAGAGTGTCTCCGAGAAATTCTGTGTGTTCGAGTTCTATTGGTCCAATGCAGCAGACAGCTGGTTTTATTATGTTTGTTGCGTCTAAGCGGCCTCCAAGACCAACTTCAAAAACTGCTGCATCAACATTTGCATTTTTAAAGCACAAAAATGAATATAAGGTGACAAGTTCAAACCATGTAACGGGTCTGTCTTTTAGGAATTTTGAATCTGATTGAGAGTTTACGCAGTCCATAAGCTGCTTGGCTGAACGCTCATAAACTTCTGGACTGAAAAACTTTTGGTTTTGAGTGATTCTTTCCAGGAATGAAAGAATGTGCGGAGATGTGTAAAGTCCTGTTTTAAGATTTGCTGCTTCGAGAATTGAAGAAATAAAGGCTGAAGTTGAACCTTTGCCTTTTGAGCCTGCAACGTGGAATGTTTTGTAAGTGTTCTGCGGATTGTTTAAGAGAGACGCAAAATGCTCCATTGTGTCGAGCCAGAAAATATTTTTTTGAGGAAATTTTTCAAAATTTAAGAATGAATTAAGATAGTTTTCAAAGTCTGTTAAATATGGTGAAGAAGGACAAAGATTTTTCATAGAATGAGATTTTAATAAAATGAAATAAAAGTTCAAGATTTTGAGCAATGTCCAGTAGTGTCACGGTGGTTGAGCTCGTCGAAACTACCAGCAAAGACTTTCATTGAAGAATATGTGCTTTTTTTATATAATTTAAAAAAATGTAACTTTTTATTGCATAATTTTTTTGAAAAAAAGGAAATAAAAATGGCTGACAACGATGACAAATTTGAAGCAAATATAGACAAAATTCTTGCTGAGGCTGTAAAAAAATCTAACGAAATTGAAAAAGATATTCTGGTTAATCCTAAAAAATATCGTGTGCTTACAGGCGACCGCCCGACTGGAAGACTTCATATCGGGCATTATTTTGGATCATTAAAGAATCGTGTCCGCCTTTCTAAACTTGGTGTTCCGACAATGATTCTGATTGCTGACTATCAGGTTTTAACGGATCACGACGCTTTTGACAAAATCAGTGAAAATACAAAACAGCTTGTAATTGATTATCTTGCTGCAGGAATTGAACCTGGAAAAGATGTCTGTATTTATCCGCATAGCCATGTTCCTGAAGCAAACCAGCTGATGGTTCCTTTTTTAACTCTTGTTTCTAGTGCAGAACTTGACCGCAACCCGACTGTAAAAGACGAAATCGCAAAATCCGGAATGAAGTCTGTAAATGCCGGAATGCTTACTTATCCTGTTCACCAGGCGGTTGATATTCTTTTTTGTAAGGGAAATGTTGTTCCTGTTGGAAAAGATCAGCTTCCTCATCTTGAAGTTGCCCGTCTGATTGCAAAGAGATTTAATAAAAAATTCTGCCCGGAAAATCCTATTTTTCCTGAGCCGCATGCGCTTCTTTCTAAAACTCCAATGATAAAAGGACTTGATGGTTCTGCAAAAATGTCAAAATCGCTTGGAAACACAATTATGCTTTGTGCAACCGAAGACGAAACTGCAAAACTTATTAAAAAAGCCAAAACTGACCAGGAACGCAATATTTACTACGATCCTGTGAACCGTCCGGAAGTTGCAAATCTTTTACAGATAATTTCACTTTGTACGGGAGAAGAACCTGAAAAGATTGCAGAAAGCATTGGCGACGGTGGCGGCGGAATGCTTAAAAATAAACTTACAGAAGCCTTGAACGAAGAACTTCGTCCTTTGCGCGCAAAACGTGCTGAGCTTGAAAAAAATATGGATTATATTCGTTCTGTTCTTAATGACGGTGTTGCAAAGGCTCGTGAAATTGCCAGCCAGACTTTAAAAGAAGTGCGCACTGCAATGAATATGGACATTTAGAAAATGCCGGCAATAAATAAGGTTGAGGGCGAAAAAATTGAAATTCATGGAGCCCGTGTTCATAATTTAAAGAATATCAGTCTGGAAATTCCCCGCAACAAACTTGTAGTAATTTCTGGATTGAGTGGTTCTGGAAAATCTTCGCTTGCTTTTGATACTCTTTTTGCAGAAGGACAGCGCCGCTATATGGAATCGCTTTCTTCGTATGCAAGACAGTTTCTGGGAAGCATGGATAAGCCTGATGTTGATCAGATTGACGGTTTGTCTCCAGCAATTTCAATTGAACAGAAAACAACTCACAATAATCCGCGTTCTACAGTTGGAACAGTTACCGAAATTTATGATTATTACCGCCTTCTTTTTGCAAGAATCGGACACGCTCATTGCCCGGTTTGTGGAAGAGAAATAAAAGAACAGTCGGACGATCAGATTATAAATTCAATTATGGAATGGGGCGAAGGAACAAGAATTACTCTTCTGGCTCCTGTAATTCACGGAAAAAAAGGTGAACATCAGAAAATAATTGAAGATGCAAAGGCTTCTGGATTTGTTCGTGCCAGAATTGACGGACTTATGGTTGAGCTTGATGACTCAATCAAACTTGACAAGCAGAAAAAGCACACAATAGAAATTGTTGTTGACAGAATTGCAATTAAGGCTGACGGAAGAAAACGTCTTGCCGAATCTGTAGAAACAGCGTTGAACAGTTCGAACGGAGTTCTTATTGTTTTGCGCAGAATCAATGATGATAGCGAAAAAGGCTGGCACGAAGAAGAAGTTTTCTTTTCTCAAAAAAATGCCTGCCCTGACTGCGGAATTTCAATTCCGGAACTGCAGCCACGACTTTTTTCTTTTAATAATCCTTTTGGAGCCTGCCCTGAATGTACTGGCATTGGCGAAAAAATGGAGTGGGATTCTAAAAAAATTCTGCCGGATAGTTCAAAAAGTTTTAATGAGGGAGTTCTGCCGTTTTTTAATCCTTCAAGTGAATGGAACCAGGCAATGTTTGGGTCTCTTGCAAAGTCAAACGGCTGGAATTTGAATACTCCGTTTAATGAATTGACTTCTGAACAGTTTGAAAATCTTTGGAACGGGGACCTTACAAAAAATATCCGCTGGGTTTATAAAAAACAAAGTGGAGAAGGTTTTTCTGAATACAACAGACCATGGCCTGGAATTATTGCAGAAATGAAACGCCGCCACAACGAAGCCTGGAGTGAAGCTCAGCGTGTAAAAATTGAAGAAAATTACATGTCTGTTTCTGAATGTTCTTCGTGTCATGGAAAACGTCTTAGAAAAGAAGCTCTTGGCGTTACTGTCGGTTCAAAAAATATTATTGATTTATGTGAATTAAGCGTTGCCGAAAGCCTTGATTATTTTTCTAAACTTGAATTAACCGGCACAGAAACAAAGATTGCAGCCCAGCTCTTAAAAGAAATAAATGCCCGTCTTAATTTTTTAAAGAATGTGGGGCTTGATTATCTTACTTTAAGCCGTTCTGCAGGAACTTTATCTGGCGGAGAAGCACAGCGCATTCGTCTGGCAACCCAGATTGGTTCAGGGCTTACAGGCGTTATGTATATTCTTGATGAACCAAGCATTGGTTTGCATCAGCGGGACAATCAGCGCCTTATAGATACTCTTACATATTTGCGTGATTTAAAAAACACTGTAATTGTTGTTGAACACGATGAACAGACTTTACGCACTGCCGACTGGGTTGTAGACATTGGACCTGGAGCTGGAGTTCATGGAGGAAATGTTGTTGCAAGCGGAACTCCACAGCAGGTTATGCAGGTTAAAGACAGCGTTACGGGGCAATATTTGAGTGGAAATCTTTTTATGCCTATTCCTCAAAAACGCCGTAGCGGAAACGGAAACTTTATTTCGATAAAAGGTGCTTGTGAACATAACCTTAAAAATGTAAGCGTTGACATTCCGCTTGGAACTTTTACCTGTATTACAGGTGTGAGCGGCTCAGGAAAATCAACTTTGCTCAGTGATATTTTCTTTCCTGTAGTTTCTAATAAGCTGATGAAAACTTCTTATAAAGCTGGTTGTTACGATTCTATTACTGGAATTGAAAATATAGACAAGGTAATCAATATTGATCAAAGCCCGATTGGTCGTACTCCGCGTTCTAATCCTGTTACCTACGTTGGAGTTTTTGACGCAATCCGTGAACTGTTCAGCACTTTGCCAGATTCAAAAGCAAAAGGATATACGCCTGGACGCTTTAGTTTTAATGTAAAGGGCGGCCGCTGCGAAAAATGCCAGGGAGCCGGAACTCTTACAATCGAAATGAATTTTCTTCCTGATGTTTTTATTCAGTGTGATGTCTGTCATGGACAGCGTTTTAATCAGGAAACTTTAGACGTACGCTACAAAGGAAAAAACATTTCTGATGTTTTGAATATGACAATAGAAGAAGCAGCAGAATTTTTTAATTCAATTCCGCATATTTCAAGAAAACTCGAAACACTTAAAAATGTCGGGCTTGGATATATTCAGCTTGGGCAGAGCGCACTTACACTTTCTGGTGGAGAAGCTCAACGTGTAAAACTTGCAACCGAACTTTCTCGTCCTTCAACTGGAAAAACTCTTTATATTCTTGATGAACCTACGACGGGACTTCATTTTGCAGATGTAAAGGTCTTGATGGAAGTAATTCAAAAGTTAGTTGATAAGGGAAATTCAGTTGTAATGATCGAACACAATCTTGACGTAATTGCTCAGGCAGACTGGATTATTGATTTAGGCCCTGAAGGTGGAACCCGCGGTGGCCAGATTGTCGATATTGGAACGCCTGAACACATTGCCGGTAATTATGAAAAAAGCGGAAGCTGGACTGGAAAGTACGTACGGGAGACACTTAATTCAAAAAAGAATGTTTAGAAAAACTCTTGTTCTGACATTATTGTTCTTCTCAGCTTTGTATTGTTGTCTTGCACAGACTCAGGACAATAATACAGTTTCTGTTGTTAACATTGAATCTGCGGAAAAGTCTGAATACAAAAAAGATGTCGTTTCTGGCGGCGACTGTATTATTTTAAGTGGAAGCGTTGTAATTTCTGTTTCGCGGGGAAGCGACAAAACTACAATTTCTGCCGACAAGGTTAATTATAACAGGGCTTCAGACATGCTTTATGCAGAAGGAAACGTTGCACTTGAACAAAGCGGTTCTTCTGCTGGTGGAGAAAAAATTACAGCAAGCAGCCTGCTTTTTAATACTTCTACTTTTGAAGGAATTTTTGACAATGGCCGGGCAGTTCAGACTTCTTCCGACGCAATTAACCTTCCTTCTGGTTCAACCCTGATTGTTGCAAGTGATATTTTTGGAAGAGATTCTAGTGGTACGATTGCCTTTAAAAATGGTGAACTTACATTTTGCGATGATGAAAATCCACACTGGAAAATCCGTGCAAAGAGAATCTGGCTTTTACCGGGCGGAGAATTTGCGTTTTTAGGCGCTCTGCTTTATGTAGGCAAGGCTCCTTTGGTTTATCTTCCTGCTTTTTATTATCCAAAAGATGAACTTATTTTTAATCCTGCAATGGGTTACAAATTCCGCGAAGGATATTTTATAAATACAACAACCTATCTTTACGGAAGAAAACCAGCTGACGCAGTCTCTACAAGTGATTTGTCGTCTTCCAGTTCAAGTTCTGATTCCAGCGAAAAATTGAATCCTTTCAGTTTTATGAAAACCGGTTCAATGAAAGATCAGGTTCGGGAAGGAATTGTTCTGCACAACCTTGATTCTGACTTTAAAGGCGATACGACGAATCATGTAAAAGTAATGGCGGATTATTACGCAAATCTTGGTTCAATGGTCGGAACTGATGTTGTCTTAAAACCTGAAAAATATCTGTCTGAGTTTAAATTCAATACGGAATTAGGTTTTAGTAATACTGTTTTTAAGAATAACAGTACAGGTGTTTATTCAGCATATAATTCTTCGGGGGACAAGGTAAAAGATTATTCAACTTTTTTTGGAAAATCACTTCCTTTCCGCTATCAGGCTAACTTAAAACTTGCAATTACTTCTCCATTTAATCTTAGTCTTTCAATGCCGCTTTATTCGGATCCGTATTTTGATTACGACTTTAATAACCGTGCCGAAACAATGGACTGGATTGACTTTCTTATTTCCGGCACAGACACGAGCGATGACGACGACGTAACTACAATTTCTTCTTACACGTGGAATTTGAATGGCTCTTACACTGTAAAACTGCCGGATCTTGTAAAACCTTATATTTCTTCACTTTCGATTTCGAGCTTTAAGTCTTCGATTGTTTTTTCTTCAAGAACAAATTCTGCTTTGACTGACCGCTATGAGTATAATGCTGATTCTTCCTGGCAATCTTATACGCCAGAGCGATATTTTTACTATCCGAGCCAGATTACTCCTTTGGGCGTAAGTGCAAAAATTTCTGGTACGATTTTTGAATATCCGCGAACTTCTAATTCTTCAAAAAAACAGACATCAAATCTTTCTCTTTTGCCACCGCCTTCTCTTGATGATGGAGAAAAGACAGATAAAGAGAATAAAACTAACACAGATGAATCTTTAAAAGAAACTGAACAAGTTGAAAAGGAAGAAGAAAAAATTCTTTTTGATGAATCTGTTCTTCCGCAGATTGCAACAACTTCTGCAAGTGTTAAAAACCTTAACGGAATTACTTATAAACTCGGTTATTCAATTTCGCCGGAATTTACTTCGCAGATTTCTTATTCTTCTACAAATCTTTCAAAACCAGAAGATTTTGACTGGTCTACAATTCAGTCTACTTACGTTCAGGTAAAATCTCCGACGACGCTTACGAGCAATTTAGGTTATAAGGACAGTTTTTTGTCTTTAGCAGATACTTTTACGTTTAATCCTGTTTTTCAAAAACACCCGTACTTAAATGATGACACAACAAACGGCGGTTATTCTGAATCTTCAATGAATTCTATCAAAAAAGCCGACTATAATGCACGCAAACTTGATTTAACTGACACAAATGCGCTTTCTTTTAAGCCTTTTTATTACACTGAACATTTTTCAAATACGGCACTTACCTGGAACACTACGGTAAAAATGATTCAGACAAAGTATATTAGTGATGACGTAAATAATCCTGAGTGGGAATATCTTACAATGGATTTAACCGACGAAGACTGCGTAACAACCCACAACCTTAATATGGTTTTAGCTGCTGATGAAGGAGATTTTTCTCAAAAACTGTCTTTAACGACAACTCTTCCGCCACAGGTAGATGCTTACAGCGGAACTTTGTCACTTACATTTCCGTTTACAACTTTTTCTGTTGGAACTGGTATAAAGCAAAAAAGTTCGACAGATTCAACCTGGGTAAAAAGCAATATTTCTCAAA
>CAVKVK010000098.1:0-7771 GCA_963659855.1 Parabacteroides distasonis | reverse complement strand
ATTGAAAAGCGTATTGAACTGGTTGAACAGTTTTGCAAAAAATTCCCGGGAGTTGTTTTGCTTGTAAAAGGGGCAAATCCCGTTATTGGAACATATTCAACCGGAAGTGACAAAAAACGTGGAGAAATTTTTATAAATCCGTGCGGAAGTCCTTCGCTTGCAAAAGGAGGAAGTGGCGATTGTTTAGCAGGAATGATTTGTTCTTTGCTTGCACAGGGATACACAACGGTGGATGCTGCAATTTCTGCAGATTTAGCGCATTCGCTTGCAAGTCAAAAAGTAAAAGACAATTATTCACTCACTCCGACAGAATTGATTAAAAACCTTGGCGAACTGTAAATTTTATTTATCTTCGTTTTTTTCCAGCTTCGATAAAGTTCATGTGGGCGCGGTCTTTTCTGCTCAGTCTTTTTTGACCAAGTTCAACCTTTTGTTCTTTACGGTTTGAGCGTGAATGAAAATGTTCTCCAGACGAATTTTCAAATATATTGTTTAAGGCTTCTATCCACACAGGAGTTTTTGGATGTTCGTCGCCTTTTTTTACATATTCAAGCCATTCTGAAGGTTCTTTTACTTCAAAGCACATTTTTTCGTTTGTATAAGGGTGAATAAATTCTAATGTTCGCGCATGCAGACACAAACGACCAAAGTTGTCAGTTTTCGCGCGATAGTTTTCGTCACCTGCAAGAGGATAGCCTTTGCCTGCAAGATGTGCACGAATCTGATTTTTTTTGCCAGTGTCAAGCGAAAGTTCAAAAAGAGAATGTGTTGGACCTCTTTCAATAATTTTATAGTTTGTGCGCGCAGGCACAGTCTTAAAATGCCGGTTTTCGCCGTGGCCTTCTATGTGGCGTTCGTAAAGTGAATCTTTTTCGCCTTTGTGTTTTGGTTTGTCGCCTTCTTTTGGAACAAAACCAACGTTGTGAGAGTTGAATGCAAGTTCATCGTCGATTAAGCCGGAATCTGGCAGTTCCAGTTTTTTATTTTTTGGATTTTCTGCAACTGCGTGGTAAAGGCGTTCAGTTACCATTTGATGCCAGTTGTCCATGATTTTTTTCTGAGCATTTTCTGTTAAGGCAAACATCATTACGCCGGAAGTGTCGCGGTCTAATCTGTGAACTACAAATGGTCTGTGGTTTGCACTAAATGTTCCGTTTTTACGCATTAATTCTTCGAGAATATTTTGTGCTGTGCGGGCGCGGCTGCCTGGATATGGACAGGTTAAAAGTCCAGTAGGTTTATTTATAACGCAGATGTATTCATCCTGAAAGAGAATATCAATCATTTCGTGGCCAAAATCTTTTTTGGTTTTAGATTTTTTGATTGTGTTTAATGTAGTCATAATATTTCCTGATTTTTTTAATATTGCGTAAGTGATTGCAGTTGGTTAAGAGCACGGTGGTTGAGCCCGTCGAAACCACCACTAATAATGTGGAGGCTTTCTGTTTGGAATATCAATATTCTCTGATAAATCTAAAATCCTGCTAGAAAGAATTTTATTTTCTTCCCTTAAAACTTCTATTAACTTTTGCTGTTCAACAACTTCGGTCTGGAGTTTTTGTATAAAATCGTCCATGTAGGCAATTTTTGTTTCTAGTGCAAAAAAACGGTTTTCAAATTCGCTTTCCATGGTTTTTATTTTAGCGGATTACCAGAAAACTGACCACGTCTTTTGTTCTGTCAGTGTAAAAAGTTCACCGAGTGTAATTTGAGCTTTTACTGACTTTTTAAGATTTTCGGCCTGTAATTCAATTTTTATCTGACCGTTTACAATTTCTTCTGCCAGGGTTGTGCCATAAACAGAAGCGAGCAATTCTGTGTATTCGGCAATGTCCATTTTTTCGTCGTTTAAGCAGGGAATCATCAAAAGATCAAAATATGAACGGGTGTCTTCTGGTAGAGAATTATAAAAAGCTGAAATTTGTTCTGGACCGAGAGAAAGCGAAAGGCTTTTTTGCGTTCTTTTTAAAATGTTGAATGAAGAAAGATTTTTGTCAGAAATGTTTGCAAAATCTCCGCTTGCATCGATTTCGTTTTGCGGGCTGACACTTGCTTTTATGTTTGTTGCCTGAGAGCTGGAAAGAAAAGTTTTTACTTCATCGGCACTAAGCAAGGTTTTTGAATTTTCCTGGGCGCCTGTTAAAGATAAAAGGGCGTCCTGGGATTTTTTAGAAAAAGCAGAAGAAAAACTTAAAGTTACGTCGTCATTATTTTTTGCAGTAACATTAATTGAACTTGAGCATGAAACTAACCCCACAACAGCAAGGCTGGCAAACAAAGAATAAAATTTGTGAAGGTTAAAAAGTTTCATGTAAAAAATTCTCCAGGTTTATTCTACGGTTTTATTATTTAAGCAATGTAGACATTGGTAAGGTTACACGTACTCCGCTTGAAAAAACAAGGCCGGTTGCAAAACTGTTTAATGCACTCAATGCACTTCCGTCGGTGTCGTTAAAAACTGTGTAATGAATATCCTGAACAAAACTTATGTCAGTTTTTCCGGCTTTAAACGAAGGTGAATTAAAGCACACACCCAAAATTCCAGGGAAAACAGAAGCTTTTATTCTTTCGTCCTTGTCGCCAGGCAAATAAGGTTTACCGATTGTAAAAACAGGACCGGCAAAGATTCTCAGATAATCTGTCATTGTCAGACTGAATACTAGCGGAAGTTGAATAACTCCAGTTCCGCTGTCCCATCTTACAAATGAACCGATTCCAGGTTTGAGAGTTTTTCCTTCATACATTGCGTGGAGTTCACCTGTTAAACCGCGGAATGTTAAACGAAAGTTGTCTGGAGTAAAAAAGTTCCAGTCAACAAAGAACATTCCATCGAGAACAACTTTGTTAATAAACGCAGATGAACTGGATTTTTTATTATTCCTGCCAGTGGAAGATGTTTTTGAAACATTCGGTTTTGAATTAGAAGAAGAATTTGTTTTTTTAAGACTTACTTCTCCTGTTTCGTCATCCTGGTTTTGTTCTATAAGCAGGGAAGAAGAAGGCAAAAATCTGCCGGTTTTATAGTATTTGCCTTTCCAGTAGCCTTCTTTGAGTGAACTTAAAATAACGCCAGTGTTTGGACCGTCGGAAGCACAGTTTAAAAACTGATTGTTTCCAATGTAAATTCCAACGTGGCTTGGTTGTTCAGAACCAGTTGTTTTAAAGAAAACCAAATCGCCGGCTTCGCGTTTTGACTCGTCAATTATTTTGCAAAATCCATAAATGGCTTTTACAGTTCTTGGCAACTGGTAGCCGATTGATTCTCTTGAAACTGCATAAACAAAACCTGAACAGTCAAAGGAATTAGGGCCTACAGATCCGCTTACGTAAGGGCAGCCGATATATTTTTTGCCGTATTCAACAAAAGTCTGTCTGGTTTTTGCAGAATTCTCTGCTTCTTCCTGTATAGTCTGGGCACATACGCGTGGTGTAAATAGAATAAGCGCTGCAAACCAAACCCAGGTAATAATGTGATTTCTATCGTTTCTAGTCATACTTTAATTATCGGAAAAAAAAACTTTAAGACAACAAAAAAAACGCTTGTTGAGCAAAATGACATTTTGTGTTAAATTGTCAAGTTAATGAATACTTTAGTTGCATTGTGTGCCGTGGGCGCAGAAAAAATTTTAGGAAACGAAATTAAACTTCTTGGTTATAAACTTTCGGGCAATGCCCCTGGTCGTGTATTTTTTGAAGGCGACAATGACGCTCTTTTCAGGGCAAATCTTTGCCTGCGTACTGCTGATCGCGTATATCTTTTAATGGCGCGTTACCGTGCAGAAGATTTTGATCAGCTTTTTGACGGCGTTTATTCTGTTAACTGGCAGGATTTTTTTAAGAAAGATACAAAAGTTACTGTAGATAAAGTCCGTAGCTTTCGTTCAAAGTTGAATTCTGAACATTCTGTGCAGGGAATGGTTCAAAAAGCAATTTACAAAAAACTCGGAGACAAATGGAATATGTCTTCTCTGCCAGAAACCGGTGAACAGAGCGACGTTCGCGTTTATCTCGACAATAACGAAGCACTGATTCTTCTCGATTTGAGCGGGCTTCCTTTGCACAAGCGCGGATACAGAACAGACGGCGGTGTTGCACCTTTGCGCGAAACTACAGCTGCAGTTCTTTTACAAATGATGATGTGGAAGCGCAAAATTCCTTTGCACGATCCGTTCTGTGGTTCAGGAACACTCCCAATCGAAGCTTGTCTTTATGCTTTTAATGTTGCTCCTGGCCTTGGACGACGTTTTGCATTGGAAAATCTTCCAATTTTTAATAAAGAAAGAGCTTTAGAAATAAAAAAAGCAGAAACTTCAAAAATCCGCACAGATGTAGAAGTCCGCATTACAGGCACAGACATTGACCCTTCTGCAGTTGAGCGTGCGCGCATAAATGCAGAACACGCCTGTGTTATGGCAGGGCGCGCGCTAAAATCAATCGGAATTGATTCGCATTTGTGGCGACCTGACTTTCAGGTAAGCGATTTTAAGGACATCGAAGCTCCTTACGAAAACGGAATGATTATCTGTAATCCACCTTATGGAGAACGTCTCGGAGACGAAGCTCAGGCGGCTGAACTTTATTCAGGCATGAAAAGCCTGTTTACAGATTTTAAAGGCTGGCAGATTGGCGTAATTACGGCTCATAAAGAATTCCAGGAAAATGTTGGTCGTTATGCTTCTGTTTTAAAGAGCATAAAATCCGGCAATCTAGACACAACATTTTATATTTACAACGGAACAGAAAAAGAAAAAAAGCACACACAGCGCCCTTCTTTTAGCGTAAAAAAAGGACATGAACGGACTCAAAAAACAGGAAACAATCACAACCGTTCACAAAAGGAATATTTTTAATGGCAATTGTTGTTGAACACGAAAAACGTAAAAGGGAAATTCTAGCAAAAGCAATGGAACTTTTTTGCCGTGACGGCTACGAAGATGTTACGTTCCAAAAAATTGCCGATGCCTGTGGAATTACCCGCACAACTCTTTACATTTATTTTAGCAGCAAGCACGAAATTTTTAACTTCAGCATAAAGCAGCTTTCTTCTGATCTGGAAGTAAAATTCTTAAAAATAATAAAAGATCATTCAATTACTGCGGAAAGCTGTCTTAGAAGAATTACTTCGGATGCGATCGATGCCTGCGTAGAAAACAAAACACTTTTTGAAATTCTCGTGCCATATCTTACGGGGCTTTACAAAACTGGTGACGATGTTTATGAACGTGTGCGCCGGCGAACAATCCGCATTACACATCTTTTAAGCATGATTATTGTTCGTGGCCAGAAAAACGGCGAATTCAGAAAGTTTAGCGTAAAGGCAGCAAACGATTTAATTTTTGGACTTATCGTTGAATCAGTTTTTAAAATGTCAGTTTTGCATAATGCAGAAACCGATGACATTAAAACAAGTTTAAGCCTTGCAATTGACGGACTTCTGGTTAACCGCCCGGAAGAATAGTTTTTGGACGAAGCTGCACTTACAAAAAATGTGCAGTTTATGGCGCTGAATGTGGACAGATAATCCGGCTTTTCAGGGTTACGGCTGTTCGCCTTCATTGCTTCGCAACGCGCTTTGCGCGCCCTTACAATCCGGCGTAGGTTTTTCTGTAGCGCAATATTTTTAAATTTGTGCTACAGTTTGTGCCATGTCAGAACAATCATTACAAAATAATTCAAATCCAACTAAAGAACCTTTTTATAAAGACGGTTTGCATTTTGGCTGTCAGCGCTGCTCATTTTGCTGCGGACACTCGCCAGGCTTTGTTTATCTTTCTAAGTGCGATTTACTTACATTGTGCAATTATAAAAAAATGTCCATAAAGGATTTTGTAGATCAATATTGCCGCTGGGCAAATTATTATTACGGAACTCAGGTTCTTGCATTAAAAGAACAAAAAAACTATGACTGCATTTTGTGGCAAAGCGGCTGTTCATGCTACGAAGCGCGCCCGGTTCAGTGTTCAACATGGCCGTTCTGGAGCTGGATGGTAGAAAGTAAAGAAAGCTGGCAGGATTGTGCAAAAGAATGTCCAGGAATGAACAAAGGCCGCCTGTGGACATTTGAAGAAATAGAAGAAAATCGTCTGGCTTACGAAAAAAACACGCCGATCCACAAAGAAGAAGTTTTACAGTTAATTGAATGCGCCGGTATGGAGCCCCGAAGTTAACGGCGACAGCCGTTAATGAGCGTTAGCGAAGGGCGGAACACCGGAGACTGTGCCTTTCGCCCTGAAAAATCTAACTGTATTGTTTTATTATTTCGTTTGCTACGGCAATGCGTTTCATGCTGCGGTCCATTGCCTGTTTTTCTAAAAATCTGTGGGCTTCCTGCTCGGACATTGTCTGATTTTGCATTAAAAGCATTTTTGCGCGGTTTACAATACGGATTTCTTCCATTTTTTCTTTTAATTTTATTGTCTGGCTAGAAAGAACCTGCACCTTGTATTGAACTGCAATCGCAATTTTTATCATGTTGTAAAAATAAAACTGATCAAATGGCGACGTAATTGTTAAAATTCCGTAAGGTTCAACTTTGTAGCTTATCTGGTCAAAAAACTGTGTCGGGGCAAGCAAAAGAATTGTGCTGATGTAAGTTGAAATATCAATCGCAAAATCTGTGCCTTCTCCGTCTGCAAAATCAACAATTACAATATTAAAAACGCGCTCTGCGCACAAACGGCGGGCTTCGTTAAAATCTTCCGCCAGAATTACATCAAAAAGTGGCGGAATCAGCATTGCGCTTATGAGAGTTGAAGTTTTTATGTCTTTTGTCACAACGAGGACGCTGTGGGTATCTGATGCCATAAAAAATCCCCGTTCTTAACTAAAAAGTAATGTGTTTTTTTACAAAACTGCTGCTTTCTGCAATGCGACGAGCTTCGCTTAAAGTGAGCGGAATTGTTTTGTAATTTTTTGTGCGTTCTGCGTAGTCTTTGCTGTCTTCTTTGTAAGACTGAAAGAGATTTTCTTCGATTGGAGTGCCTGGATTTAAATTGTTGTCAATTCCATCGAGGGCTGCGTAGATTAAAAGTGTGAATGCAATAAAAATATTACATTCGCTGTCAGAAGAACGAATCTGGATTCTTGAATCTGAATGTTTTGAAGGAACCCGGATTGCGCATGAACGGTTTTGTTTGCCCCAGCAGATAAATTTTGGTGCTTTTGACTGTCCAATGCGGGAATAAGATTCTTCTGTCGGGTTTAAGTAGTAAGTAATTTCTGCTAAGTGCGAAAGAATTCCACCCATAATGGCACTCATTTTTTCGTCTTTGTTTGTAGAAATATTTATGTGCATTCCGTTGCCTGGATAAACTGCAAGTGGCTTTGGAGAAAAATCTGCATACAATCCGTTAGAAGCTGCCTTTGTGCGTACAATCCATTTAAAGGTTGCTGCGTTGTCTGCTGCCGACTGTGCATCAGAAGCGCGGAAGTCAATTTCGTTCTGGCCCGGGCCTTCTTCGTGGTGGCTGTATTCTGGAGTAATTCCCATTTGTTCGAGCGTAAAGTCAATTTCGCGGCGGATGTTTTCGCCCTTGTCTTCTGGAGCAATGTCCATGTAGCCTGCGTTATCAAATGGAATTTTTGTATTGCGGCCGTTTTCGTCTAATTTAAAGAGATAGAATTCAAATTCTGTTCCAAATTTAAATTCAAGATCGTACTGTTCTTTTGCTTTTTTTACTGCCTGTTTTAAAATGTAGCGGCAGTCTTTTTCGTAAGGAGTTCCGTCCGGATATTTAATGTCGCAGAACATGCGTACAACTTTGCCTGTAGA
>CAVKVK010000097.1:0-8057 GCA_963659855.1 Parabacteroides distasonis | reverse complement strand
GTTTTTGAAGGCGGAACTCCTTTAATTCCTGCTTCAAAAAGCGGAATTGAAAAACTTACAATGGATTTAATGTTCCACGGAAGCGAAAATTATTCTTACGAAGATATTTTAACTATGCAGTACAACATTTCTTTTTCGATGAATAATTCAAGTGGACGCGACTATTCTGTTGCCGGTATAAAGTGTCTTGAAAAAGACCTGGACAGCGTGCTTGCAGTCTATTCTGATTCAATCTTAAATCCTTCATTTTTGGAAAGCGATTTTAATCAGTTTATGATTAACGAAAATGAATCTCTTGTAAGAACTCTTGCTGATCCAAGCGGACAGCTCAGTATAGAAATGGAAAAGGCTGTTTTTGGAAAAACTTCTTATGCTGCTTCTTCAAATATTACGGAAGAATCAATAAAATCAATTTCCTTAAACGATGTTTTTGAATGTCATAAAAAACTTCTTGATTCTTCGAGAATAAAATTTGTTGTCGTTGCAAATCTTGACAATGCAGGACAAAAAAAACTTGTAGAAAAACTTGATCAGCTTTTTGGTTCAATTCCAAAAGGTGAATATTCTGCTCCGGCTGTAAATAAAATCAGCGTTAGTGGCGAAGACATTTATTTAAAAAACAAACAGGCAGGCTCGTCTGCCTATAGTGTTGGCGTGTTCGACTGCCCTGAACGCTATGACGAGGATTATGTTCCATTTGCGATTAGCCTTATGTATCTGGACGATATTTTCTTTGACGAAGTGCGCGAAAAGGCTGGAGCGGTTTATTCAATTGGAACCGGAGTTCTTGGCGGCAAGGAAATGCTTGGCGCAATAAGTGCTTATAAAATCAGTAATCTTGAAAAAATTCACGAACTTATTTGTAAGGCGATTGACGATTTTCCTGATGAAAAACAAATTGAACAAAAACTTGAACAATACAAAAATAAATACATAACTACGCTTTTTGATTCAAGCCAGAATGCAACAGGTGTGGCCGCAAATATTATTACTTCTGTTGAATATTCTGGAAATCCGGAAACTTACTTAAAACGTTCTGCCCAGGTTCAATCAGTAACTGCAAAAGATGTTCGCCTGGCTTACGAAAAATATCTTTCAAGGAAAAATAAAATTCTTTGGATAACTGTAAGTCAGTAAAAATTTGGGTTTTGATTGAGCAGAACTATGTTTTTTATTATTATGGAACGGATAATTTTTTAATTTGAGGTTAATTTATGGAAAATATCAAGGAAGTTCGCGTACGCTATGCACCATCTCCGACTGGAATGCAGCACATTGGCGGTGTAAGAACTGCGCTTTTTAATTATCTTTATGCGCGCTCTAAAGGCGGAAAATTCATTCTTCGTCTTGAAGACACAGACCGCACTCGTTTTGACGAAAAATACGTTAAAAACCTTTACGACACAATGGCCTGGCTTGGAATTGAATGGGACGAAGGTGGCGAAAAAGGCGGCGAATACGGTCCTTATGTTCAGAGCGAAAGATTTGAGCTTTATAAAAAATACGCAAACGAGCTTTTGGAAAAAGGCGAAGCTTATTACTGTTTCTGCGACGCAGAGCGTCTTGAGCGCATCCGCAAAATTCAGACAGAAAACAAAATGGCTCCAGGCTACGACAGAAACTGCCGCCATTTGACTGCTGAAGAAGTTAAAGAAAAGTTAGCCAGCGGAATTCCGCATGTAATCCGCTTAAAGGTTCCGATGGAAGGCGAGACAAAATTCCACGACCATATTTTGGGCGACATTGTATGGAAGAACGAAGACATTTCTCCTGATCCGATTCTTTTAAAGTCGGACGGATTCCCGACATATCACCTTGCAAACATTGTTGATGACCATTTGATGCACATTTCTCATGTAATGCGCGCACAGGAATGGATTCCTTCAACTCCGCTCCACGTTCAGATGTACAAGGCTTTTGGCTGGGAACATCCTGAATTCTGCCATTTGCCGATGGTAAACGGCAGCGACGGCAAAAAACTTTCAAAGAGACACGGTTCAACTTCTTTGAACGAATTCCGCGCACGCGGCTACCTTCCACAGGCAATAATCAACTATGTTGCGCTTTTGGGCTGCTCTTACGAGGAAGGAAAAGAATTCTATACTCTTAAAGAACTTGCAGAAAATTTTAAGCTTGAACATTTGAACAAGGCTCCTGCTGTTTTCGATTACAAAAAGCTTGAATTCTACAACGCAAACTATATCCGCCAGCTTACAACAGAAGAGCTTTACAAGTGGACTCTGCCGTTTATTACTGGAACAGGAGATGCAACTCTTGAAATCAATCCTGAAAATCCGCAGCCAAAGCCGAATGTTGGTCCTCAGTTCTCTGGTGTTGCGCTTGGAGAAGACGGCGAGCCATATTGCGTAGACAAATCTATGAATATGACCAGTGAAGATGTAAAGAAAACTCTGCTTGGACTTATGCCACTTATTCAGGAACGCTTAAAATTCCTTACGGAAGCTGCAGAAATGGTTCACTTTATGTTTACAGAGCCTGCTGTTCCGCCGGCAGACCAGATTATTCCAAAGAGAATTGATGCAGAAAAGACAAAGGAAGTTCTTGAAGTTGCAAAAGAATTTGTTGCAAAGGTTTTTGAAACTGACCACGAAGGCGCAGAAAACTTTGCAAAGGCAAAGGCTGAAGAGCTTGGAATTAAACTCGGCGACTTTATGATGCCGATCCGCATGGCAGTTACCGGAAGCCGTGTTTCTCCGCCGCTCATCGGTTCAATAAGCGTGCTTGGAAAAGAGCGCAGCTTAAAGAGAATCGAACGCACTCTTGCTGCTTTGTAGTTTTTGGAAGAAAAAGAGATTGAAAGAGGAAAAGAAACCTTTTTAAGGTGTCGTTTCCTCTTTTTTTGTTTTAAATTACTTTAACGCAAGTCCGTCTTTGAACGCGTGTCCTACGACAGTGCCGATTGT
Source organism: Parabacteroides distasonis (assembly GCA_963659855.1). Classification (GTDB taxonomy): domain Bacteria; phylum Spirochaetota; class Spirochaetia; order Treponematales; family Treponemataceae; genus Treponema_D. The sequence continues at coordinate 5,133 of CAVKVK010000097.1, read as the reverse complement.
GCGGTATGCGTGGATTGAAGAATCGTAGATAAGCGGCTGAAGTTTGTCCAAATCGATTTTTCCGTCTGTAAGTATAGAATCGTCCGCCTGCTGAGAAACGATTGTTCCAGTGAGAATGCCTGTTTTGTCGTCATAGCTTTTTACGAGACATTCGAGCGTGAGCGGATATTCTTCGATTATTGGCGCGTTTACATGCGCGCTTTTGTGAACATGAACTTTTGCTTTTTCAATCTTGTTCACGTTTTTGCCTGATTCAACTCCAAAATAGTCTGAAATTACAACTGTGTCTTTTGTTCCGAACGAAACTGTAAAAGCGCCGGTTTTCTTTAGATTTTCGGTTGTCTTGTGCTCGGCAAGAAAAAATGTTACTTCAGTATAGTCAGATTGAATTCCCCAGGCTGCGTTCATTGCATTTGGAACACCGTTTTCGTCGTAAGTTGCAATGATAAAAACGCCTTCCGGTGTAATAACTGAATGTTTCGGGTCAAATTCCATTTTTTTTCTCCAGAATATGAATTTTATTTTTGTTTAGCAGTCCCACCATTGTGCGGCTGTCTGATCTGCAAGCTGCAGTAGCAAAACTAAGGGATTTCCTAAAAAGTTTGAATAATTATATGTTTCGTTTGGGCTTAAATCGCTAAAACCCATGTGGCGGCTGATTGCTTCGAGTACGGGGCGGTTATTTATGTATTCCGGGAAAATTTCTAAAAGCTTTAAAACGGATTCGTTTCCGTGGCCAAGATTGCGGCTTTCCTGCTTTATTTTGTAATATGGCTCGTAAACCCAGTTACCCTGATAGTTTTTTGTTTTGCGGTGTTCTGTTGCATAAAAGCCTGACTTGCAAAAGTCGTGGGCAATTCCTGCAATAAAAATGTCGGAAGCACTAAAATTGTATTCACCAGCGTGTTTTGTGAGCAGAAAATTAGAAAAAAGGGCAGGGGCAAATTTAAAACACTGATAAGTAACCATAAGAGAATGCGCTGCAAGCCCGCCAGGAACATTTGAATGATACTTTGCACTTGCAGGGCTTGTAAAAAACTCGTGACTTTCCATCCAGTTTTTTAAGGAAGAAGCCTTTGACTGTTCGCTAAAGGCAAGGTCAATCATTTTGAGTATTGTTGATTTTATAGTTTCTTCGTTAAAAGTTGAATTTGCGGAAAAAGGTTGAACTGATTCAAAAAGCTCTGTGAATTTTGAACATTCTTTGTTTAATTCTTCTAAATCTTGTGTTGTCATACGCTTATTATAAAAAGAATTGAAGTTTAGTGGAAGAATGATATTTTGCGTTAGCGATTGGAAGGGCGGCGAAGCCGTTTATTGTGGATTTGACCTTTGCGAAAAGCCACAATAAATGGAGCGCTCCTGCGCGGAACCCTGGAAAGCGCGGCCGTGGCGAAAGACACGGAAACGCCCGCATAAAATTCAATTTAACTTGCATAAATATACGTAAGTTTTTATAATCAATGAATATTTATGCAAAAGTGAGTTTTTATATACTTAACTTTGTAAGATTTAACCAAAATATTGACAGGGGACAACAATGAGCAGCGGATTTGTTTTTGTTGAAGGCGGAGTTGCCGCAGCAGAAGGTTTTAGCGCAAGTGGTGTTTTAAATAAAATCAAGGCAAATCGTACAACTTATGATACAGCCTTAATTTACAGTGATTCAATCTGTAATGTTGCAGGAGTTTTTACTCAAAATCGTGTAAAGGCTGAATGTGTAAAATTTACAAAAGAGCAGATTAAAAACGGAAAAGCCCAGGCTGTAATTATGAATTCTGGAAATGCAAATGCCTGCACCGGAAAACAGGGCTACGAAAATGCAGAAAAAGAAGCAGACGCCGTTGCTGCAAAATTGAATATTGCAAAAGACGATGTTCTTGTCTGTTCAACCGGAGTAATCGGGCAGCAGCTGCCTGTTGAAAAAATCTTAAACGGACTTGATAAGAGCGTTCAGCTTTTGAGCAAAAAAGGCAACATAGAAGCCCGCCAGGCAATTATGACAACTGACACAAAATACAAGGAAGTTGCCTTAAAAGCAGAGATTGGCGGAAAAACCGTTACCATGGGAACAATGGCAAAAGGTTCTGGAATGATTCACATAAATATGGGAACAATGCTCAGCGTTGTAACTACAGACTGTGCAATCAGCGCTCAGATGCTCGAAAAAGCCCTGCGTTTGTCTGTTGCCGGAACTTACAACTGCGTTTCTATTGACGGCGACACTTCTACAAATGACACTCTTTTGATTCTTGCAAATGGAAAAGCCGGTAATGCAGAAATTACAGGCGAAGGCAAAGATTTTGACACCTTCCTTGAAGCTTTAAATACTCTTAACTGTCAAATGGCAAAAAAAATTGCTGCTGACGGAGAAGGCGCAAGCCGGCTTGTAACCTGCAATGTTCACGGAGCAGACACTGTAGAAAATGCGCGTGGACTTGCAAAAGCCGTTATCTGTTCAAATCTTGTAAAAGCAGCTTTCTTTGGAGCTGACGCAAACTGGGGAAGAATTCTGGACGCAATGGGCTACTCTGGATTTAATTTTACTCCGGAAAAAACAAGCGTTTCTTTCTTTAGCCGCGAAAACGCAAAGCGTTATTTTGAAGATGGAAAACAAAATGGCGGAGAAGAACATTCTGTAAAAGTTTTTGATCACGGAGTTCCACTTGATTTTGACGAAGAAATTGCAAAGAAAATTTTAAGCGAAGAAGCTGTTGAAATCTTAGTTGAACTTGAAGACGGAAACGCAGAAGGAACAGCCTGGGGCTGTGACTTAACGTACGATTATGTAAAAATCAACGGAGATTACCGCACATAAAATTCACTGACGGAATTACACAATTACTTTGGAGAAAATTATGAGTACTGAAGAAAATTTTGTAGAAAATCCACGTTTAGATAATGCTCACTGGAGCGACGTTCTTGTTCAGGCATTGCCATACTTTAGGCATTGGGTTGGAAAAACTGTCGTTGTAAAATACGGCGGAAACGCAATGCTCAACGAAGAATTAAAATCTGCCGTAATGAAAGACATTGTTCTTTTGAATACGATTGGAATAAAAGTTGTTCTTGTTCATGGGGGCGGACCAGAAATTAACCATATGCTTGAGCGCGTAGGAATTGAACCAAAGTTTATTAACGGATTGCGCTACACAGACGCAGAAACAATGGAAATTGTTCAGATGGTTTTAACCGGAAAATTGAACAAAGACATTTGCGGTCTTTTATTGCAGGAAGGCGGCAAGGCAGTTGGACTTTCTGGCGTAGATTCCGGGCTTTTGCGTGCAAAAAAAATCAATAAAGGAGATGTTGACCTTGGTTTTGTCGGCGAAGTAACTGAAGTAAATCCGCATATTATTGAGTCTTTGCTCAACGAAGGTTTTATTCCGGTTGTTTCGACAGTTGCTTTAGGCGAAAACGGAGATCAAAGCCGCTACAACATAAATGCAGACACTGCTGCTGCAAAAATTGCGATTGCCCTGAAGGCAGAAAAATTTGTTCAGCTGACAAACGTTCCCGGCGTGTTAAAAGACATAAATAAGCCTGAATCACTTATTCAGAGGATACATATTGAAGACGTACAAAAATACATTGATGACGGTACGATTGCCGGCGGAATGATTCCAAAGATTGAATGCTGTATGATGGCCCGTAATGGCGGAGTTCCGAGAACACACATTATAGACGGCAGAGTTCCACATTCACTTTTGATCGAAATGTTCAGCGACCGTGGAATCGGTACAATGATTTACTAGCGTAAAGGCGCGTTAGGAATGCGGAGGGCGGCCGAAGGCCGGTGCGTAGCACCGAGGGCACCGAAGCCCACAGCTCTCCGACCTGCCGGCAGGCAGGGAACGCCCGGAATATAAGGAAAAATTTACAATGGGAAGCAAAACAGTTGTTAATAATTATGGTTCGTTTGACGTAACGTTCGCTTATGGAAAAGGTTCAAGCTGTTACGATACAAACGGCAAAAAATACATAGATTTTCTTGCAGGAATTGCAGTTAACTGTCTGGGGCACGATTTTGAGCCACTCGTAAAGGCGATTCAAAAACAGGCAGAAAGACAGATTCACGTCTGCAATTATTTTACTAGCGATGTTGGCCTGAAATTTGCTCAAAAACTTTTAAAAGCTACCGGATTTGAAGGCGTTTACTTTGGAAATTCCGGCGCAGAAGGAAACGAAGCTGCTTTTAAACTTGCACGCAAATACGGCTACTTAAATGGCGGCGAAAAACGTCGTGTAATTTACACTCTTGAGTCTTCGTTCCACGGAAGAACTCTTGCAACGCTGACGGCAACCGGGCAGGAAAAATTTCATCCTCCATACTTTGCTCCTTATGTTGAAGGCTTTAAAACTATAAAAGCAAATGACTGGTCTGCTTTAGAAAACGCTTTTGACGACACAACCGCAGCTTTAATGATTGAATGTATTCAGGGTGAAGGCGGAGTTAATTTAGTTGATAAAGAATGGGCTCAGGTTGCTGCAAAGGCTGCACGCAAGGCTGGCGCAATTGTAATGGCAGACGAAGTTCAGACAGGTTTTGGACGCACTGGAAGCCTTCTTGCAAGCGATGAACTTGGCTTTGAGCCGGATGTTGTAAGTTTTGCAAAAGGCGTTGCTGGTGGCGTTCCAATGGGCGGAATTTTGTTCCGTGGCAAGGCAAACGAAGTTTTTAAGGCTGGAGACCATCAGTCAACATTTGCAGGAAATCCTCTTGCCTGTGCGGCTGGCCTTGTTGTTCTTGAAACTCTTTTGAGCGACGGTTTCCTCGAAAATGTAAAGCGCAAGGGTGAATATATCCGTTCTCAGATTGCTTCCTGGAACAATAAAAACGTTACTGCAGTTCGCGGCAAAGGTCTTATGATTGGAGCCGACATTGCAGACTCAAAAAGTGCAGTTGAATTAGAAAAACAGCTTCTTGCAAACGGTCTTTTAACTTCAACAGCAGGCAAAAACACACTGCGCATCGTTCCGCCACTTAATATTTCTGACGAAGAAATAAACGAAGGCTTAAAAATCTTAAAAGAAACCTTAGAGAATTTTTAGGAGCACAATTTTTTGTCTCGTCCCGTGTTTCGCCCTTCGCTAACCGCTCATTGCAGGCTTTGCCTGCAACTGCGGGGCTAC